>NZ_JYGP01000002.1:0-301896 GCF_000960005.1 Streptococcus mitis | reverse complement strand
GGTCAACTCCATAAACTTGATAGCCATTCTCTAAAAAGAGGCGAGCTTGAGCTAGACCGATCCCTGAACTCACTCCCGTAATCAATACGCGTCTAGTCATGCACTTCTACCCAATCTGTCGCCAAAACATCACAAGGTGTCGGGCTCCACATGGAAAAACCTTCTCCTTCTCCAGACACGTTGATTAGGAAATAGGGCGTCACTTCAAGTGCAACCCCGTTTTGTTCAATAGTATCAAAAAGTTGGACATAGTTTTCAGCACCTCCCCAACCAGTTCGTACATATTTTTTCTTAGCCTTTAATCCAGGCAGAATTTCTTCAAATGTCATGTTTTTCTCCTTTAATATCAATAATTCTCCCCTTCATTATAACAAAAAAACCGCTTTGAAACGGCTTTTTGACTGTATATTAGTTAAATAAACTAATAGCTATCCAATTTTTAAATTATTTAAGTTCAATCAGTTTATTATAAATTTCTTCAGTTAAATCTTTCTGCTGTGTTCCTGTTAGATAATGTGAAGTACGAATTAAAACTGTTCCATAAACATAGTGTGATCCAGGATTTAAAGCAGTACCATCAAATGCGCTAATATAGGTGTTGCGTTTTTCAGCTTCTTCTTTTGTCTTATAAACCTCGACATTTCCACCAGCATCATTTCCTTTCTGAACAATATCAGATCCCTCTACTGAATATGTAACTTGATTGTCAACAAAATATACAGACGCTGTATACCCACCTTGTTTATTCAATTTATTATTTGGATCGTTATTTTCAGTAACAGACTGTACTCCTGTAATTGAAGAAATTTCTTTGAGTCTTTCTTCAATAAAAGTATTAGATGGATTTGTAATTTGTTTTAGCTGAAGAATACTATTTTGATAAAGAGTCTGTTTGTCAGATAAATTCTTTATTGTTTCACTATAGTCCACTGGCTTGCTTAATTCTTCTATTTGCTCCTCAATCTTAGCAGTTGATTTCTCCATTTCTGGTACTTTTCGAAGCGAATTCTGACTATCTTCAATTGCTTTTTTTAATTCTTCTAATTTTTTTGAATCCAATGGCTCTTCGCCACTATCAATTACCTTCTCAGCCTCAGCTATTTGGTTTTCAACCTCTTTATTTTTTTCTTGTAAATCTTTGACTATATCTTCAAACTTAGTTACAGCAGATCTGTAGGGGACATAAGATAAGAAATAGTATCCCAGACCAGAAATTCCTACAATTAGACACATTGACAATATAATTATTTTTTTCTTCATTTTAATCTCCAAAAAATATTTAATATCTTCATAATTCTACTATATTACCCCAAAACAAGCAACAAAAAACCGCTTTGCAACGGCTTTTTGACTGTGATTTATTCTATTCTTCCATCATTTACATGATTACCAAGTTAATCCAGCTGCTTTAATTTCTTTCTTAGAAGCATACTTGCCATTTGGTTTATGCCATCTTCCTCTGGAATCTTTGAAATAACCACCTGAATTTGCTGATTGCGTGTTTGATTCCTGACTCTCTTCCTTTTCTTGTTCTGCTTGACGAGCCTTTTCCTCCTCTTCTTTCGCCTTCTTCTCGGCTTCTGCTTTTTCCTCCGCCTCTTTCTTAGCCTTTTCCTCAGCTTCCTTCTTGGTTTTTTCTTTTTCTTCTTTTACCTTTGCGTCTTCAACTAGGTTTTTAGCAGTACCATCCAAATAGTTAATTTCTGCATTAGCCGAAACATTGTCTAAAACGACATGCGTCACAGAATACTTATCCACCTTTTCCTTACTGCTACCCAACTTAATTTCTAAGAGCTTACCATTTTCATCAATCCCTACATATTGCAACCCTATCTGTCTAGGAATAAGCTCATCATTTTGATAAATTGGCGTCACCTTGTAATCAAGATAGTAGTTTGGATGATTAGCGAGCCATGAATCTAATCGATTTTCATAGTAAAGCATGCTACTCTGGTTGTGTTCATCAGTCCCAGAATAATTTCCAGCATTGAGCCAGTTAGTCATAGGAACTAAATTTCTCTTTTCATCATTCAGACCACTAAATTGGTAGCCAATCAAATGACCTCTACTCATCAACCAAGCTTCTTCCCGGCCATCCCCATAAAAGAATTTATAATTGTGCCAGCCGACTGGATCATAGGTCAACTTTGTTTCTCTCTTATCAGTCGGTTCATCACTATCCTTGAGCTGAATATGAGCCCCAGTCGCACGATTTTTAGAATCTAGTTCGCCAAGTTCAAGCTGTTTTTCACTTTTAAAAGGCAGTATACCTGCTTCTTTGAACAACTTTTCATCAAACTTGGCTTGTTTTTGTTCCACTTTTACTTCTGGAACTTTTGCTTCTTCCTTATGACCAGAACAAGCCGCCAAAGTAAAGACTGATAAAAAGGCTAGACTCGCATAAAGCAACTTCTTCATATTTAACATCCTTTAGCATTTTTATTCCATTTTACTATAATATATCAAAACAATCAATCGCATCATATATCATTATTGTTAAAAACCGCTTTGCAACGGCTTTTTGACTGTGATTTATTTACATCTGCTTCTACTTACGGCAAATTATTCCCTGCAGCAAGATAAATTTCATACCATTCTTTTCTTGTTAAGCTAAAGTTTCCCGCTTGGCTAACTTCTCTCAAGTGCTTAGGATTTGTGGTGCCTACGACTGCCTGCATTTTTGCTGGATAACGCAATATCCAAGAAATGGCAATAGTTGAAGAAGTTACTCCATATTTAATAGCTAAACGCTCAAGTACTTGATTTAAAGCTTGAAATTTCTCATTTCCAACAAAATTCCCTTTAAAATACCCGAATTGTAAGACAGACCATGCTTGAATGACCACATCATGTAATTTGCAATATTCAAAAATGCTGCCATCTCGCATAGTCGCTTGACTATCTTCCATATTAACATGAAAGCCTGATTCGAATCCTGGTGTAAAAGCCGCACTCAATTGTAGCTGATTAACAGCTAACGGCTGCTTGACATCTTTTTTAAGCAACTCCATCATCATAGGATTTTGATTAGAAACTCCAAAATCTCGAACCTTACCTTGATTGTAAAGAAGATCGAAGGCTTCTGCTACTTGATCAGATTCCATCAAAGCATCTGGTCGATGAAGAAGCAAGCTATCTAGATGATCAATCTTCAATCTTTGCAAAATACCGTCTACTGATTTTATAATATAGTCCTTAGAAAAATCAAAATAGGTAAATTCTTCAATGCGAATGCCACATTTGGACTGAATCCACATCTTTTCTCTTAAATCTGGACGATTTTTTAGGACAAGACCTAACAGTTCTTCACAACGACCACGACCATAAATATCAGCCAAGTCAAAAGCGTTGATTCCAACAGACAGTGCTGTTTCTACAAGCTCTTCAACTTCTTTTACAGACTTATCTTCTATTCTCATCATTCCGAGAACAATTTCTGATAATTCTTTGTCATCTTGACCAAGAGTTATGTATCTCATCAAATTTTTCTCCTTAAATTTCTAACATTCTTCCCTTCATTATAACAAAAAACCGTTTTAAAACGGTTTTTTGATTATATTTCACTCCATTTTATCTTTTTAAACCCACGGAACAAGACAAAGATTCCAATAAAGAGGACAGCTAAAGGAACAATCTTTGTAAGAAAAACATTTGAAATTCCCATCCACTCATAGTAACGAAGCAGAGAACCTACCACAAGATGGGCAATAATCATACTAACAAAGGGACGAAAAATCGGTTCTTTCCAATTCCAAATACTGATGACCAGCGAAATCGTAAAGACAGATAAACTATCCCAGGGAGCAGGAAGATAAAAGGCTCCTTCTTGTATGAAACTTCCCATTCCTACATATCCTAGAACGACTAGCAGAACAAGAATTCCAACGACAATATAAGTGCCAATTTTCATCTTAGGAGAATCTTGGACTAGCCCCCAACGTAAGATTGTGGCCACAAGTCCAAATCCAATTAGAAAAATAAGAAGTTGGCCTAAAAACGTAAGCAAATTGACTGTTAAGAGAGGACCTTTAGAAAAATCACCTAATAGTTGATAGTAGCGTAATACTGCTAAAACAAGAATTGGCGTCAAAAGGGACTCTTTGATAGAACTGCGAGGTGCTTCCTTGAGCATCTCTTTCATTATTGTTTTAGGATTCTTACCTAGATAATCCTCTGCACTCATCCCGTCTCGTTCTGCTTCTGAGAAATCTAGCATCATCAAATAGATCTGCTCTCTGAGATAGTCCTCATCATAGAGAAATCCAGCAAGATTAAAACTATCCCACAGTTCCTCAAAATACTTTTGATTCTCCTCAGAAAACTCATGTAGCAAAGCGCTTGTTTCTTCATAATACTTCATTTTCTTCATGGTTTACCCTCCATTCTTAATTCCTTCTACTTTTTGACTCAAATCGTCCCATTGTTGCCAAAAGACTGAGACACGTTCTTCTCCTTCTTTAGTTAACGAAAAATACTTCCGATCTGGACCATCTGACGACGGGCGCATGTCGCCTCTTATCCATTGATTTTTTTCTAACTTTTGCAACAAAGGATAAATAGTTCCTGGAACGATAGTGTCAAATCCAGCCTCTCGCAAAGTCTGAACCAACTCATAACCATACCGCTCTTTTTGACCAATCATATCCAAGACACAACCTTCAAGAACACCTTTTAATAGCTGAGTTTCTTTCATCACTTCTCCCTTCTAATCTATTTTGTAATACCTACTAATAACTTCATTTATAATATACCACTTTCACACTAGTTTGTAAAGCATAATAGTTAAATAAAAAACAGAACTAGCATGAACTAGTCCTGTCTATTTTTACCCAATCACACTTCCGTTTGGTACAGCTGGATCAACTGTGAGAAGGGTTAATTTTCCATCATGTTCAGCTGAGAGAATCATCCCTTGGCTGACATATTTTTTCATCATCTTACGTGGTTTGAGGTTAGCAACAATTTGGACTTTCTTGCCGACCAATTCTTGTTCATTTGGATAGTATTTGGCAATTCCTGAGAGGATTTGACGATCTTCACCATCACCAGCATCCAAGCGGAATTGAAGCAACTTATCTGAACCTTCTACTTTAGACACTTCTTTGACTTCTGCGACACGGATTTCAACCTTGTCAAAGTCTTCAAACTTGATTTCTTCCTTGTTTAGTTTGAGCTCAACTTCGTCTGGGTTCCACTCTTTTTCGACTGCTGGTTTGTTGCCTTCCATTTGTTCCTTGATATAGGCGATTTCTTCTTCCATATCGAGACGTGGGAAAATTGGTGTTCCTTTGGCAACTACAGTCACATCTGCTGGGAAGTCAGCCAAGCTCAAGTTCTCAAGGCTAGCAACTTCTGCTAAACCAAGTTGAGTCAAAACTGCACGACTAGTTTCTATCATAAACGGCTCAATCAAGTGAGCAACGACACGAAGGCTAGCTGCCAAGTGACTCATGACACTTGCCAATTGGTCACGAAGAGCTTCATCCTTGGCCAAGACCCATGGTGCGGTCTCATCGATGTATTTATTGGTACGAGAGATCAGAGTCCAGACTGCTTCAAGAGCACGTGGGTAGTCAACTGCTTCCATGTGTGTATGGTAGTCTGCGATTGATTGTTCTGCAACCTCAGCAAGAGCATGATCAAACTCTGTCACGCCCTCTACATAGGCTGGAATTTGTCCATCAAAGTACTTGTTAATCATAGAAACCGTACGGTTGAGGAGGTTTCCAAGGTCATTGGCCAATTCGTAGTTGATACGGCCTACATAGTCTTCTGGAGTGAAGGTTCCGTCTGAACCAACTGGAAGGCTACGCATGAGGTAGTAACGAAGTGGATCTAGTCCATAACGCTCTACCAACATTTCAGGGTATACGACATTCCCTTTTGACTTAGACATTTTGCCATCTTTCATGACGAACCAACCATGGGCAATCAAACGATCTGGCAATTTGATATCTAACATCATAAGAAGGATTGGCCAGTAGATTGAGTGGAAACGAAGGATGTCTTTTCCAACCATGTGGAAGACTGTGCCATTCCAGAACTTGTCAAAGTTACCATGTTCGTCTTGACCGTAACCAAGAGCTGTCGCATAGTTAAGAAGAGCATCAATCCAAACGTATACAACGTGTTTAGGATTTGATGGTACCGGAACACCCCATGTAAAGGTGGTACGAGAAACCGCCAAATCCTCTAAACCTGGCTCAATAAAGTTGCGAAGCATTTCATTCAGACGACCATCTGGAGTGATAAATTCAGGATGAGCTTTGAAAAATTCGACCAAGCGGTCTTGGTATTTGCTGAGGCGAAGAAAATATGATTCTTCAGATACCCATTCAACCTCGTGTCCTGACGGAGCGATTCCTCCGATTACATTTCCAGCTTCGTCACGGAAAACTTCTGCAAGCTGGCTTTCTGTAAAGAATTCCTCATCTGAAACTGAATACCAACCAGAATATTCACCCAAATAGATGTCATCTTGAGCAAGCAATCGTTCAAAGACCTGTGCGACAACTTTTTCATGGTAGTCATCCGTTGTACGGATAAATTTATCGTATGAGATATCGAGTAATTGCCAGAGTTCTTTGACTCCAACTGCCATCCCATCAACATAGGCTTGAGGTGTAATTCCAGCTTCTTCTGCTTTCTGCTGGATTTTCTGACCGTGCTCATCAAGACCTGTCAAATAAAAGACATCGTAGCCCATCAAGCGTTTGTAACGTGCTAAAACATCACAGGCGATGGTTGTGTAGGCAGATCCGATATGAAGTTTTCCAGATGGATAGTAAATCGGCGTTGTAATATAAAAATTCTTTTCAGACATAATTTTTCCTTTCCAGGCAAATGAAACCTGTTTTTCTAACACTTCATTATATCATATTTTTACTGATTTTCGATAGGGAAATCCATACAAAAAACAAGATAGACGAGTGTCCATCTTGTTTATTCTATTCATAACGAAGGGCTTCAATTGGATCAAGTTTCGATGCCTTGTTGGCTGGCAAAACTCCAAAAATCATACCAACGCTAGCCGAAACTGCAAGACTAAATAGGGCAACAGGGATTGACACTCCTACTTCTATACCAGCTATCAATCCTTGCAAGAGTAGACCAGCTATAGCTGTTAAGCCTGTCGCAATGGTTAGACCAATAACTCCACCAAGCAAGGTCAAAATCATGGATTCAATCAAAAACTGAATTAAAATATTGGCACGCGTTGCACCCAAAGCCTTACGGAGACCAATCTCACGCGTACGCTCCGTCACCGAAACCAGCATGATGTTCATAACACCAGTTCCTCCAACAAAAAGGGAAATTCCTGCAATGGCACTAATAATCGTAGTTATAAAGCCGAACATTTGTTGAATTTCGTTGAAGGCTTCTGTTGCATCTGCTACCTGATACTCCCCTTGTTGGAGACCTGAAATCTCCGTCATTCTTCTTGCCAACTCTGGCCCCAAAGTCTGGCTCAAGCTGGTATCGTTAACACGAAAGACAATATTTGAAATCTCGTCTGTGTTAAAATTGACCGCTAGAGAAATATTAGTCGTAATTGGTAGTCCTCCGACTCCAAAGGTTTTTGCAGCCTTAGCTTCTTTACTTTCATAGACACCAATAACACGGTAGCTGATTTCATTTACTTCAACAATCTGATTGAGTGCATCTTTTGCTGAACCAAAAAGGCTCTTGGCTAGTTCATCATCTAGGATAATCACACTTGCAAAATCTTTATAATCTTGCTCTCTAAGACCACGACCTTCAATGATTTCATTTTCGACCGCATCCATATAAGTGACATTTCCACCTGTCATGTTAGCATGTTCGACCTTTTTATCCTTATAGGTTAAGGTAACATTCATCGAGTTGGTTAAATAGTAGCTGTCCACTCCCTTGAGATTAGCAGCTTCCTTGACCCAAGCTTCTTGAGGTTTTGGTGGTTCAACAAAAACTTCCTCTTCTTTCCCAGAAACTGTTAAAGCTGATTGTTTTTGGGTAAAAGAACCATCTTTACTTTTAATTGGCGAGAAAAAAACATGAATATTCTTCTGTGACTTGGTCATGTTTTTATTGATCTGACGAGACATGGAATCACCTAGAGCCATAAT
This sequence comes from Streptococcus mitis, assembly GCF_000960005.1. Taxonomy (GTDB): domain Bacteria; phylum Bacillota; class Bacilli; order Lactobacillales; family Streptococcaceae; genus Streptococcus; species Streptococcus mitis_CK. Next base: position 293,791 of record NZ_JYGP01000002.1, on the reverse strand, counting down.
CACAACAACTGAGGAAACACCGATAACAATCCCAATCATAGTGAGAAAAGAACGCATCTTGTGGGCCATAATGGATGAAAAGGCAAATTTCAGATTCTGCATCTTAGTTTTCCTCCTTTTCTAACTGAGCACTATCAGATGAAATAACTCCATCGCGAATGACAATCTGACGTTTAGCATAGGCAGCAATCTCAGGCTCATGCGTTACCATGATAATGGTTTTTCCTTCTTTGTTCAAGTCAACCAATAGTTGCATAATTTGATTTCCTGTTTTGGTATCCAAGGCTCCTGTCGGTTCGTCTGCTAAGATAATAGAAGGATTGTTTACCAAGGCACGCGCAATAGCCACACGTTGCTTTTGACCACCAGATAATTCCGAAGGCAAATGGTGACTACGTTCAGTCAATTCAACCTTATCTAGATATTCCTCAGCTAACTTGCGCCGTTTTGAAGCTGAAACTCCTGCGTAAATCAAGGGTAATTCTACATTTTGCAGAGCATTAAGTTTGGATAGAAGAAAGAACTGTTGAAAAACAAATCCAATCTCTTGATTTCGAACTTTGGCGAGTTGTTTTTCACCAAGTCCAGCCACTTCTTGGCCTTCAAGATAATACTCTCCACTGGTTGGTGTATCCAACATCCCAATGGTGTTCATGAGGGTTGACTTACCAGAACCAGAGGGTCCCATGATGGCGACAAACTCACCCTCATTCACTTCTAGGTTGATATTTTTGAGAACCTGCAGTTCTTGGTCACCGTTACGGTAGCTTCTGCAGATATTTTTTAGACTAATTAGTTGCTTCATCAGCCTTCACCTCTTTTCCTTCCTCTAGAGAAGACGTTGGGTTACTGATGACCTTGACTCCATTTGTCAGACCTGAAGTGATTTCTTGGTTGTCTGCATCAGCATTTCCCAAACCAACTTCCACTTTCTTGGCCTTTTTCTGCTCGTCAAGTACCCAGACATAGTTCTTATCATTTTCAGTCACAATACTTGTTAGAGGAACCAAAATAGCTTTGGTCTTGTTCTTCACCTCAACACTTACTGAGAATCCTTGTTTCAAGTCACCGATTTCACTTGTAACATCGATGGTATATGGATATTTAGAACCAGAATTACCACCTGCTGCAGCAGCTGCACTTGCTGATTCGCCATTGGTTTTAGGGTAATCAGAGATATAGCTAATCTTACCTGTCCAGCTCTTATCTTGGTAAACTTTAGAAGTAAAAGTTACTTCTTGTCCTACAGAGAGGTTGGCAAGGTTATATTCAGATAGTTCACCCTTAACTTGCAAGTTTTCATTGCTAACGACATGAACTACCACCTGGCTAGCTCCAGTTGGAGATTTAGAAACATTACGGTTGATTTCGACCACAGTTCCCTCTAGGGTACTGAGAACCGTCATGGCATCCAACTGACTTTGAGCCTTGCTTAATTGCGCTGCTGCATCTGCACGAGCATCACGCGCATCCCCTAGTTGCGCATCAATAGATGACACTGCATTTCCTGAGACTGGAGCTGGAGTTTGCCCTGCAGCTCCTTCGCCTCCTGCTGGCGTTGGCAACTGTGGAGCCGGAGCTGAAGCAGCTTCATTTCGTGCTTGATTGAGTTCATTGATATGACGATCTGCCTTAGCTACTGCTCGGCTAGCTGAATCATAGGCCGCCTGGGCTTCTGAACTACTGTACTTGACTAAAGCCTGCCCTTCGCTGACCTTATCACCCACAGAAACAAGGATTTCATCTAAATCTCCCTTACTAGCATCAAAATAAACATATTGTTCATTTTTTGCCGTTACTGTCCCTGACAATAAAACAGAGGATGCCACGCTTCCTTCCTTGGCAACAACAAGATGAGTAGCCTCATCTTTTACAGCAGTCTGAGAAGGTTGTCTAAAGAGTAAAATCCCTCCAGCACCCAATACAACTACACTTGCAGCACCGATTGCTGCATACAATTGCCACTTTTTAGCTTTACGATTCTTCTTCATAATGAAACTCCTTTTTGATTTAAAGTCCTTAACAATATTATATAAAAATTAGCAAATATAAACAATAACAGTTCAGAACGAAATAATGACATTTCGGGATTTGATTATTGTTCGGAATCTATTTTTATTACCATTGTACTAGTTATATAATACACTTTATTTTTCCTTTTTGCAAGCCTTTTCTTTAATTTTTTTGAACGTAGCAGATTTTTGCAATCAAATCAAAAAAAAGATAGAATATGACTATCAAAAAATGACACTCTACTATTTAAAAGAGTATAAAGGAGTTTTAAATGAGAGAATATGATATCATTGCTATCGGTGGAGGTAGCGGAGGAATTGCTACCATGAACCGTGCTGGTGAACACGGAGCTAAAGCAGCCGTTATTGAGGAAAAGAAACTAGGTGGAACTTGCGTCAACGTAGGTTGTGTTCCTAAAAAAATCATGTGGTACGGGGCACAAATTGCTGAGACTTTCCATCAATTTGGAGAAGACTACGGCTTTAAGACTACTGATCTTAACTTTGACTTTGCAACCCTACGTCGTAATCGTGAAGCCTACATTGATCGCGCTCGTTCTTCTTATGATGGCAGTTTTAAACGCAACGGAGTAGACTTGATTGAAGGTCATGCTGAATTTGTAGATTCTCATACTGTCAGCGTAAATGGTGAACTGATTCGTGCTAAACATATTGTGATTGCTACTGGTGCCCATCCAAGTATTCCAAACATTCCCGGTGCTGAACTAGGTGGCTCTTCTGATGATGTATTTGCCTGGGAAGAATTGCCAGAGTCAGTTGCAATTCTAGGCGCGGGTTATATCGCAGTTGAATTGGCTGGTGTACTCCACACCTTTGGTGTCAAGACAGATCTCTTTGTTCGTCGTGATCGTCCTTTACGTGGTTTTGATTCTTACATCGTTGAAGGTTTGGTAAAGGAAATGGAAAGAACAAACTTGCCACTTCATACTCACAAAGTCCCTGCCAAATTAGAAAAAACTGCTGAGGGAATTACCATTCATTTCGAAGATGGTACTAGTCACACAGCTAGCCAAGTTATCTGGGCTACAGGTCGCCGTCCAAACGTTAAGGGCTTGCAACTTGAAAAAGCTGGAGTGACTCTGAATGAACGTGGCTTCATCCAAGTGGATGAATACCAAAATACTGTTGTTGAGGGAATCTACGCTCTAGGTGATGTAACAGGGGAAAAAGAACTAACTCCAGTTGCTATCAAGGCTGGACGTACTTTATCTGAGCGTCTCTTTAACGGAAAAACAACTGCTAAAATGGACTACACAACTATTCCAACTGTTGTCTTTTCACACCCTGCTATAGGAACTGTGGGATTGACAGAAGAACAAGCTATCAAAGAATATGGTCAAGAGCAAATCAAGGTTTACAAATCAAGCTTTGCATCTATGTACTCTGCCGTTACTAGCAATAGACAAGAATCCTGTTTCAAACTCATAACAGCTGGTTCAGAAGAAAAAGTTGTCGGACTTCATGGAATTGGCTACGGTGTTGATGAAATGATTCAAGGATTTGCTGTTGCTATCAAAATGGGAGCAACCAAGGCAGACTTTGATGCAACTGTGGCGATTCACCCAACTGCATCCGAAGAATTTGTAACTATGCGTTAATCGAAACAAAAGAAGCTGATACAAATGTGTCTGCTTCTTTTTTGATAATTTTCGAATCAACAAAACAATTACCCACCTTAACCAGTAAGCAAAATCGGCCGTTACAGTTTTTGTTACCTTGTTTTAAAAAAATGGTTGACAATAATTACTCTACGAGTATAATAGTTACTATACATCAGAAAAGAGGTTAACTATTTTGAAAAAAGCTCATATTTATGCTATCCCTGCTATTGGGGCTGCTCTCATTGCTGTTTTGGCACAAATCAGTCTTCCAATTGGACCCGTTCCCTTCACTCTTCAAAACTTTGCAATCGGCTTGATTGCTACTGTCTTCAGACCGAGAGAGGCTGTACTTTCTGTTGGACTCTATCTTCTTCTAGGTGCTATCGGTCTTCCTGTCTTTGCAGGAGGTGGAGCTGGATTGCAGGCATTGGTTGGTCCTACTGCAGGCTATCTTTGGTTTTATCTCGTTTACTCTGGACTTACTTCCTCTCTAACCAACAGCAAGAGTGGTGTTATCAAGATTTTTCTTGCAAACCTCTTGGGTGATGCCCTTGTCTTTGTCGGAGGGATTCTCAGCTTACATTTCCTAGCTGGAATGGCATTTGAAAAAGCTCTTATTGTGGGGGTATTTCCCTTTATCATCCCAGACTTTGGTAAAATTATTGCTATTAGTTTTATTAGCCGTCCATTACTTCAACGCCTTAAAAATCAGGCTTACTTTGCTAACTAAAAAAGGATATCGAGTTGTCATGACTCAATATCCTTTTCTTTCATTTTGAAAACTTAATTGCCTTTAAAGGCATCCACCATTGTTTGAAATTCTTCATTGGAAAGAGTAATCCCTTTGCCCATTTTAGTATGGTCTGGACTCCAAGCACGAATATCAAACTTTGCAGGGGCACCATTAAAGCTCACACGGTTAATTTCCTTGGTCCAACCTTTTTCGTTTTCAGAAAGAGTCAACAAGTGCTCTTCGATTTCAAATGTAAATTCTGCCATTTTCTTCTCCTTTTTTAGCTTTCATTAGTTTATTCGTAAAATCTTGTAGATTTTAGGAAAATTTTATATAATATTGATATAAAAGAAGGGAGGCCAATATGAGATATAAATTCCAGCAAGTTCTAGATAAAATACATGACTTTTTAAATGGACATGACCAGCCTGACCATACTGAAACCAACTCCCTGACTGCTACTATTGAAGAGGCTATCCAGAAACAAACCGCTGTTCACCTTATCTTGTCTGAAACAAGCTTTACAGGTGACATCATCAAATACGATCAGCAACGCCAGCAAATTATCGTGAAAAATTTTGCAAAAAATGTGACCCGTATTATCCGCATAAGCGATATTCAACGCCTACGATTTGTCCCTTCAACCGTCCAAACAGCCCAAAAAAATAGATTTAAGAAAGAGTGAGATGTAGTTGCTTCATCCCACTCTTTTTCTTAGCGAATTTGTTCAAAATGTAAATGAACTGCGATATGATCTCCATAACCACTTCTTTCCAAGTCACGTTGTAGACGATAGGAAATGTAGTGTTCTGCAATGGTAATGTAACCTGCACCTAGTAGACGATGTTCAACCATAGACTGAATCATGCTAATGGTAGCACGTTCCACCTTGGCCTCTTCCAAATCCAAAACCACTTTCTTAGTGACTTGTGCAAGGTTTTGACGTAAATCATCTGTCAATACATAGACAGTCTGAGCTGCCTTTAAGATAGCTTGGTAAATCTTGTCTGGATTAAATTCAGCAATTTCTCCATCACGTTTGATTACTTGCATAGGTTTCTCCTTTATTCTTTGTTTTCTTTGATTTCTGCCAGCATTTTTTCTTCTTCTGCTGTCAGTTGATAATGTTCAAGCAAATCCGGTCTGCGTTCATAGGTTTTCTTCAAACTCTCATACAATCGCCACTGACGAATCTTTTCATGGTGACCACTCATCAATACATCTGGTACAACCATACCTCGATAATCATAGGGACGTGTGTACTGAGGATATTCAAGAAGGCCAGAAGAAAAACTATCATCTTGGTGGCTGGACTCCTTGCCAATCACTTCTGGAATCAGGCGAACCGTCGCATCAATCATGGTCATGGCCGCCAATTCTCCACCAGTTAAGACATAGTCACCCAAGGAGATCTCATCTGTCACCAAAGTCTTAATGCGCTCGTCATACCCCTCGTAGTGCCCACAGATAAAGATCAGTTCCTCTTCTTTGGCCAAATCCTCAGCATAAGCCTGATCAAACTGCTTTCCAGCAGGATCGAGGAGAATGACGCGCGGATTTTTCTTTTCAATAGCATCAAAGGCATCGAAAATGGGTTGGGCTCGGAGCAACATCCCCTGACCGCCTCCGTAGGGCTCATCGTCGACATGGCGGGCCTTTTCAGCATTTTCTCGAAAATTATGATACTGGATATCCAAGAGCCCCTTTTCTCGAGCCTTTCCAACGATTGAGTGCTCTAGCGGAGAAAACATCTCTGGAAAAAGGGTTAAAATATCAATCTTCATCGTCTAACCCTTCTAAGATTTCCACATCGACGCGGTTATTTGGAATATCAACATTGAGAATCACTGGTGGGATATAAGGCAAGAGCAAATCACGCTTGCCTTTTCGCTTGACCACCCAGACATCGTTAGCACCTGGTTGCAGGATTTCCTTGATAGTTCCAATCAAGTTATCACCCTCATAGACTTCCAAACCAATAATCTCGTGATAGTAGAATTCACCATCGTCTAGATCGTTCAAATCTTCCTCAGCGACCTTGAGACTGTATCCTTTGTACTTTTCGATAGCGTTGATATGGTACATATCTTTGAATTTAATGATGTCAAAGTTCTTCTGTTTACGGTGGCTAGCAATAGTTACTGTTTGAACAAACTGATCTTTTTCATCAAACAAAGCCAGCTCAGCTCCTTTTTTAAACCGTTCTTCTGCAAAATCCGTCACAGACAAGACTCGCATCTCACCCTGTAACCCCTGCGTATTGACGATTTTCCCAACATTAAAGTAGTTCATCTTGTCTCCTGTAGTCTCCTTCTTTCCATATTATTCTGACAACTCTTGAATAATAGCCGCAATTTTTTCTGATTCTGACCATTGTAAATAATGGTGATTCCCTCCTAAAATGAGTTTAGTATTGGAAGTCCAATATTCTGATTCTCTGTACTCTTTTTCTCTATAAGGCTGACAAAAAATAAATACAGGGATATAAGATTCTATAGATACATTCTCAAAATCTTCCTCAGTAATCTCTCCAGATATCTGAAATCCTGTATCTTGATTTTCCAACTCTGAACCTTTTTCTTGCATTATTTCCCAGATTTCTTTATTAATTTCAATGCTAAATGTTGCTTGAGTTAAGTTCTTAAAATAAAGTTCAGGACCATACTCGTCAATCAGCCTCATCTGCTCTTCCATTTCTGGATAAGGATTTTCTGAAAAATCAGCAAACATGACTTTTTTAGTTGTCGGTTCAATTGCTACTAAAGCCTGACACTTAATTGGTTTGTTGAGCAATTTGCAAGCTAAAATTCCACTCAAACTATGTACACAAAGTATATATTCAGAAATCGCCAATTCTTCAAGTACTTCATAAACCGCATCTGCAAGATTATCCAGATTTTTACCAGATTGGTCATGAATCGGACTCCTACCTGTGTTCGGAAAATCAATTGTCAAATAACCAATTGTAGGAGGAAGTTTTTCAAGTATAAGTGAAAAATTTTCATAACTTGGTAGCAAACCTGCGCCACTTAAACAAACTAGCATTTTCTTTTGTTTTTGATAAGTAACAGAGAGACTACCAATTTCTGTAGATACTTCAAACCTCTTCATAAAGAAATCCACTCGTTCTATATAATGAATTATTAAAAATCCTTATCCTTTATTTTATCACGTTCCAAAGATTTTCTCAAGTTGGATAGTTCCTATCTTACGGGCCTACTACTTCTTCAAAAAATTCACCAATAAGCTGATTAAACTCTTTAGGATGGTCATTCATCGGTTGGTGTTTACTATCTGAAATCGTTACTTGACGCGCATTGGGATTTAAGGCAATGATATCATCGTAGATCATTTTTAGGTGTTTGGGAAAATCATTTTCGCCTCTTACTAATAGCATAGGAGGGTTTCCTTTATATCCTTCTATCTCATGAACTGCCAAGAAACCTGTGATTCCAAGGTTCAAGAAAACATCTCGCCCAGTTTCTATGATTGCCGTCTTGACTAATTCTCTTGTGATAGGATTATCTGTACACATTTTTGAGTTCTTATCTGCAATCAACTTCCAAGGAATCGTTTTATACATAAGGGAACTATATTTTATGCGATTTCTCTCTTTATCTGATAGGTAACGATGCTGTCCCCAACTATCTACCATGACCAAGGCTAGGACTCTTTCTGGATGGCGAAAGGTGTACTCTTGAAGTGGATTTCCTCCCCAAGAATGACCAACCAATATCACCTTATCCAACTGGAAATAGGACAAAATAGCATCTACATCTTGAACAGCACCTTCTAAGTCGGGTAGGCCAACTTTCATAGGTGATTCACCCTGTCCTCTAACGTTGACAAAATAGAGGTCAAATCCTTCAAAAGCACCATACTGGTGAGCCCACATCTGACTACGTCCACAAGCTCCATGATAAAAAATAATGTGGCCTTTACTTGAGCTTCCAGGGCGATGATAAACAGCCAAGTCACAATCTAAGACTGGTATAATGTGACGTACCAGAGTCTCAGGTTTTCTGTTATAAAAAGCAATAGCTTCAGCTATATCATTTTGCTTCATTATTACACTCTCTCCTCTTTATCCTAGTGTCATTCTTTTTATCTATTTTATCACGCTATATTAAAATCATCGTTTTCCAAACTTAATTACATTAAATTTTTTGAATTTTCTATATTATTTAGATCAAGAAAAAGACTGCTAAGCAATCTTTACTTTTTTCTCATCAGATTCATGCCTAAAATTCCAGCAATAATCAAAGTTGCTCCGATCACATGGTATCTGTAAATTGGTTCGTGGAGGATAAGAGCTCCGGCTAGAATGGTCAAAACTGTTCCAAGATTACCAAAGACACTGACGGTTGATGCTCCAAGTCGAACAATAGCATAGATAGAGAGACTACCAGTCACTATAGAAGCTAGAATTCCCAAATAGAGCATGGAAAGCAGATAAGATACCTGTCCGAGCGGTGCAACGTAGGCTAATATGTTGCCCTCTAGATAGTGCGAGGTCAGACTCAGCGTATTAAAGGTGACGAAGCCAACAAATATCACAATAGCTGTCATATCCATGGCCCGATAGCGTCCTCCTTTGGACTTGCTGAGGATATTGTTTATTGCATTGGCGAGAACAGATCCCAACATCAAGAGAAAGCCAAAGCTAGCAGTCTCAGCACCAAAGTTCGCTCCTTTGCTAAGGAAGATGAAAACTACTCCTGCTACGGATAAAAATAAAAAGAATTTTTGAAGCAAGCTTGTCTTTTCCTTGAGAAAAACTGATGCTAACAGGAGAGTAAAAATTGGGACAAGAGTCTGTAAAATTCCAGCTTCAGAAGACGATATATACTTTAAAGCAAAGGATTGAAAAATAAAAAAGAGAAGCGGATAGAAAAGACTCATAGGAAGAATAGAAAGAATATCTTTTCTACTTAAACTCACTTTGATAAGTTTGTTTTGATGAAGAACGACCATTACTAAAGCTGCGATTGTATAGCGATGCGCTAAGTTTGTAAGAGGACTGGCATAGCCTAAAGCAATCTTAGTAAATAAAAAAGAAAATCCAATGATTGCTGAAAAGGATAAAGCTGCTAGGTAAGCTTTTGTATTCTCGTTCATAGACTGTTACTCCTTTTAAAAATAGCTATTCTCAAGATTGATTGACTAGAATTCTTTGAGACTATCTTTCCATTGTAGCATAGTAGAATCCTAGATGCTATTTCTAGGATTAGTATTTTATGCCTTCTATCACCGTTTATCTTTTTCATTGCCTAAAAAGGATTCAGCAAGTCTGATCTGCTTTTCTCGTTCTTTTCTCACAAGTTCTAGCTTGTCTACCTCTTGGAGATTCCTTACTTTGATAGCATAATCCACCATTTCCCTTGCTTTATCTTTCTTATATTTACTAATACCTTCTTTATTAGTAAAAAATTGATTTCTTATCGTATTAGATGTTCCCCTTCAAAAATCCTTCCAAATCTCGTTCATGCTGATATTTGATAGCCGCCTTTTTGTCTTTTTCAAAAATGGTCTTGGTTAAATCTATGTCGTTGATGGCCGCAATTGCGACAGTGTAGTGAATAATATCAGCCAGTTCTTTGGCTAGTTCCTCATTTGAGTCCTTGACACCCTCTTTTCTACCAGAACGACCATTCAAAACCTCAGCTACTTCTCCGACTTCCTCCACTAACTTCATAAAGAGACCTTCCTCAGTCCGAGACTGCTGGTAATGTTCGAGTAAGTAGTCTTGTAATTGTCTAAACGTTAAATCCTTCATATCCTGCTCCTTGCAAAAAAGCGAGACATACGTCCCGCTCTTCTTATTTTTCGTCAATAACGATTCTTACTTTTTTGTCTTCAGTTGGGACAGAGTAGACAATCGTTCTTATCGCAGAAATTGTGCGACCCTTACGACCGATTACACGACCCACATCGCTTTGATCAAGATCCAAATGATATTCCAAAAATTCTGGTGTATCTTCAATCTTGATAGTTAAGGCATCTGGTTGTGAAATCAAGGGTTTCACAATCGCAATAATGAGATTTTCAATCGTATCCATCTGTCAACCTACTTTAAATTTATTTTGAGAATTTAGAATCGTGGAATTTCTTCAATACACCTTCTTTTGAAAGGATGTTGCGAACTGTATCTGAAGGTTGAGCTCCATCAGCCAACCATGCAAGAACGCGGTCTTCTTTCAAAGTTACTTGGTTTTCAGCAACAAGTGGGTTGTAAGTTCCAACTGTTTCGATGAAACGTCCGTCACGTGGTGAACGTGAATCTGCTACGTTGATACGGTAGAAAGGTTTTTTCTTAGAACCCATACGAGTCAAACGGATTTTAACTGCCATTTTTAAAGTCTCTTTTCTTATTTTTTATTTCGGTGAAATAGCTGAGCTATTTATCACATGTTCTATTATAGCAGATTTCTAGCAGGTGTCAAGAAAAAAACTTGACAGACTATAAAATTTTTAAACCATTTACAAACTTGTTATATTTTTAAAGAAAAATCAGAAAGAGAATGTCATAAATACTATTTTAGAAACATTTTATAAAGACCATCAAGTCAAACCCTTCATCTCTCCTGAACGTGATTTGGATGCTTGGTTTCTAAATTCCAAGCCTGTTTCCAAGCGAAATATCAAGGATTTTAAGAACGATATCTACTAATTAATTTATAAAATATGAATCAATAAATTCTAAATAGGGGAATAATTTAGTTCTGTAAAAATTAACTTCTACACCTATAACGCTTATTCTGACAGACTTTATAACAGTCTAAGAAAAAAGTAGAGATTCATACAGTATCTAGATTTTCCAAAAAATTTTTATCATAAAATATTATTAACGAAACTATCCAAACCAAATCCGATGTATTGCTTCAAAGATTTCTTTAGTTGTTTGACTATCAAGGGCTTTTATTAAAAAATTTTTTCAAATAATTACCACATTGACACATAAAATTCTTGCTTTCTAAATTTAAGTGTGATATATTTATAACATAACATTTAAATGTTATATATTTATAACACAAAAAAAGGAGTCTATCATGAAAAAAAGTCAAAAAATGCGTGGCCTCATTGCAATGATTGCCGTAGCTCTCTTTATTGATTTTATTGTTTTATTTGGTTCTAATCTTAGTTGGGGACCCAAGTTAGTTATTACTGGTATTTCAGTGTCAGGTCAAATTGTAGCTATTTGTAGCTGGCTACATAAGAGTCAGAAAGGTAAGGGAAAGATTATTTTTGACTTGTCTGCTAAGCTTTACACGATACTTGTGTTTGCAGCAAGCATTTTTTATACAGTAGGAATTTGGGTTGCGACCCCAAGCGTAAGTTCTGGTATTAAAGAATGGATTTTGGGAATTATCCTCGTTATTGAAATGATTGGATTTGGTTTTTTCTATTTAAAAAAAGTCAAGGAAACTCCGGACGAACGCTTTTATGCTAATTTAGCAAAGTCAGCTAGCTTGATGTTTGTTTTTATACTAGGCGCACTGATGATCCTATCAGTTATCATTGGGTATATGGGGTCTCTCACTCTTTACATGGGACAGATATTTATTAGCATAGCTGTCTTGATTTGCATCTTTGCGGTTGTCTATTTTATCTTGGAACGTAGAGGATAAGCATGGCCAAAGAAAGCAAGATTATTACTAATCTCAAATCTGTTCGTGAGTCCACAGGCATGACCCAGCAGGAGTTAGCCGACCGCATCGGCATGCGACGCGAGACAATTCTGCACTTGGAAAATAACCGTTACAATCCTTCGCTGGAAATGGCTCTTAAAATTGCTCAAGTTTTTAATCTGAAAGTAGAAGACCTCTTTGAACTCAGACAGAACGAGGAAGCATAATTCTTTTCGAGACCTAGTATTAAGTTCACTGATTAATTAGGAAGTAAAACCAAAAGAAAAAATCCTTTGAAAATGTGCTCTTTTAAAATATAGTAATTCTTTCGAATTAACGTTTACTAATTGTGATGCCTTACGAGCTTTCTTAAGATCTAGTTTCCAAAATACTTTGAGTTTACTTATGGTATTGATGCCCCTAAGCAAGCGACTTTCTGGTTGGCTTCCTCTTAAACTGTCTTGTCACTAATATTTGAAATCCACTTCCTTTTAGGGTACAATGGTAGAAATGAATTTTTGAGAGGATCAGAATGAAAAAACTAGCAACACTTCTTTTACTATCCACTGTAGCTCTAGCTGGATGTAGCAACATCCAACGTAGTTTGCGTGGTGATGACTATGTAGATTCTAGCTTGGCCGCTGAGGAAAGCTCCAAAGCAGCAGCCCAATCTGCCAAGGAGTTAAACGATGCTTTAACAAACGAAAACGCCAATTTCCCACAACTTTCTAAAGAAGTTGCTGAAGATGAAGCCGAGGTGATTCTCCACACGAGCCAAGGTGATATTCGCATTAAGCTCTTCCCTAAACTCGCTCCTCTAGCGGTTGAAAACTTCCTCACTCATGCCAAAGAAGGCTACTATAACGGCATTACCTTCCACCGTGTCATCGATGGCTTCATGGTTCAAACTGGAGATCCAAAAGGGGACGGTACAGGTGGTCAGTCTATCTGGCATGACAAGGATAAGACTAAAGACAAGGGAACTGGTTTCAAGAACGAGATTACTCCTTATCTCTATAATATCCGTGGTGCTCTTTCTATGGCTAATACTGGTCAACCAAACACCAATGGCAGCCAGTTCTTCATCAACCAAAACTCTACAGATACCTCTGCTAAACTCCCTACAAGCAAGTATCCAAAGAAAATCATCGAAGCCTACAAAGAAGGTGGAAACCCTAGTTTAGATGGCAAACATCCCGTCTTTGGTCAAGTGATTGACGGTATGGATGTTGTAGATAAGATTGCTAAAGCCGAAAAAAATGAAAAAGACAAGCCAACTACTGCTATTACTATCGATAGCATCGAAGTAGTGAAAGATTACGATTTTAAATCTTAAAAACCAAAAAAATACAGTACCCACATTCGGTACTGTATTTCTTTTATCCTTATTTTTAAGTTAAATTATTAAAATCCCAGATTTGGTCCATCCAACCTTCATAGAAGTCTGGTTCGTGACAGACCATAAGAATAGATCCCTTGTATTCTTTAAGAGCGCGTTTGAGTTCATCCTTGGCATCCACATCCAAGTGGTTGGTCGGCTCGTCCAGCACTAAAACGTTGTTTTCACGATTCATCAAGAGACAGAAACGAACCTTGGCTTGTTCTCCACCTGACAAGACCTGAATTTGGCTTTCAATATGCTTGGTTGTCAGACCACAACGGGCAAGGGCTGCACGGACTTCTGCTTGGTTGAGAGCTGGAAAGGCATTCCAGACAGCCTCTAGTGGTGTTTGACGATTGCCACCTTCTACTTCCTGTTCAAAGTAACCGAGTTCTAGGTAGTCACCACGTTCCACTTCCCCAGCGATTGGCGGGATAATTCCCAAGAGACTCTTCAAGAGAGTTGTTTTCCCGATACCATTTGCCCCGATAATAGCAACCTTTTGATTGCGTTCAAAGGTAAGATTTAAAGGCTTAGTGAGAGATCGATCATAACCAATCTGCAAATCCTTGGCTTGGAAGATAAAGCGCCCTGGTGTACGAGCTGGTTTGAAATCAAAGGATGGCTTTGGTTTCTCACTTTGCAACTCGATAATATCCATCTTATCCAATTTCTTCTGACGGGACATGGCCATGTTACGAGTTGCAACACGTGCTTTGTTTCGTGCGACAAAATCTTTAAGGTCGGCAATCTCTTTCTGCTGACGTTCGTAGGCTGCCTCTAGCTGAGATTTCTTCATAGCATAGACTTCTTGGAACTGGTAGTAGTCACCAGAATAACGCGTCAGCTGTTGATTCTCCACATGATAGACAATATTAATCACATCGTTCAGGAATGGAATATCGTGTGAAATAAGGACAAAGGCATTCTCATAGTTTTGGAGATAGCGCTTGAGCCAATCAATATGCTCAGCATCCAGATAATTGGTCGGTTCGTCCAAAAGTAAGATATCGGGCTTTTCAAGGAGGAGTTTAGCCAAAAGCACCTTGGTTCTTTGCCCACCTGACAAAGAGGTTACATCTGTATCCATGCCAAAGTCCATGACACCAAGGGCACGCGCTACTTCATCAATCTTAGCATCCAAGGTGTAGAAATCACGACTCTCCAAACGGTCTTGAAGTTCGCCAACTTCTTCCATGAGATCATCAACATCCGCTCCGTCTTCAGCCATTTCCATATAGAGGTCATTGATACGGGCTTCAGCTTTGAATAGCTCATCAAAGGCCGTACGGAGAACATCGCGTACCGACTGCCCTTCAGCAAGGACGGAGTGCTGATCCAAGTAACCAGCGGTCACATATTTGGACCACTCAACCTTCCCTTCATCTGGCAGCATTTTACCAGTCACAATACTCATAAAGGTTGATTTCCCTTCACCATTTGCACCGACCAGGCCGATATGTTCTCCCTTAAGGAGACGGAAGGACACATCTTCAAAAATTGCACGGTCACCAAAACCATGACTCAGATTTTTAACTTCTAAAATACTCATTTTAATTCCTTATCTTGTTTTTATGTAATCGTTTATAAAGTAGCCAAGCGATATAGCCACCCAAGGTATTGGTCCACAAATCATCAATTTCAAAGACGCGATTAAAATCAAAGAAAAAGTCCAAGACTAACTGCGTACACTCGATTCCAAGACTCACTAGAAAACTAAAAAAGAGCACTTTTCTTGTTTTCCGCAAGTTTGGAAGGAGATAAAGGAGTTGGAACATCAGAGGAAAAAGCAAGAAGACATTGAGGATATTTTGTAGAAAAATCCAACATAATTGTCCTATGTCACTCACTTCACCCAGTTTCCAGAGAGAATTGAAAGGAGTCAAAAGAAAAACCAGGCGTCCAAGATGCTGAATACCTGGAGTTTCCACCCCCACGGGAGAATGTTCTTGAGGAGTAAAGCAAAAGTAAACGATACAAATACTATAGAAAATGACTCCCCAGACCAAAATATGATTATAAGTCTTCTTCATCATTAAGGATTGACTGCTGCAACTGCTTTCTGGCGGTCACGTTTCATTGTATTGGAACGCAATTGTCCACAAGCTGCATCAATATCTGTTCCGTGCTCTTGACGAACCACACAGTTAACCCCTTTTTTCTTAAGCGTATCATAGAAGGCCAGGACGCGCTCTTTAGGACTACGGCTATATTGGTCATGCTCACTAACTGGGTTGTAAGGAATCAAGTTTACATAAGACAATTTCTTGATGTTCTTGAGCAATTCAGCCAATTCCAAGGCTTGTTCTACACCGTCATTAACTTCATTAAGCATGATATATTCAAAAGTCACACGACGATTAGTTGTCTCAATGTAGTACTCAATAGCTGCAAAGAGTTTTTCAATCGGAAAGGCACGGTTAATCTTCATGATGCTTGAGCGCAGTTCATTATTAGGTGCATGAAGGGAAACGGCAAGATTGACCTGAACTCCTTCATTAGCAAAATCACGAATTTTATGGGCCAAACCTGAGGTTGAAACCGTAATGTGACGAGCACCGATGGCCATTCCCTTGTCATCATTGATAGTACGAACGAAATTCAAGACATTGTTGTAGTTATCAAATGGTTCACCGATACCCATGACGACGATATGGCTGACACGTTCGTCCTGACCACGTTCATCAAAGTATTTCTGAACCAGCATGATTTGCGCTACGATTTCCCCATTATTGAGGTCACGTTGTTTCTTAATCAAACCAGAGGCACAGAAGGTACAACCGATATTACAGCCGACCTGAGTGGTCACACAGACAGATAAACCGTAGTGTTGACGCATGAGTACTGTCTCAATCAGCATTCCATCTGGCAATTCAAAAAGATATTTAACTGTCCCATCAGCAGATTCTTGCACGATTCGCTGTTTCAATGGATTAACCACAAACTGGTCATTAAGCTTAGCAATCAAATCCTTGGAAAGGTTGGTCATTTCTTCAAATGACTGGACACGTTTACGGTAGAGCCATTCCCAGATTTGATCTGCACGGAATTTCTTTTCTCCCTGCTCCAAAACCCATTCCTGCATGGTTTGACGTGTTAAACTATAAATTGACGGTTTCATTTCTACTCCTTATTCTCTACTCACTTCTGACGAATGACAAAATGACGTTGCCCCTTGTCCTCTTTCTGAGAATGCTGATCTTTCTGACGACGTCTATTTTTCTTATCTGCATTCGGTTTTCGTTTAGTTTGAGCCGGTTTCTTTCCTTTTCTAGAAGGTGTTTCTTCTTCCTTCTTACGCATTTTCTTGTCAAATGATGCTCGCTTAGGAGCTTCATTTTCTAAGACAAAATAGGCACAACCATAACTACAATACTCTAAAAGGTAGTCTTGTAAACGACTGATTTTTTCAAGTTTTTCTTCTGTTCGGTCATCCTTGTAAAAACCTCGAAGGCGAAGCTGTTCGTTGCTCCAGTCTCCCACGATATAATCAAACTTGGTTAAGACTTCTGAAAAACGCTGATTAAAAGCCGTCACATCAAAGGCATCCTTGATATTTTCCACCAAGGAAAAAGCTATCCCTTCCGTTTCAACCTTGTCCCCGTGTAAATGGAACTCAGGACCAGGAAACTTGTTATAGTTGTATAATTCAGGTGCAATTTCTTTTCGCATAGATATCCTTTTTTCACGATTACTTAATACTTTATTCTACCATAATTTCTAGCAGTTAGCACGTTTCTCATAAAAATGAAAAAAGTCTGACGATTTTGTCAGACCAAAATAATATAACCTTAAAAAGAGAAGAACAATTCTTCCCTCCAACTATTATTATTTAGCAGCTGCGTACAATTCATCTACTTTGTTCCAGTTGATCACTGAGAAGAAAGCTTTGATGTAGTCAGGACGCACGTTGCGGTATTTCACGTAGTAAGCATGTTCCCAAACGTCCAAGCCCAAGATTGGTTTTTTACCTTCTGAGATTGGTGTGTCTTGGTTTGCTGTTGAAGTCACTTCAAGTTTACCTTCTTTGTTGACAACCAACCATGCCCAGCCAGAACCAAAACGAGTTGTTGCTGCTGCAGTGAAGGCTGCTTGGAAGTCTTCAAATGAACCAAATGTTGCATCGATTGCTGCTGCAAGTTCTGCTGAAGGAGCTGTTTTCTCAGGAGTCATCAATTCCCAGAAAAGAGCGTGGTTCAAGTGTCCACCACCATTGTTGATAAGCGCTTGACGGATATCAGCTGGGATAGATTCTACATCAGCAAGCAAGGCTTCAAGGTCTTCACCGATTTCAGGGTGTTTTTCTAGAGCTGCATTGGCATTGTTGACATAAGTTTGATGGTGTTTGTCATGGTGCAAGTGCATTGTTTCCGCATCGATGTATGGTTCCAAAGCGTCGTATGCATATGGAAGATCTGGTAAGATAATAGCCATCTGTAATACCTCTTTTTCTTTCTATATGAAAATGATAACGCAAACATTCACTTTTTTCAAGTTTTTTGCTTATAGATAAGGAAATCACTGAAATACTTTCTAATAATACTCTTCGAAAATTTCTTCAAACTGCGTCAACGTCGCCTTGCCGTAGATATATGTAACTGACTTCGTCAGTCTTATCTACAACCTCAAAGCAGTGCTTTGAGCAACCTGCGGCTAGTTTCCTAGTTTGCTCTTTGATTTTCATTGAGTATAAAATAAGCAAATCAGCAAGAAACCCATGACAAGATAATCTTGACACGGGTTTTAGTTTCAAAAAAATATCAATTTACCTGACAAGCAATCTGTAAGAGTGCCTTTTCAAAAAGGAAACTCTTTTCATAAAGACCTGTTTTAATCTGATAGTCTGTCTCAATCAAATAAGAAATAGCTTGCTTCAAAAAGCTCAAGGAAAGTCCTCTTGAATCTCTCAGCGCAAACTTAATCTGATAGGGATTTGGATTGCGTCCGAGAAAACTTCCTAGACTACTTGCAATCTGAGATTCTGCTTGTCCAGACTCCGCCAAGATTTTCACCTGAGTAAAAGTCCGAAATTGTCCCAGCATAACTGCAATCAGTTTAATTTCATCTTCACCTTGCAAGGTCAAGTCTCTAACCAAATCGCGCGCCTGGTCCATCTTTTTAGTCAGAATAAACTGAGTTAAATCAAAAATATTGTCCTGCAAGGTCTTGGGAATAGCATTGACAATATCCTCTTCCTCGATAACAGAGTCTTCCTTATAGGACTGTAAAAAGAGGAGATTTTTCTGGACTTCGCTAAATTGAAAACCCGACTTGACGAGAAGATTTTCAAAAGAATGATTGGCAAACTGCAGACCTTGTTTCTGGCTCCACTTTTGGAAATACTGGCGCAATTCTTGTTCTTTTGCTTCTACTGCATCAAAGACCTTGGCATCACGCTTAAGTAATTTTACCAGCCGTCTTTTACTATCCAGTTTTCCTTCTGCAAAGATTAACAACTTGGTTGTTGGTGAAGGGTTATCAAGGTATTCCTCAAACGACTTGAGTTCATCATCTGTTAAAAAGCGTTTCTTGGCTGTTGTGATATCGACAAAATGATCCAATATCACGATTTTCTCATCAGCAAAGAAAGGAAGGCTGACCAACTCCAGTTCTACATCTTTGTAAACTACTTCTTTCATATCAAAGTAGGCAAAGTTGAGGTCAGCAGAATCATAACCAATCTGTTTCAATACTTGACTCTTCATAACTTCAAACTGACCCTGGTCTGTCCCTGTAAAAAGGCTCAGGTTCGGTAGATTTGCTAGAGTCAGTTTTTGACTTTCTTCAATGGCTAGCATCTTCTCTCCTTTCTTCTGATTTTTCGATTTAATTTAGTCAATATAGCGCAATTTCCCACGGAAATCTTCTAGGCTTTCGTACCCTTTTTCCGCCATGATTACTTTCAGTTCATTGGTAATGCGGTCAAAAGCACTGACTCCTTCTTTGTGAAGAGTGGTTCCCACCTGCACCATACTTGCTCCACAGAGGATATGTTCAAAGGCATCACGACCAGTCAACACGCCACCTGTTCCGATGATTTGGATTTGAGGGTTTAAGCGTTGATAAAATGCGTGAACATTAGCAAGAGCAGTCGGTTTGATATACTCTCCACCGATGCCACCGAAACCATTTTTAGGACGAATAACGACAGACTCATCTTCTATATAAAGGCCGTTTCCGATAGAGTTAACACAGTTGATAAACTTGAGTGGGTACTTGTTAAAAATAGCTGCCGCTTGGTCAAAATGAACAATATCAAAATATGGTGGCAATTTAATTCCAAGAGGTTTGGTGAAGTAGGCAAATACCTCTGCCAAAATCCGGTCTGTTGTCTCAAAATCATAGGCAATCTGAGGTTTACCTGGAACATTTGGACAGGAGAGATTTAGCTCAGTCAGACCACGAAACTCACTCTCTTGGACTTTTTTCAAGATAGTATGGGTTTCCTCTGGAGACATACCGACTAGAGATAGGAAGAAAGTTCGGTTTGGCTCTTTTTCCTGCAAGTCCAAAAGATAGTCCAAATAATAGTCTAAGCCATTATTCGGCAAGCCCATAGAGTTGATAGAACCAAGGGGAACATCTTGATAGCGTGGCTCAGGATTTCCCTGACGGAAGTCCAAGGTAGCTGTCTTAGTCACAAAAGTTCCTGCCACTGAATTTTTAACGCCCTCTAACTCTGCTATCGTCATACAAGCCACACCTGCTGCATTCATCAAACAATTGTCAAACTCAAAACCAGCAATTTGCGTTTTCGTTGATACCATGATTCTGATCCTCCAGATTCCTTTTATTGCTAATATTATACCACATTTTCAGATTTTCTCTTTAAGAAAGGCATTTATAAGAAAAACGTTCGTTTTTTATCTATTTTCAAAAAATATGAAAAACTAAATTGAGTGAATTTTTAGAAAATTTTTGTTTTTCTCTTTACAGCTAAAAAAAATTCTGCTATAATGACTCACATAATTAAATTAGAATTTAAGGAGAACGATATGACATCTGCTAAAGAATATATCCAAAGCGTGTTTGAAACTGTGAAAGCTCGTAACGGGCACGAGGCTGAATTCCTCCAAGCTGTCGAAGAATTTTTCAACACTTTAGAACCTGTATTTGAAAAACACCCTGAGTATATCGAAGAAAATATCTTGGCACGTATTACTGAGCCAGAGCGCGTGATTTCTTTCCGTGTTCCTTGGGTTGACCGTGATGGAAAAGTTCAAGTAAACCGCGGTTACCGTGTTCAATTCAACTCAGCTGTTGGACCATATAAAGGCGGACTTCGTTTCCACCCAACTGTAAACCAAGGGATTTTGAAATTCCTCGGATTTGAACAAATCTTTAAAAACGTCTTGACTGGACTTCCTATAGGTGGAGGTAAAGGTGGATCAGACTTCGATCCTAAAGGTAAAACAGATGCTGAAGTGATGCGCTTCTGCCAAAGCTTCATGACTGAATTACAAAAACACATCGGACCATCACTTGACGTACCTGCTGGTGATATCGGTGTTGGTGGACGTGAGATTGGTTACCTTTATGGTCAATACAAACGCCTTAACCAATTTGATGCTGGTGTCTTGACTGGTAAACCTCTTGGATTTGGTGGTAGCTTGATTCGTCCAGAAGCAACTGGTTATGGTTTGGTTTACTACACTGAAGAAATGCTTAAAGCTAACGGTAACAGCTTTGCTGGTAAGAAAGTTGTTATTTCAGGTTCTGGTAACGTTGCTCAATACGCTCTTCAAAAAGCGACTGAACTTGGTGCAACTGTTATCTCTGTATCTGACTCAAATGGTTATGTCATCGATGAAAATGGTATCGACTTCGATCTTTTGGTTGACGTTAAAGAAAAACGTCGTGCTCGCTTAACTGAGTATGCTGCTGAAAAAGCAACTGCAACATATCACGAAGGTTCTGTATGGACTTACGCTGGAAACTATGACATTGCGCTTCCATGTGCGACTCAAAACGAAATCAACGGTGAAGCAGCTAAACGTTTGGTTGCTCAAGGCGTTATCTGTGTATCTGAAGGTGCCAACATGCCAAGCGACCTTGATGCCATCAAAGTTTACAAAGAAAATGGAATCTTCTACGGACCTGCTAAAGCAGCCAATGCCGGTGGTGTAGCCGTTTCAGCCCTTGAAATGAGCCAAAACAGTCTTCGCCTCTCATGGACTCGTGAAGAAGTTGATGGACGTCTCAAAGATATCATGACAAACATCTTCAACACAGCTAAAACAACTTCAGAAACATATGGTCTTGATAAAGACTACCTTGCAGGAGCTAACATTGCTGCCTTTGAAAATGTAGCAAATGCTATGATCGCACAAGGTATTGTTTAAGATTCATTTGCTTAATCCTCAATCGCTCCGATTGGGGATTTTTATGTTGAATCCAAAAAACTCACCATTAATAGTGAGTTTTAACATCCGAATTTATTTTACTTTCATTAGGGCAGATGACAAACATTCAACAATCTCATCAACTGCTTCATCTATGTTTATAGTTCCTTCATCATTCAACATCATGGGAATAAGATAAGAAAAACTCAATGCTAAAATATATCGAACAATTCTTTCATTTGACCAATTTAGAATAAGTCCTTTTTCTTTAAATTGATTTAAAACAGGGCTAATTGGTTCTATTATAGATTGAACAATAATATTTCCTAACTGGATAGAAAGATTTTTATCAATAAAAGAACGCCCCAAGAGAATTTTAACATGCATTTGATTCTTCTGAATGAAAAAGAGCCTATCTCGAACAATACTTTTTAAAAAGAAGGGAAAAGTTTCTTGATCTACTGTGAATTTCTTTTCTGAGAAATCCGCAATCACTTCTGGAATAACCTGTTCTAGAAAAGTAGATAAAATGGCTTCTAAAATACCTTCCTTTGTTTTAAAGTAACTAAAAACAGTTCCTTCTGACACTCCAGCGCGTTCGGCAATAAGGCTGGACGTTGTATTCTCAAATCCAATTTCTGAGAATAATTTTAAGCTTGATAATAATACTCGACGTTGTTTCAAGCTCAAGTTGCTAACTTCTAACGTCTGAGCATACTTTTGTTCTAAACTTTCCATCGCTAGCACCTCTCTTCTACTCTCTTACTTTTACGACTTTTTTGCCTCGACTGTGTCCCATTTTCAGACTACGATAGGCTTCTCTAACTGACTTTAGAGAAAAGTCATACACTTGATCAATTTTCAGCTGAACCTTCCCGTCTGAGACCATTTCAGCTAAAATGCTAAAATCATCATATGTGGAATGTCTCGGACCAGTAAACTGAGCACCTTTTATCATAACATAGGGCGAAGGTACTAATGTCCCAATAGCTGTCCCCTTCAAGCCTAAACTAAAAGCCAATCTAACATAATCAGATCCATAACAATCCAAAAATTTTGTAATAGGCGTTGAACTAGCTGATAGAAGAGCCTTCTTGATATTCTCTTCGTAACTTACTGGTATGGCACCTAAAGACTTCAGATACTCTGCATTTTTCTTACTTGCTATTCCAATCACTGTCGCCCCCTTAGCAACTGCATACTGTACTGCAATACTTCCAATACCTCCTGCTGCAGCTGAAATAACAACAGTATCTCTTGAATTTAAACCAATTCTTCTAAAAGCCCCACCCACAGTTAGAGCAGCTACTCCCATAGTAGCTGCGTGAGTCATGTCGATCATCTCTGGTTTCAATACAATTTCTGATTCATTGACACAAATTTCTGTTGCTAAAGCTCCCCTCTTAGTTCCCAAACCAGGATCACTAATCATTGTTCCAAACACCTTATCTCCTACTGAAAACCTAGTTACTTCATTTCCAACTTCTGTAATAACTCCAGAAAAATCTCTCCCCACACCTCTTGGAAATAAAGATGATTTAGATTCAAACCAACGACTTGGTTTCCTTAATTTCGTTATAAAAGATAGAAATCGAAGGGGTTTCGCTCCCTCAAAAGTTTTATAATCAATAGGATTTAAACCAACAGCATGAACTTCTACTCTCACTTGATTTACATCCAAGGCTGTAGAGTCGATCTTCAGCAAATCCAAGACCTCTTCGTTACCGAAACGACTATACTCTATTGCTTCAACAACCATTTTCTTTACTCCTTAATTTCACAAAATTGAGTGAACACTCATTTTTATAAATTATACTCTTAATTTGTAAGAAAATCAATATTATCGTTTGATAACGATTTATAACATGATACAAATATCCATCATTTCGATTTACAAATATGATTCTTTCAATCTAACTCTCCTCACTTTTAAAGATTCCTTTCCATTTTTGCCCCATGGAATAAAAAAATAAAAACCGCTACTCCTAAGAATAGCGGTTTAATCATGTTTTTAAGCTACTAATGTAGTCGCTCTATTATTTAAGAGTAACTGAAGCTCCAGCTTCTTCCAATTTAGCTTTGATTTCTTCAGCTTCTGCAGTTGCAACGCCTTCTTTAACAAGTGCTGGTGCACCGTCAACAAGTTCTTTAGCTTCTTTAAGTCCAAGACCTGTGATTTCACGTACAACTTTGATAACGCCAACTTTTTTGTCGCCTGCAGATGTCAATTCAACGTCGAATGAATCTTTAGCAGCACCAGCGTCAGCAGCACCAGCTGCAGCAACAGCTACAGGAGCAGCTGCAGTTACACCAAATTCTTCTTCGATAGCTTTTACAAGGTCGTTCAATTCAAGGATTGAAGCTTCTTTAATTTCAGCAATAATGTTTTCAATGTTCAATGCCATTGTTATTTCCTCCAAATATGTTTTAAATTTATAATAGATTTTCGTAGCTAGGCTACGCTGCGTAGCTTAAGATTAAGCTGCGTCTTCTTTGTTGTCTGCAACCGCTTTGACTGCAAGAGCAACGTTGCGCACTGGCGCTTGAAGTACAGAAAGGAGCATAGAAAGAAGTCCTTCGCGGTTTGGAAGAGTTGCAAGAGCAAGAATCTCTTCTTTAGATGCGACAGCGCCTTCGATTGCACCACCTTTGATTTCAAGTGCTTCAGCGTTTTTAGAAAAGTCGTTCAAGATTTTCGCTGGTGCGATAACATCTTCGTTAGAAAATGCTACTGCAGATGGTCCAACAAATACAGATGCAAGATCTTCAAGACCAGCTTTTTCAGCTGCACGACGCAAGATTGAGTTTTTAATCACTTTATACTCAACTTCGCTTCCACGAAGCTCACGACGAAGAACTGTATCTTGCTCAACTGTCAAACCACGAGCGTCTACAACGACGATAGATGCAGCAGCTTTCATTTTTTCAGCTACTACGTCAACTAGTTCCGCTTTTTTAGCAATAATTGCTTCACTCATTAGTGTGTTCACCTCCGTTATTATTTTGCTTGGGGAATTTTTCCAAAAGAAAAACGCGCCCAAACCTAGACACGAAAGTACAATACGCTTCTTTTTACATGATACGTTTTGTCCTCGGTAGGATATTTATGAGTCGAGCTCCCCTACTGTCTTAGGCAGTTTTTTTAAACCGTATATAAGTATAGCATAGTCAAAAAAAGAATGCAAGATTTTTGCAAACTTTTTTTAAGATTTTTTCGTGATTTTTCTTTTAAAGTTCTACTGTTAGGACTTGACCTTGCTTAACAACCTGTTCTCCGGCAATATAAACATCATCTACATCACTGGACTTGACAGCATAAACCAGATGGGAAAGCATATTTTCTTGAGGTTGGAGATGAATTTTCCCTTGTGGTTGGATGACCAGAAAATCTGCTTGCTTGCCGACTTCCAAACTTCCTATCTGTTCGTCCATTCCAAGAACCTTAGCACCTTCTATCGTTAGAGCTTTGAGAGCTGTTTCGATAGGGAATTGGCTGGCATCCCCACTTTTCATCTTCTGAAGAAGGGCTGCAGTCCGTCCTTCCTCAAACATATCTAGATTGTTATTGGAGGCAACCGAATCTGTCGCAATTCCCACAGCCACTCCTGCTTTTTGAAGTTGGATGATTGGAGCAATTCCTGATGCCAGTTTGAGGTTACTGATAGGATTGTGGGCAATAGCCACTTGAGAGGATACCAAGCGCTCAATTTCTCGCTCGTTTAATTCTACCCCGTGAGCAAAGACAGACGGATAGTCTAAGTAACCCAGTTCTTCTAGAAAGGCGAGGGGGCGTTTGCCGTATCGTTTCAGGATAATTCCTGACTCCTCCTTGGTCTCCGCTACATGGATATGAATGGGAATATTCAACTCTTTTGCCATATCTAAGCTTTCTGCCAACAAGTCTCTACTACAGCTGTAAGGAGAATGTGGGGCTACCATAACCTTGAAATTCGGATTTTTATATCCAATAATTTCCTCAATGATGGCTCGTGTTCTAGCAATGGTCTCAGCAGTTGTCTCTGCCTCAGAAGAAAAAAGGGTAGGAGAAATAACAACGCATCTTGGAATCTTTCGCTGCCTGATAAATCCGCTCAATATTCACCCCATTGGGATTATACATATCGTTAAAGGTTGTTGTTCCTGACTGGAGCATCTCTATCAGAGTTTCTTTGACCGCCTTGGTAGTCATGTCGGGAGTAAACTCAGCTTCTGCTGGCCAGATATAGTCATTGAGCCATTCATGGAGATTGCTGTCATCTCGGATTCCTCTCAAGCCTGTCATAGCAGAATGGGTGTGGCAATTAACCAAACCCGGCATAATCCAGGCTCCCTGATAGTCTATAATCTGCTCAGCTTGCTCTAAAATCTCTGACTTCTCTTGACCAACATAGACGATTTGAGAATCCTTAACTGCTAAGATTCCATCTAGATAAACATGGAAATCTTGGTCACAAGTCACGATATTTACATGCTGATAGACTTTCATTGTTTTTCTCCTTCTAAGGCCTTGATTTTTTCTAGCTATTGTAACAAAAAAGTCACCCGAAGGCAACTTTTTTTGTCCATAAGATTTCAAAGTAGAAAGGATTATTCAGAGCTAAAAGCTGCAGCTTGCTGCATTTGATAATACTTGCCCTTTCTAGTCATGAGATCCTGATGGTTCCCATACTCAACAATATCACCGTCCACTAAGACTAGAATCATATCCGCATCCTGAATGGTTGACAAGCGGTGGGCAATGATAAAGCTTGTACGCCCCTTCATGAGTTTTGCAAAGGCATCCTGTACTAGCACTTCTGTCCGCGTATCAATGGAAGAAGTCGCCTCGTCTAAGATAAGAATCTTGGGAATAGCTAGAAAAACTCGGGCAATGGTCAAGAGCTGAGCCTGACCGACAGAGAGAGATTCCCCTGCATTTTCCAACTTAGTATCGTATCCCTGAGGCAACTGTTGGATGAAAAAGTCTGCATTGACTGCTTTTGCGGCAGCAATCACCTGCTCCCGACTGGCATCAGGATTTCCAAAGGCAATATTGTCATGAATAGTTCCTTGCTTGAGCCAGGTTTCTTGGAGAACCATCCCAAACTGCTGTCTCAATGATGATCGGGTATAATCATAAATGGATCGCCCATCTAACAAGATATCTCCCGAGTTAATGGGATAAAAACGCATGAGGAGATTGATAAGGGTTGATTTTCCAGCACCTGTCGGACCAACAATAGCCACCTTGCTACCAGCTGGAATATCAATAGATAAATCCTTAATCAAAATCTTTTCAGGATGGTAGCCAAAAGAAACATGTTTAAAGGAAATAGCTCCCTTAACTTGGTCACTAGTCAACTCTTCCTTACCTGTTTCAGCCACCTCAGGACTTTCTAAGACAGCATAAACACGTTCTGCACAAGCGAGAGCACTTTGCAACTCAGCTAGCACTGAAGAAATATCGTTAAAGGGCTTGGTGTACTGTTGAACATAGTTCAAAAAAGTCACTAAGCGTCCAATGGTCAAGGTAGAGCCTATCATGATACGATAAGCTCCCACTCCAGCTAGAAGGGCATAAATAAGCGCATTGACAAAGCGAGTCGAAGGATTGACCGTTGAAGAATAAAAGATAGCTGACTGCGAATAAGCTGCATAGTTGTCATTAGCCTCACGCAGTCTTTGGATAAACTCTTCTTGAGCATTAAAGGACTGGATAATGGTCTGCTGGCTCAACGATTCTTCAATTAATTGTGTCTGAATCCCCCTTGTCTCTGTTTGCTTCTGGAAGAGATGATAGGAGCGTTTGGCAATAAAGCGTGAGATTACCATAGACAGTGGCGTCAACAGCAAGACTAAGAGGGTCATGAGGAGATGGATTTGAAGCATGGCTAGAATACTAACCAAAATCATTAAGACGCCAATGAAAAATTGGTTAAAAATCATAGTCAAGCCAGCCGCCAACTGTTCTATGTCTGTGGTCACCCGACTGACCATTTCCCCACTGCCTTGCCGATCCACAAAAGCAATCGGTAACCGATGGAGCTTATGGATGATTTGCTCTCGCAAGTCTCTGGTATAAGAGAAGATTAGGCGATTATAGAGGAGAGGATTGACCCACTGCACAAGGGTATTTCCTATGACAACCAAGATCATTTGGAGAAAAATCTGCCAAAAAACTGGTGAAGAACCAGCCACCAGGACTTGGTCAATGACCTGCCCAATCAAGATGGGAAGATAAATTGATAAGCCAACCTGGGCAATAGTTCCTAGAAAGGCTAGGAAAAGGAGGAAGGGATGGCTTGCTAAATCTTTTGCCAAACGTTTGAGAGTCTGGTTTGCAGTTTGTCGTCTCATGCTAGCCCTCCTTTCCATGTTGGGATGCATTGATTTCGCGATAGACTTGACTAGTCTTCATCAAGTCCTCGTGCTTGCCGATAGCTAGGAGCTCACCTTTTTCCAAGAGGAGAATCTGGTCAGCCATCTGAAGTGTCGACGTTCTTTGATAAATCAAGATTAAGCTCGTATTTGGCAAATTTTCTCGAATAGCTTTCAAGAGTCTAGACTCGGTA
The DNA here is from genome assembly GCF_000960005.1 of Streptococcus mitis. GTDB lineage: Bacteria > Bacillota > Bacilli > Lactobacillales > Streptococcaceae > Streptococcus > Streptococcus mitis_CK. The sequence goes on along the minus strand of NZ_JYGP01000002.1, from coordinate 265,522 downwards.
ATGGTGTCCAGCGCCGAAGTTGCATCATCTAGGATGAGAAACGGAGTCTGGCGCAAGACTGCTCGAGCGATAGACAGTCTTTGTTTTTGACCACCTGAGAAATTTCGTCCTCCTGCCTCAACTAGAGCATCCAAGAGTTCTTCCTTATCACTAACAAAATCCTTTGCTTGCGCAATTTCCAAGGCCTTCCAAAGTTCTTGGTCAGATAGTTCTTGATGTAAACCTATAGTCAGGTTGGAACGAATGGTTCCTTTAAAGAGCTCGACTTTTTGAGGCACATAGGCAATCCAAGACCGCCACTGCTCCAAATTAAGAGGACTAGATCCATCTCGATAAAGGTCAATGCTTCCCCTATCTGCTGGATAAAGACCAAGTAAGACTTGCACCAAGCTTGATTTACCAGAACCTGTTCCCCCAATGATACCAAGGATTTGCCCTTGCTGCATATCAAAGGAAATGTCTCTCAGAGAAGGCTGGGCCGCATCAGGATAGGTAAAGGTCAATTCTTGGACTTGTAAAACCTGATTACTGGTAGCTTGCTTTTGTTCTAATTCTGAATGGATGTCTTCTGGAGCTTCGGCAAAGACTTCCTCAATTCGCTTAGCTGAGATATAGGACTGGTTGAGAGAATTTATCAGCATGGCTAGCTTGACCAATTCCACCAAAATCTGTAGGAGATAGTTGATAAGGGCAATGAGAGCACCTTGACTGATCAATCCTCCTTGAATTGAAATATATCCCTGCCAGATAATAACGAGGAGAGTTCCATTAACAATCAGATAGGTCAGAGGTGTTAATAAGCTAGACCAGAAACCTGTTTTTTCTTGCAATCTGGCATAAACTTGGTTAAGGGTCTGAAAAATCTGTAACTCTCGTTTTTCTTGTCCAAAAGCCCGAATAACCCGCATCCCTTGTAATTGCTGGCGCGTTTCTTGAACTAGTTGATCTGTTTTCTTTCTGAGACTACTGTAGAGAGGATTAACCAGTTTAGAAAGCCCTACAATAACAATGGTCAAAATGACAACCATGACCAAGAACCAGAAAGTCAGCTCAGCTGAGATGCGATAAGCCATAAAAATGGCACCAAAAACGATAATAGGCGCTCGCAAAAAGAGACGCAGGAATTGATTGATACCAGTCTGAATCTGGTAAGTGTCCGAAGTCAAGCGAGTGACCAAGCTAGAAGTTGTCAAACGGTCTCTGCTGTCCTTAGGCAACGAAAGAATATGACGATAGAAATCATCTGTCAGTCCTTTGGCAAATCCAACCGCAGCCTTAGCTGAGTAGAACTGGGCTATTAAGGCCACTACAACACCAATTACTGCAAAGATAAGGAGCAGGCCAATCTGCATCCAGAGATGACCTTGATTTCTTTGGGGCAAGGATTGGTCAACAATCCCAGCAATCACCATGGGAACCAAGAGCTCAAAAATAGCTTCTAACAGCTTGAATAAGGGAGCTAAAATCGATTCTCTGATGTAGGGTTTAAAGTAAGATAGTAAGTGTTTCATAAATCCCTTCTATTCGTATTCTGGAAATGAAGAAAGTGGGAAGCACCCACCATCTCTGATTTATTTGTTTAAGTAAGGTAATAAATAGCCATATCCTGCTTCTTCCATCTCATCTTTGGCCACAAAACGCAAGGAAGCAGAATTAATACAGTAACGAAGGCCACCTAACTCCCGAGGGCCATCTGTGAAAACATGACCCAAGTGAGCATTGCCTGACCGAGAACGAACTTCAATTCGCTCCATTCCATGACTCATGTCCTTGTAATAGTGAATCAACTCTTTGGAAATCGGACGGCTAAAACTTGGCCAACCACAACCTGAGGCAAACTTATCTTTGGCAAAAAAGAGTGGCTCACCTGTCGTGATGTCTACATAAATTCCCTCTTCAAAGGTTCGGTCATATGCATTGGTAAATGGAGCCTCTGTAGCAGCTTCTTGGGTGACACGGTAGGACTCTTCAGTTAAGCTTTCCTTTAACACTTCTTGACTAGGCTTTTCATAGTTAGAGGCATCAATCAACGGCTTCTCAGCATCGGTCACATCGATATGACAGTAACCTGAAGGATTTTTCTTAAGATAGTCTTGATGATAGTCTTCAGCCAGAATGTAATGACGTAGTTTCTCCACCTCTACTGCAATCTTTTGCCCAATCATGCGCTCCTGCTCCTGCACCACTGTGTAGATAGTTGGCAAGTCTGCTTCATCCTGGTAATATATACCGGTCCGATACTGACGTCCACGGTCATTCCCTTGTTGATTGATGGATAAAGGGTCAATGACACGGAAATAATAAAGTAAAATCTCTCTGAGTGATACTATCTTCTCATCGTAAATCACTTGAACTGTTTCTGCATGGTCTGTTTCCTTGAGCAACTGGTAATTGGTCGTTTCGACTTGACCATTAGCGTAGCCGACACTGGTAGCTAGCACTCCAGAAATGCGGGAAAAATATTCCTCTAAGCCCCAAAAACAACCTCCTGCTAGATAAATTTCTGCCATCTTTATTTCTCCTTTATCAAGTTCTTAACTAACGCTCTTCGAAAATCTCTTCAAACCACGTCAGCTTTATCTACAACCTCAAAGCGGTGCTTTGAGCAACCTGCGGCTAGCTTCCTAGTTTGCTCTTTGATTTTCATTGAGTATAAACTTATTTTCAAAAAAAGGATAGGAAGCCCTCTAGTCAAGAGTTTCCCCATCCTATCATCTATTCTTTATTTTGCTTCGACACGGACACCTTGGGTATCAACTTTCAAGTCATGAAGTTTTCCTTTGAAGGGTTGCTTTTCCAATTCTGCCTTAATCGTTGGCATCTTGTCATGAGAAGCCAAGACCATAACTGTCGGCCCAGCACCAGAAAGGTAGGTTGCATAGGCACCATTTTCTTTGGCTACTTGCTTAATCGTTGCAAATTCTCTCACCAAGTCCTGACGATAGCGCTCGTGGAAGAGGTCGCCCTCGATTGCTTGCCCAGCGGTCACCATGTCTCCTGCCAACAAGGCTGCAACCGCCACGTTGGCGATAGAACTAGCCGCAACAGCTTCCTTGTAAGACAATTTCTTAGGCAAGACGCCACGGCTGTCTCGAGTACGCAATTCATAGTTTGGAATGTAGGCTAGGAAATCACACTCTGGGAAGTCTGCTACGATAGCAGAAACTTGCCCTTCAACGGAACTTGCAATAACGAGATTACCATAAATGGCTGGAGCCACATTGTCAGGATGCCCTTCAATCTTGGTCGCCAACTGCAATTTTTCATGGTCAGATAAGTTGAGATTTCCCAGTTGGTTGGCTAGTTCAATCCCAGCAACAATAACAGAACTGGAAGAACCCAAACCACGCGCCAAAGGAACATCACTGGTCATTTTCAAACGTCTTGGCTGCAAGTCTGGTACAATTTGCAAAGCGATTTTGAGCAAGAGATTGCGCTCGTCATGTGGTATCCATTTGCCAATCTGGTGTTCAATCAACCACTCATCTCGTTCTTCACATACCTCAATTTGAAGATACTTGGTTACAGCTACACCGACCGAGTCAAAACCTGGCCCGATATTGGCACTGGTTGCAGGTACAATAATCTTCATCTTATTCTCCTAGCACCTTGAAGGTATTCAAGAGGTCGAATTCTGAAACCTTCTTCAATTCAGCTGAGACATTTTCAAGCTGGGCTTTATTAATCTTGTGTGTGATGATAACGACACGCGCCTTGTCACCATCTTTTCCATCTTGGAGAATTTGCTTGAAGGAAATATCTTGAGCGTTGAAGATTTCAGCCAATTTCAAGACCTGACCTTTTGAGTCTGGAGCCAAGATTGAGAAGTAGTAGTTTGCTTTAACATCCTCAGGATTTGCCAAGACCAAGTCACGGCTATATTCGTTGAAGTCTTTGCCAATGGTACCATCATTCAAGCGACGAACGATACGGACAATGTCCGCCACAACACTTGTTGCAGTTGGTTTTTGACCAGCACCTGGCCCATAGTACATAGACTCACCAATACCGATAGATTCTACAAAGACAGCGTTCATTACGCCATTCACACTGGCAAGTGGATGCGCTTTAGGAAGGAAGGTTGGAGTCACTTCTGCAGCAATTCCTGAAGGAGTTTCTTCGATAGAACCAACCAATTTCACTACATAACCAAGCTCTTGAGCTACAGCTACATCTTCTGGTGTGATGTTACGAATTCCCTTGTGGGCTACGTCATCGAAGGCAACCTTCATGCCAAAGGCAAATTGGCTCAAAATCACCATCTTGTAGGCTGCATCAATCCCATCTACGTCATTTGTAGGGTCACTTTCTGCAAATCCTAGACGTTGCGCTTCGGCAAGAGCATCATCGTAAGACCAGCCTTCTTCGACCATCTTGGTCATCATGAAGTTGGAAGTTCCATTGACCACGCCAAGGACACGAGTGATTTTGTCAGAAGCCAAGGAATTTGCCAAAGTACGAAGAATTGGAATCCCACCAGCTACTGCTGCTTCATAGTAAAGTGCTACCTTGTTAGCTTTAGCGATTTCTAACAATTCTGCACCATGGACAGCCAAAAGGTCCTTGTTAGCAGTAACAACGTGTTTCCCAGCTTCCAAGGCACGAGTGATAAAGGTCTTAGCTGGTTCGATACGCCCCATCAATTCCACTACGATCGTAATGTCTTGATCTGACAAAATGTCATCCACATTGGTTACAAAGTTAAAGTCATTCCCTGCTGCAAGCAAGCGATTCTTTTCATCTTCATCCTTGACCAATACCTTGGCAACTTCAATCTCTGAATGTGCTGATTGATTGATTTTTTCTCCATTTTCCTTTAGGAGGAAAGGCACACCACTTGCAACGGTACCAAATCCTAGTAAAGCAATTTTAACTGTCATGTTTGTCTCCTCGAAATTTTCTAATATAGCCATTATAACAGAATTTTGTGAAAATTCCTATTATAGTAAATCACTATTTCAATCTAGAAAAGAAAAAACGAATCAGACGATTCGCTCTCCTTAAAATCTAGAAAAGGCTTTCCAGAAAGTATTATCCAATCTTTTGCAGATTGAGCACTGCATCGTGATTCATCAAGACTTGGCCATACTCTTGCAAGACTGAACGACTGATGTCACTATCATCCGCAAACTCGCGCATACGGGCTAAAAGCCAAGCTGGATATGGACTTGGATGATTTTCAATATCCACTAAAATGGTCAAATAATAGCGCTCGTTCATCTTGTAGAGTTCAGAAGTTTCCATCTCAAAAGTCACTGTCTGGGCAAAAGCCACCAAGTCAGCTAGTTTTGCAAAAGAAAGGATGTAGTAGATGTAAGGCTCTTTCTTGCTCTCAGCTTCTTGTTCAGCCTGTTCCTGCTCTTCTTCCTTGGCTTCGACTTGCTCTAGAGATTGAATCGCTTCGATATCATCCTTAGTTTTGTCCGCGATACTTTTTTCCAGGGTTTTGATAAATTCATCTGGCGACATTTGGGCTAATTCTTCCATATCTGGTAAATCCGATAAGTCTTCAAAATCTAGATTTTGATCAATCTTTGATTTGGTTACAAAGACATCGACCTTATCAGGTTTTGGAGTCACACGGAAGCTCAACATGCCTGTATCCAGAAAACTATCAGGCATCTCTAACTCATCCAAGATAGCATAAAAGAACTCTTCTGTTTTTTCTTGAGGAACGAGAAAGTCAGCAATCTCCATTCCTCGATCCATCAAATCTTCTAAAGACATCGTGATTTTTAAAGTTGTATCACTGATTTGTTTCATTTTCATTGCTAGTAACCTCATACTTTCAGTTCTATCTATTATACTAGATTTTTACGATTTTATCAAAAGAAGGCTCCTCTGTCGGGATAGATTTTCCATAGGGTAACTTCTGTAGAAGACTCTAAAAGAAAATTTCTGCAGACAAATAGAAAAAGCCTTCAAAATCGGCTCTTAGCCAACTTTGAAGACCTAATACATCAGAAAGCTTATAGTTTAAAGGTTGCTACACCGAGGATAGAACGATTTAAGTTTCTGAGAATTTGAAGACTTTGCTCAAATTTCTTATAACGAGTTACTCCGTATTCTTCAACAAGAAGGACTGTATCTCTTTCCAAAAGAGATGGTACATCTTGTAAATCTACAAAATGCATTCCTTTCAAGGCCTCTTGATTTTGTTTTAATTTATCTAGAATAGCTTTATTTGAGCTAACAATAGTCAACTCTTGTCCAGCATTTTTGTATGACAAGACATCTGCTAGGTTAGCAATTGTTGTAATCTCTGTTACAAAATCAATTTGATACTGAGAAAAATCACCTGCCCTATTGATTGTTGGGTTAAAGAGATAAATCAATACATTTCCCATCACAACCAAAATCACACAAACTACTCCAATAACAGCTAGACGAAGAATCAAATTCTTCACATTCAATCCAAGCGCTGTCTCACCATTTGCATTCAATTCTTTAGAGTTGATGGTTTCCAATTTTTCAATTTTTACATTTGCATAAGTGTGTTTAAATTTCTCAATCAATCCATCAATTTTTCGCTCCAACAAGTCATTAGCATCTTTACTTGGTGTCAAAATTTTCACACCAACCCCTGCATCGTCAATCATATAGTAGACAGTCAGTTTTTTCCACCAATAATCATTCGTAGAATTTTTCAAGGTTGTTTCTGTCGTATCTAATTCACTGGCAATTTTTTTCAACTCACTAGAATCTACATCATTGAAAAGATAAGCTCCATTCAAATTCCCATCAATCAATTTCCCGTAGAAATCACTATAACCACCAATTTGATGATTCAAAATCGTTTTGGCTGAATCTTCTGGAGGAGTAATTTTATAGCTAAGATAAGTTGAATAACTTGTTGTGTCTTTGACAGTGTTTTTATTCTTAACTGCTTTAATTGTAAATGGTACAGCAATGAGAGCAAATAAAGCGATGAGAGCTAGAATATTTGCTTTTCGTTTTTTATAAAGATTTGCAAACAAATCAGCTACTGAATAATGTTCAAACATGATTTTTTTCTCCTTTGTTTAGTAGATACTGGTTCTCTTTTGTAAGCATTTTCGCTACGAATAGAATCACAAGAACAATTCCCCAGAATTGCATTGTAAATAAATTGAAGAAACTTTCTGAAAAGCTACTTCTTGGCATAAAGAATAGATTATTCAAGATGAGTAGGGACAAGGCAAATAGAATTGTTCTTGAGCGGTAGGCTACTTGCAACATGGCTATAAATAGCATACCGAGTAAGAGACTAAGTAGAAAGACTCCTATCATACCATAGTCTGTATACAACTCCATAATATAACTACTTCCGATACCATGTCCTTTCAAATATTCCTTATTCAAAACAAGATAGGATAGATTGTGGGCATAACTATTACTATCGATAGCTAGCTCTACACTATTGGTTGTATGCTCAAAGGCTTTTCCTCCGAAAATGGCCCCCAAACTCCCCCTTGCAAAATAATCAAGAACAGGACCAAAAGTAAAATTACGGAAATCTCGGTAAGGGAGGCTACTGTTAAATAGAAAACCTCGAGCCAAAACACCAAAACTGGTTCCTTGTTTATAGATAAAGTCAAGCAGGATATCCCAGAAACCTGTATGGGAAACTTGGACATTATCCCGTACATAATTGAGCACTCCCATCGCTAACATGAGAATAGGAGAACCTACAAAAATCGCTAACTTCTCTTTAAACCCAATCCATTTTCCCTTTTCTGTTTGCTCCCGCATAAAGTAATAAACGAAAGCAAATAAAATACTTAAAATAAAGGGATTGCGTGTCCCGATTGCTAAATGAATAGTATTAGCTGCAATAAAGGAGACAAGCACTACTGTTGCCTGCCATTTCTTTGGCTTGGTTGCCAAATACATACACATTGCATAGACCGTAAATGTTGATAAGATATAGGTAAAATAAGGCAGTTTACTTTCAAAGTTTGCATAGTAGGTATAGTAGGAAGTCTGCAAGCGATACAGGAGTCGTTCAAATAAGCGAATAAAATAGAAAGGATAGGTTAGAAGAAAAACTCCTAGCGATACAAAGCGCAACCGCTTGATGTAAACCTCTTTTAGAGAACTTTCTATCTTCGATACTTGTATTTTCTTTCTAGCTATAAAATAGCGAGCTAGGAGCCCCCCTGTGGTCAATCCCAATATCGAAACCATGACAACTATAAAGGCAAAACGATAGGCTATGGGATGATAGGTATCCAAAGCGCCATCTCTAAAATAATCAATGGTCGGCCTTGATACCAGAAATACAAAAATAGTTAAAAAGAAAATAAAATGGATTAAGTAATACTTGATATCATTCCAACAAGCAATTAAGCTACTAACCAGTAAGAACAATAAAGTAGAAAGCAAGCTAACATTGTTATTATTAAACAGATATACAATTCCACTTACTAGCGTCAAGGCATAACTGACTATGGTCAAACTAAATAATAATCGTTTTCCATCAATCACTTGCTCACCCCCGTTCTAATGTAATTTTTTAGATTTTTCAATATTTTTTAGTAATAAGAATCGGTATAAGGAAATATTTATGAATAGAGCCAAAGCACTAATTCTTCTCCCCTTACGGAAAATTGGATTCCTAGCAATAGCAAAGGCATGGCCTTTTAAAAAACGATGAATCTGGGAATAGGCTTCAAACTGTTTATACTGATCATCTAGTAACATCTTATCCAGAATAAAAAAGTAGGCATAGGCCAATCTGAAAAAAGCAACCTCTTTCAAATCCGGATAGTTTTTCACAACTTCATTGTAAAACTTTTGGTAGATATCAATATAGGCTAAATCCTTCTCTGCATAGGGTTTAGTCGTAATACTATCCCCTCTATGGAAATAGTAATAATAGGGTTTGGTATTAACAACGTACTTCTTAGCCAACTTGATTAAATCAAAATGATAATAAGCATCTTCATAAATCAATCCCTTTGGAAAGGATAGGGCAGTTGCAATCTCTCTCTTGACTAGCTTATTGCAGATCGTTCCAGGTATTTTTTCACCTATGAGGTATTCCCTCAGAAATGTTTGGGAATCACAGACAAAATAGTCATCCTGATTGGCTGACTGTGGACTTTCATCATTAGCATAGACATTCATAACACCACAGCTCGAAACATCCGCATCTTCTTGAATTAATTGCTCATATAAGCTCTGAATCATTTCTGGATGGATATAATCATCTGAGTCAATAAAAATCAGATAATCTCCGTGAGCCTGCTTCATTCCATCGTTTCGTGCTTGCGACAAACCTTCATTCTTTTTATGAAGTACTGACACCCTGTCATCTTGTTCAGCGATTGAATCACACAAGCGACCACTTTCATCCGTTGCTCCATCATCAACAAGAATGATTTCCAGATTTTGATAGGTCTGCTTCTGGATGGAAGCTATCGATTTTTCTAGGTACTGCGCCACATTATAGACTGGCACAATCACACTGATTAATGCAGTTTCCATGCTACTCCTCTAATAGTTTTTCTACTTGTTCGATTTGTTTGGCAATTGTGAATTGTTGAATGAATTGGCTAGCCTCATTAACATCGAAGTTTGAGGCAGAGGTCATGTAGTTCGTAATTGCCTGAGCTGCCTCTTGATTGCTCTCAATGATTTGTCCAAATCGTCCTTCTTGGGATAATTCCTCAGCACCTCCGACATCCGTAGAGACAAAAGGAAGTCCCAGACTCAAGGCTTCCACATACACTCCAGGAAAACCTTCTTGTTTAGACATAGACAAGAGAACTTTCGTCTGAGATAAATACTGATAAGGATTTTTTTGATAACCAAGGAAATGTACATAGTCTTCAAGCTCATATTCTTTGACGCGTTTTTTCAGTTCCTCTTCCATATCCCCAGCACCGATAAAATAGAGATGATAGTTTTTTCCCTCTTGGTGTAATAATCGTATCACTTCCACCACACGGTCAGAACCCTTATTTTCCTCAATCCGTCCGATAGTACAGATACTTTGAGGCGCAATCTCGATATCGATCTTCTCTTGAGATTTTTCTAAAATAGTCTTAAAATCATATCCATTGTAGACCGTCTGTAATTTCGAAGCATAATCTGGATAGACTTCCTTGATAGAATTACTGGTTTTTTTTGAAATTCCTACAATGGTATCCGCGGCATCCAACTGGCGTCTATGTGATTCTCTTTTGGAGCTATCCTTAAGAAATTCTTCAATACTTCCATGAATCCAAGAGATTTTCTTGACTTCTTTTCTTTTAGAGAACAAAAGTGGAGGATTCATAATAGTAAAAGAAACTTCAACATCATAGTCATCTCTTACAAGCAAGCGACGAGTCAATCTTGGAAAATAAATTCTCATTCTCCACAAAAGAGCTCGAATCCATCTGGCTTGGCGATAATCCTGAAGGGATTTTAAAATGCCTACATGCTTGGGAACAGATTCGTATCCCTTATCAAAATGTTCCATTTCAAGAATATCAATATCATACTTTTCTGGATCTAGATTTGAAACAATGGTAGATAGAATCTTCTCTGCGCCACCCCCGAGAGAAAAAGACCACATAAAAAATAATATTTTTTTCTTAGCCACCATATTCTCCCTTGTATTCTGTATAAGACTTATCCATATCAGCGATGACAGCATCATGATGTGGTAGCTGCTTGTCTGCTGGCGGAGGAGTCATATAATCGCCAAAAGCAGTGCTGAGATAGGCATCGTAGCCAACTGGGATGGGCATCTCTGTCTCTTCAAATGGCAAGAAGAGATTATCTTCAAAGGATGCGATTGGGTACTTGTTTCTCATGTAGCCAGGACCGGAGCATAACTCCGTGATTCCATCACTCTCAGCCAGACTGTACTTGGTCATTTCTTTTTCAGCTTTTTTCCAAATATGATAACGGAGAGATTTTGGCGTCAAACCGAGTAAAATGCGACTCCCCCATTTCATAAGTGCTCCATGCTTTTCTGGAACAGTTTGAGCACAAAAGAGTGAATAAATCAAGGCCCAACGAACCTGTTTTTTCCGCTCAGCTGGATTTTTCGGATAATAATCCAAAGGCAACACATCCAAGGCCAGACCATGTGGCAATTCTAAATCCTGCTGATAAGGTTTGATACAGGTCGTTTCCTTGTCACGAATGGTAATAAAAAGATTGCGGTCGACAAAATCCTTGTTACTCTTCGACAAGAAATAACGCTCATCTGCATAACGAGGCCATAATTCTGCTAATTTCTCATAATCCTTACGAGGCATAAAAAAGTCTAGGTCGTCGTCCCAAGGAATAAAGCCCTTGTTTCGAAGGGCACCAATAGCACCTCCTCCACAGAGATAACAGAGCAAATCATGTTCTTTACAAAAGGCCACAAAATATTCAGCCATCTCCAGACTACGAGCCTGAATTGCTTTTAAATCAGTCATATTGTTCATTATTCTTTCTATCGTATCGTTTCATTATACCACAAATAAGGGATGAAAATCTATTGCAGACTGTAAAAAATCAAAGCCTGACTGCTAGATAAATAGCCTTCAAACTTTGATTTTTCTGTCTTAACTTATCTCATTCCCATTTGAGCTAGCTTGGTTTGATATTTATTTTGGTCTACTAAGAGTGCCTGTCCTCCATAGACATCATAGGCATCGACCCAATCACCTAGTTCTGGAACTGTTAATCTCTCAATGCCATTTTGTGCTCCATCTAGGAAGGATAAGCCATTGGTCAATAAGAAACTATAAGGAACATTCGTAGAGGTCATTCCAAAGACCTTACCAAGTGCTTCTGATCCAGTAAAGAGTTTAGTTGGATCCTTGAGTTGTTGCAGAACAGCTGTCAAAACTTGCTGTTGTCTCTTGGTACGACCATAATCACCTTCGTCATCATCACGGAAGCGAGCATAATTGAGTAAGGTTGAACCGTTCATCTGCTGTTTTCCGACTTTGATGGTTTGGGTTGGAGACTCAGTCTCAGTAGCGTGTAAATCATCTCCGACTGTAGCTTCTGTTAGTGGGCGCCCATTCAATGTTGAAAATTTGGCATCAATCGTCACCCCATCAGGGAAGAGAGTGTCAATAGCGGTTGCGAAGGCCTGGAAATCAACCAAGGCATAGTACTTAATATCCAAGTCAAAATTATCTTTCAATACTTGGCGAACCATTTCTGCCCCTTTTTGGCCTTCTTGTTCCCCTAGTTCATAGGCCACATTCAACTTATTATCGGATTGCTTTCTACCGTTAATGACTTGGCTATAACCGTCTATATAAACCAAATTGTCACGCATAAAGCTGACCAGCTTGATTTTCTTATCTGAGCCACCAACATTTAGTACCATAATAGAATCCGTTCTCGTCTCAGTACTATTTTGGCCAATCCGTCCATCCGTTCCCATGATCAAGATATTAACCCCATCCTTGGTATCTTGACCATGAAAAACTTCTACTTGAGCTGCCTTAGCATTAGCAGGTTTATTTGGATCAGCATTTGAATAGCCTTTTAGGAACATAAAAATCATGCCAAAACCGACACAGGCTAGAAGGGCAAGCAATCCTGCAAAAATGCGCCCCCAACGAATCTTACGTTTTTTGGACTTAACCTTTGGAAGAGGATGACTTTTCTGGTATTTTTTTGCACGACTACGGTTACCATAGGATGGAAGAGGAGACTGATTGACTGGTTCCATGAAAGACTCTTCCATATCGTAATTTTCATTATAAATTTCTGGAGAAGCTTTACTACTGCTAGCCATATTTAACTTACCTTGCAGGTATGCAAACTCTTTTTTCTCTCGCTCATTGAGGTAATGAATGTTCTTAAAAAGATAGTCATAACGCAACTGCTCGTGATGGCTTAAGGGATTTTCTTTGCTCATCTTCTCTCCTTTCCATGGTCTGATATTGGATAAATGGGATAGGCACCCAGAACTTTATACTGGATTCCAATCGCTTCTAATTCTTTTTGGGCAAAGTGGACCAGATTCTTATCGGCATAGTCCACATCGATAATGAAAAAGTATTCTCCCAGTGCTGTCTTGAGTGGTCGACTTTCAATTTTTGTTAGGTCAATTCCTCGCCAAGCAAAGGTCGATAGAGCCTTATAAAGGGCACCTGGAAGGTTGTCAGGTAAGGTCAAGGCCAAACTCATTTTCTCAGTTTGTGCTTTCAATGGAATACTAGGCTTTTCAGCTCCTAAAACCCAGAAACGTGTGAAATTGGCTTCCATTTCCTGAATATCCTCAGCAATCAGTTCTAAACCATATTCTTCTGCAGAACTTCTAGGAGCAATGGCTGCATAAGGCTGGTCTGGATGTTCGGAAATAAAACGGGCTGCATAAGCTGTACTAGCTGTTACCTCGATTTGGGCCTCTGGATATTGTTCATCGATGAATTTCTTTCCTTGAGCCAAAGCCTGTGGATGAGAAAAAATCTTTTCAATCTTAGTATGGCCTGGAACCACCATCAACTGCTGATGAATAGGCTGAACGATTTCTGCAACTGCTTGAATGCGAGCCTGATGAAAAAGATAGTCCAAGGTTTCATGAACACTACCCTCAATAGAATTTTCAACTGGCACCACAGAATAGTCCACCAAGCCTTGTTCATAGGCCTTGATGACATCTGTAATATTGGCAAAGGCCTGCAATTCCTCCTGAGGAAAAGCTGTCTGCACAACGTGGTGTGAAAATGATCCCTTGGGACCTAGATAAGCAATTTTCATCTCAGTTCCTCTATAATTTCCTCTGGGCTTAGCTTAGTCACATCCAAAATCCGACTAGCCACTTCCTCATACCAAACCTGTCTTTCTTGGAAAATAGCTGCTAATTCTTCCTTGCTATTATTTAGAAAAAGCGGACGCTGATTGTCCTTATCAGCTGCGATACGGTGGTAGAGAGTTTCAAAATCGGCTTTCAGGTAGATATTATCAGAATTGGTCTTGAGTAAGTTGCGATTTCTCTGAGAAATAACCACTCCTCCACCAGTTGACACAACTTGATCTCTTTGTAGTAACTCAGCTAATACTTCTGACTCTACCTGTCGAAAGGCCTCTTCTCCCATTTCCGAGAAAAATTCCGAAATAGACATGCCTAAGCGCTTCTCTATCAGAGCATCCATATCGAGATAATCTGGATCCAATCCTCTTGCAATAGTCGATTTTCCAGCCCCCATAAAGCCTAATAACACCTTAGCCATGAATCAAGCTCTCCAAATCATCAAAGAAGCTAGGATAGCTGGTATTGATAGCTTCAGCACGGTCAAGCTCCACCTCTCCATCAGCAACCAAGAGGGCCGCGATAGCTGTCATCATACCGATACGGTGGTCACCAAACGTATTGACTCTAGCACCGTGAAGGGCTGATTTCCCTTTGATAATCATTCCATCAGCTGTAGGAATAATATCTGATCCCATGCTATTTAAGGCGTCTGCCACAACCTGAATGCGGTCTGTTTCCTTGACCTTAAGTTCCTCAGCATCCTTGATAACTGTGACACCTTGGGCTTGGGTCGCCAGCAGGGCAATAATTGGCAATTCATCAATCAAGCGTGGAATCAAAGCACCACCAATCTCTGTTCCTTTGAGGTCTGAAGACTCAACAGTTAAGGTAGCAGATTTAGCGACTGGGTCAATTTCAGTTATTTCTAGTTTTCCACCCATGGCACGAATGACATCGATAATTCCTGTACGCGTTTCGTTAATACCTACATTCTTAAGCACTACACGAGAATTTGGAACAATCAAACCTGCGACTAGCCAAAAGGCTGCACTGGAAATATCTCCTGGAACAACCACCTTTTGTCCAGTCAGTTTTTGAGGCCCTTGGACTGTGATTTTCTTGCCATCCACACTTAAATGACCACCAAATTGTTGCAGCATATCTTCAGTATGATTACGAGTGCACTCTTTTTCGATAATTACAGACTCCCCCTGAGCCTGCAAGGCCGCAAACATCAAGGCTGACTTGACTTGGGCAGAAGCAATTGGCAACTCATAATGAATAGGTTTTAGGTTTTTCGTCCCTTTTAAATGAAGGGGAGGCAGGTCTCGCTCAGTTTGCCCTGAAATACTAACGCCAATTTTTTTCAAGGGAAGGGTCACACGGTCCATAGGACGTTTGGATAGACTGTCGTCTCCGAACATCTCTACTTCAAAGTCTGCACCAGCAAGGACACCTGAAATCAGGCGAATCGAGGTTCCAGAATTTCCCATATCAAGGGCATTTTGTGGAGCTTTTAAGCCATCCATACCTACACCTTGAATGGTAATAACCCCATCTTTATCCTCAATCTCAACACCAAGGTCACGAAAGACTTGCATGGTCGAAAGGACGTCTTCGCCACGTAATATATCATAAACCTTGGTCTCACCCTCAGCCAAACTTCCAAAGATTATGGAACGATGGCTAATAGACTTGTCACCTGGAACTCGGATACTGCCATGTAAGTGGCTAATGTTTGTTTTTAGTTTCATACTAGACCTCATACTTGCAATACTTTTACCTATTTTATCATAAAAAGCCAGAAATTCCTTAAAAATTCCTGACTTTATGATAGTTATTTTCTTATTTTAGCAATTCTGAAACTGGTTCGAAAACAATTTTTTCAATGTCAGAAAGGTAAATTGCCAATTGTTGTTGCTTAGTAAAGAATTCTGACAAGAGGCTATTTCCTTGAATCTGTTTACCAAAGTTTTCCATCTTCGCTTGGAAGGATGCATCTGGCATTTGACCTGTCTGGGCTAGTCTTTGAATTTCCTCTTGGAAGGCAACATATTCTGTAAAAATTTTGCTTGCCTCAGCATCTGCTGAAATAGCATCTTTAGCTGCTTTGACAGCCTTGTATTCTGGTAATTCGCGTAGACCGCGACTGAGTTCGTTTGCACTATCGTAAATATTTGACATAATTTTCTCCTTATTTGATAACGACTGTGTAGTCGGTATTTTCTGTTATGAGGTGCTCGGCTCGTTCTAAATCTTGAGCATTTTTAAATGAAATTTGTAAAATCCCGTGAATATCTTCACGGTTTTCCTCGTTGATGTGGATGTTAACCAAGGAAGTTCCACGTAGTAGTTCCAAAATCCGCAAGATGACATCTTCTTCATCGGGAACATCGACATAGAGGTCGTAAGAACTGTCCACACCACCACGCTTATGAATTTCCATGGCCTGACGTTGCTCACGCGCTTGGTTAAAAAAATTCCAGATTTGCTCTTCATCTCCCTTGCTGATGGCTTGTCCGATCTCGTCCAAACGCTTCTTGAAATCCTCAATCCGCTCTAGGATAGTCTCGCGATTGGACAAGAGAATGGAAGTCCACATACCTGGCTCGCTTTCCGCAATCCGAGTCATATCTCGAAAACCACCTGCCGCAAAGCGCCTTGCCATCTCATGTTCTTGAGCATAAACCGCGGTCTGCTCCATGAGACTGGAGGCCAGAATATGAGGAAAATGGCTAATCTGAGAAGTGACACGATCATGCTCCTTGGCATCAATCTCGATAAAACGAGCATGAAGACCTGAAAGCAGATCCTTCATTTCCTCAAGCGTGTCCTGACTTGTCAGGCTCGAAGGTGTGAAGATATAATAGGCATTTTCAAAAAGATTAACATCCGCAGAAGCAGCCCCTGTCTTGTGACTACCAGCCATAGGATGGGCCCCGATAAAGCGAACAGGTTTGCCAGCCAAATATTGCTCCGCTGCATCCACAATGGCTGACTTGGTCGAACCAGCATCTGAAATAATGACCCCTTCTTTCAAGTCCAAGTTAGCCAATTCCTTAATAAAAGCAATGGTTTGTTTGATTGGCAAGCTGAGAATGATGATATCTGCCATAGGAGCAAAACTGGCAAAATCATCTGTTGCACGGTCAATCATGCCTTCTTTCAAGGCAATATCTCTCGAAGCTTGACTACGATTATAACCTAAAATTTCATAATCTGGATGATCGCGTTTGATACCAAGGGCCATAGAGGCACCAATCAATCCAAGGCCCGCTATATAGACTGTTTTTGCCATAGGAACTCCTTAATAGTTCTTTGTATAGTCTCGGTGTTTGGCCACTGCTTCTTTTAATTCCTCTAGATTATCTGATGAAAATTTTTCAAGGATTTCTTGTGCTAGAACCGTTGCCACAACGGATTCCATGACCACACCTGCTGCTGGAAGAGCAGTCGGATCACTTCTCTCCACAGTTGCCTTGTAGGGTTCATGGGTTTCGATATCCACACTCATGAGTGGTTTGTAGAGAGTAGGAATGGGTTTCATCACGCCTCGAACAACGATGGGTTGCCCATTGGTCATACCACCTTCAAATCCTCCTAGATTGTTGGTACGGCGGGTATAGCCGTCTTCTTTAGACCAGAGAATTTCATCCATGACTTGACTGCCTTTACGATAACCAGCTTCAAAGCCAAGACCAAATTCCACCCCTTTAAAGGCATTGATAGAAACAACTGCTTGGGCCAATCGCGCATCCAATTTTCTGTCCCATTGAACATAGGAACCTAGGCCGACTGGAACACCTCCAACGACTGTCTCCACAACCCCACCGATGGTATCACCATCATGTTTGATTTGGTCAATATAGTCCTTGATTTCCTGTTCTCTTTCTTGGTTAACAATAGAAACTCCAGACCGGGCAGCTCTTTCCTTAATCTCAGCAACTGTGATATTCTCAGGAACATCGATTTCCTTGCCACCGAAGACTATGACATGGTTGGCGATTTCTATATCCAGCTCAGCCAAGAGGCGTTTGGCTACTGCCCCAACTGCCACCCGCATGGTGGTTTCACGAGCTGATGAACGCTCCAAGGAATTTCTCAAATCGTCAAAACGGTACTTGATGCCCCCAACCAAATCGGCATGTCCTGGGCGAGGATGGGTGATTTTTCGTTTGCTTTTAAGTCGCTCTTCAATGTCCTCCGCAGACATGATATCCAGCCATTTCTGATGGTCCTTATTGACGACATCCATGGTAATGGGAGCTCCAGTCGTCTTCCCGTGGCGAACACCCGAAGTAAAGACAACCTGGTCACTCTCAATCTTCATACGACCACCGCGGCCGTAGCCACCCTGACGGCGTTTAAGATCGCCATTGATATCCTCAGCTGTCAAAGGAAGTCCAGCTGGAATTCCTTCAATGATAGCCGTCAGACGGGGACCGTGTGATTCTCCTGCAGTTAAATATCTCATACACTCTCCTTATTTTACCAAGTAGTCTTTCATCTCTTCCAGAGAAACTGGGTAGATGGTTGCAGAACCAAGCTCTGGCACCAAGACCAATTTCAAGGTATTGCCACGCGCCTTCTTATCATGAGTCAAAGCCTGATAAAGCTTGTCAACATCCCAGTTTTCATAGTCAACAGGCAAGCCAAATTTCTGACACATTTCTGTGATGGACTGGGTAATGCCAGCTGGCATGAGACCCTTTTTCTCAGCAACCTTGGAAATCTGCACCATGCCCATGGCCACAGCTTCTCCATGCATGACTTTTCCATAACCGGCCGTTGCTTCAATGGCATGACCAATAGTGTGGCCAAAGTTAAGGTAAAGGCGTACACCATTGTCCAACTCATCCTCAACTACCATCTTGCGCTTAACCTGACAAGAATGTTCAATCAAAGTCTCCGCATGTTCCAGAATGCTCTCTACAGAACCATCCAGCTCCGTCAATAGAGTCCATAGTTCTGGATCCTCAATCAAGCCATACTTGATAACTTCACCCATTCCTTCAATCAACTCTCTTTTTCCGAGGGTTTCAAGAACAAGTGGGTCAATCAGAACCCCATCTGGTTGGGCAAAGGTACCCACCATATTTTTAGCAAATGGAGTATTAACACCCGTCTTTCCACCGATAGAAGAATCCACCTGGGCTGTCAAGCTAGTCGGTATCTGAACAAAATGAATGCCCCGCATATAGGTAGAGGCTACAAAACCAGCCAGGTCCCCAACGACACCACCACCAAGAGCCACGATTCCATCGCTACGAGTCAGACCTTGCTTGACTAAAAATTCATAGACTTTCTGGACAGTGGTTAAATTCTTTCTTTCTTCCCCTTCTAAAAAGTCAAAAACTGCTACCTGAAAACCAGCATCTTCTAGGCTGAGCTTGACCTTCTCCGCATAGAGAGAGGCTACATGGTTGTCTGTTATGATAACCACTTTTTGTGGTTGCCAGAGTTCTCGCAACCATTGACCAGCCTGAGCCAGACAACCTTTTTCAATCTGAATATCATAAGGATGATGAGGAATATCGATTCTGATTTTCATAGGAGAATCTCCTTTTCTTTATTGGTATTTTTCTGTTAGGGACTGCCAAATCTCTTCTGTCGGCATTTCCTTTCCTGTCCACAGTTGAAAAGCTTCTGCAGCTTGATATAGCAACATTCCCAGGCCATTGATCGCTGGATTGCCCTGACTTCTGGCCCACTTCAAAAATGGCGTTTCATAGGGTTGGTAAATGATATCTGCTACTAAAAGAGTTTCTGATAGGACAATGCTTTCAGGAACTGGAGATGATTGACCGTCCATCCCTACACTTGTAGCATTGACAAGTAAATCCGACTCGGCAATCCTTGCTTGCAGTTCAGGAACATCTTCTAAAGCATACAGGTCCACTTTAAAACCTGTCTGCTCCTGTAACTTGTCTAGATAAGGTCTTGTTTTTTCCATCGAAACTGAACGAACAAAGACCGAAATCTGACTGACGCCGTCCAAAATAGCTTGCGCCAAAATGGATTTAGCCGCACCACCTGCACCCAGCAGGGTCATCTTCTTACCTGTAATTGTAAAAGAAGGCAAGCTCTTAAAAAATCCCTTGCCATCTGTATTATATCCAATTAAATTGCCATTCTCATTGACAACCGTATTAACCGCACCAATCAAGCGCGCTTCGTCGCTCATCTCATCCAAATAAGGAATCACCTGCTCCTTATAGGGCATGGACAGATTGATGCCAAACATCTGGTAGCGACGAATATTAGCCACTGTGACTTCCAAGTCAGCCGCTTCAATCTCCCAAGCCACGTAAGCACCATTGGTAGCTGTCACCTCAAAGGCACTATTGTGAATAAAGGGGGAAATAGAATGCTTAATAGGATTAGCAACAACGGCAGCTAAACGTGTATAGCCATCAAGCTTCATCCAAAATCTCCCGAATTTTTTTCATGTTAGCTAAGGAAATCTGCCCAGGAGCACTAGCCTCATCTAGACTAGCAAAAGACCAGCTAGAACCCGTCACATCCGCAGTGATACGAGATACCTTGCCCACCTTGCCCATAGAAATCGTTACATATTCCTGCTCAGGATTGAGAGTTTTAAAGCCTCGTGTATAGTTCATCAAGTCTAGCACATCCTGCTCCGTGTGAGCCATCACCGCAACCTTAACAAGTTTTGGATTTAGGCTCGTCAACTCTGACAAGATTTCCATCATGTTCTCAGGTGTTTCTTGGAAATTGTGGTAACTCAAAATAAGATTTGGGAAGTCCAGCATTTCTTCAAAAACATCCTTGTAGCTGTAGTACTCAAAATCAATATAGTCTGGTTGATAGAGTTGCGCCACTTCCTTGATTAGATGGATATATTCTTCTGGAGAAAGGTCGATTTCTCCCCCTTCAGAGCGAGTTCGCAATGTGAAAACCAACTCACGGCCTGCGAATTTTTCAAAAATAGCTGGAGCCACCTGCAAAATTGCTTCCTTAGGCAGATAGTCGGCACGCCATTCAATGATGTCGGCATCCAGATACCTCGTGGCATCCAGAGCCTGAGCTTCCTCTAAACTTCTTGGCATTACTGAAACGATTAATTTCATTTACTAACCTTCATACTAATCACCTTGAGGTAATTACTACTTTCATCTTTTTTATTATAGGCGAAATCTGCTGGAAGACCGTATTTGTTTAAAATCTGGTAACTTCTTCCTGCAAAGCCTTTATCAATTTGTTCTGTAAATTTCTGGCGGGATACATTGGCAGCATTGGTGCTGGCAATGATAATACCGTCCGGATTTAAAATCTCAAGACTCTGGGAAATCAACTTGTGATAATCCTTGGCCACAGAGAACGTTTGTTTTTTGTTCCGAGCAAAGCTAGGCGGATCTAGGACAATCACATCATAAGTCAAGCCTTTTCGCTTAGCATACTTGAAATACTCAAAGACATCCATGACTATAAAACGATGGTCGTCTGTGCTGATTCCATTTGCCTGAAAATGTGCTTGAGACAATTCTCGTGAACGTTTAGCTAGGTCAACCGAAGTAGTCTGGCTTGCTCCTCCCATGGCCGCAGCTACTGAAAAGGCTGCTGTATAAGAAAACATGTTGAGCAAAGATTTGCCCATAGCCAATCCATCCACTAAACTACCGCGAACTTCATGCTGGTCTAGGAAAATCCCTGTCATCAAGCCATCGTTCATAAAGACTTGATACAAGACACCATTTTCCAGAACAGTGAAAAAATCAGGTGCTTCTTGGCCATAAATATGGGCAGATTCATAGTCCAAACCCTTAAAGCGGATCTTCTCATAGGTCCCTAACACCTCAGGAAAAACCTGTCTAAAAGCTTCTGAGATAACCTTGCGAATCTGATAAACATAAGAGTTATACCAAGAAAAGACAGCATAGTCGCCATAAAGGTCCACTGTCAGACCACCAAAGCCATCTCCCTCTTGGTTGAAGAGACGAAAGGCAGTTGTCAATTCATCTTGATAGTAGGCACTTCTCTTTTCTTTAGCTTGTCTAAACAGCGTTTCAAAGAAAGCTTGATTGAAGGTCACCTTGTCTGTGCTCACAAACCAGCCCAAGCCCTTGTTTTGCTGAGAAAGGTAGGCAGTACCAAGAAAGGTGCCTTCTTGACGATAGACTTCTACTTCCTGATCCTTGAGATTGACATTCTCAAGATCACTGGCTTCTAGTAAAACTAGCCCCTTAGCGAGCTTCTTTTCAACCCGTTTGTTGACTCTTATTCTATTCATAGTCACTATTATAGCAAATTTTGTGACAATTCTCAAAAAAGAAACTACCCTTGCTTTTTTACTCTAGTTTTAAAAAATGGTATACTAATACTAATAAAAACTTAGGAAGTAATTGTGTGAGAATTAATTTTAACAAAATCCAAAAAGCTATGGGTACCAGACTGGGTTTTGTCCTAACCCTTTTAATCCTCTATTGGCTCAAGACCTTACTAGCCTATACCGTTGACTTTAATTTAGATATTCAAGTAGGCAAATTGCAAGGAAATTACCTTGCCTTTATCGCCTTTTTCAACCCCCTTCCTTTGGGACTCCTCCTGCTGGCTCTAGCCCTCTATACTCGCTCAACCAAGGCCTTTTACAGTCTTAGTATAACTATTTACAGCCTTTTATTCATTTGGCTTTATTCCAATGTCTTTTACTATCGAGAATTTAGCGACTTTATCACGGCTAATACCATGAAAGTGGTCAGCAAGGTATCTGTTGGTACTGCGGAACTAGAGTTACTACGCCTTTGGGATTTCATCTATTTTATGGATTTCCCACTGCTAGCTTATCTTCTCTATAAAAAGATCATCCAGCTGGACAGGAGACCTTTCAAATTCCGCTCCAGTGTTGCTATCACTGCTCTCTCAGCCCTGCTCTTTTCTGCTAATCTTTTCTTGGCTGAAATCGAACGTCCCGATCTCCTATCGCGAGGATTTTCTAATTATTATGTTGTCCGCGCCCTTAGTTTGCCAGCCTTTTTAGGCTATAGTGCCAACCAATCCTACAGTGCCAACAAAGAACGTGCCAAGGCCTCTGAGACTGATCTTCAACCTATCACAGACTATATTCAAGAACATGCTGCTAAGCCTAATCCAGACTATTTTGGCTTGGCCAAAGGGAAAAATGTAATTTATCTCCACTTGGAGAGTTTCCAGCAATTTCTACTTGACTATAAACTCAACATAGATGGAACTGAGCATGAAGTCACTCCCTTCCTTAATTCCCTCTACCATTCGCAAGCAACCCTAGCCTTTTCGAATATCTTTAACCAAGTCAAGGCTGGTAAAACCTCAGATGCGGAAACCATGCTAGAGACCGGTTTGTTTGGACTTGACCAAGGTTCCTTTATGGTCAACTATGGAGGTACCAATACCCAGCAGGCTGCGCCTTTTATCCTATCAAAAAATGGCTACCAATCAAGTGCAGTCTTTCATGGTAACATTGGGACCTTCTGGAACCGAAATACGACCTATAAACAATGGGGTTACCAATGCTTCTTTGATGCTTCCTATTTTACTAAGCAAGACAGTAGCAATTCTTTCCAATATGGTTTAAATGATAAAATCATGATGAAAGATTCTATCCAATATCTAGAGCACCTGCAACAGCCTTTTTATGCTAAGTATATCACGGTATCCAATCACTATCCCTATGCTAGCAATCTAACAGGCGATGAGCTTGGTTTCCCACTGGCTAAAACCAAAGATGAAACAATCAACGGCTACTTCCAAACAGCTAACTATCTGGATAGTGCTATCAAGGCCTTCTTTGACTATCTCAAAGAAAGTGGCCTCTATGAAAAATCCATCATCGTCATCTACGGAGACCATTATGGCATTTCTAACTCCCGCAATCCTGAGCTGGCTCCCTTGATTGGCAAGACTTCTGAGAACTGGGCGAATTACGACAATGCCATGTTGCAACGAGTGCCTTTTATGGTGGTCATGCCTGGCTATGAAAAAGGACAAATCATCAATACCTACGGTGGACAAATCGATATCTTACCAACTCTCGAACACCTCCTTGGTATCGAATCCACTTCCTTCCTTCAAGTCGGCCAAGACCTTCTGTCTCCAGATCATCAAGAAATAGTTGCCTTTCGAACTGCTAATTCCTTCGTCACACCAAAATACACCAACTACGACGGACGAACCTACTATACTGAAAGCGGTCTTGAAATCAGCAATCTTGATGAACAAGCTCAAACTGAACTAGAAAGCGTTCGGCAGGCAGCCAGCCAACAGCTAAAAATCAGCGACCAAATTCAAACTGGTGATTTGATACGTTTCTACCAAGCTGATCATCTTGGAAAAGTTGATACAGAAAGTATTTCTTACCTCAATTCCTTACCAATTCTTCAAAAGATTGAGCAGGAAAAAGGTAGTCAATCCACCAGTCTCTTTAGCCAACGACAAGGTAAGACCAGTACTGACCTTTTCAAAGCTCCAAGTTACCAAGAACTCCATCCAGAGTCGGCAGAAACCGAATCAAAATCACAATAAAAGATGCTCTTCCGTCTTGGAGGAGCATTTCTTTTTATAAAATAAAATTCAACGAAAATCCAAGAACAAACTAGCCTCAGGTTAACTGTGAGATTGTAGGTAGAGAGGTTTTACCTGCAATATGTGTCTGTCAAATTTAGTGACAAAGATAATAGAATAAAGTTGAGAAGTCATAGAGAGAAGATAAATCAGCTTCAGCAAATATATGGAAAATTTAATTATATAGTAAAGCCTTTTGTTACAAACTCAATATACTATCAATAAATAATATCATAGAAGCAACAATAATTATAATTTCACCTATCTGCATAATCCTATTTCGAACTCTAAATATATGTTCTATCAAAAATACTTGGATCACACACATTAAAGGAATTAACGTTTTTGAAATTGAAAAATATCCAAATAAATAAACTATAAACAACAAAAATAGAAACTTATTATATTTCTTATTCATGACATTCCCCTCTTTATTTTTTGATTACCAATCTTAATCATTTACAACTACATTATAACAAACTATAAAAACGTTTGTCGAATTGAATTTATCAAGCAAGCGACCAACTATCTCATCTTTTTTCTATTTCTGCTAATATGCGTGATAGGTAGTAATGATAGCCAAAAATAGCAAGAGCAAGTAAGAGGATAAGAACTCCTACTCCCAAGCTGATGGCAAGGACAGGGGCGAGAGACTGAACCAAGAATATGCTTCCGATTACAAGGGCCATCAGGATTGCACTATAGATTAAGAGTAAAACTATTGCTACTATACCATTTGAACGATTCACCAGGTCAGTAATACTACTCCAATTGGTTGACAGATTTTTTACGTCCTTAAGGTAATGGTGGCAAGAAAGGATGACACTGGCAAGGGTCCAGACTACAAGAAGGTAAATCATCGAAAGGATGGGCAAGCCTAAATATAGAGAAAGACCAAGTAAAGTCAGAACTGGTAAAAAGGACTGGACAGCAAATATAATCCAAAATTTCACTTTTACATAACGAGCAAAGTCAAAGGGTAAACTCTTCAGAAAATCAACATTTTCCCTCTCCAAGGATAAGGCAATTGAATGCAGGCTGGTGATATTGTTATTGACAACAGCTAGAAAGAGACCTATAAAAAACAAGGGTAACCAGTATGGAGGATGAATGTCTGGAACTATCTGAGAATCTCGGATGTTGGAAATCAGACCGATCATCATGAGATAAGGAAGGAAAGCACTTGTAAAAAGCACTGTAATCACGCCAGTCCCCTGTCCCAAAAGGGTGAGGTGGTAGCGTAAAACCATACGGAAAAAGCCCTTTTTAGTAGTTGAGAGCCCCTCCTTACTGCGACGTTCTTTTTTGACCTTCTCCTCACTATTAAGTAGGATCACATCATAAAAACGAGGCAAAACCTTCTTTTTGGTCAGGTAAAGCAAGAAAAGAGTTAAAGCTATCCAAGCGAGCAGACCTAGGATGGCTTCTATCGAAAAAGGCTCCACTGCTATTTTGTAAAAGAGATGAATAGGATAAAGAAGAGGTGGAATTTCTTTAGTCTGATCACCTATACCTCTAGAAGTCGACTGTAGAAAGAAGACAAATATTAAAGGTGTGAGAACTCCTATCCCAATCATCACATTCGAAAAAATAGACTGATACTTTCTAAAAAGCGCAGTTTGAGCCAAGAAATGCACTGCCACTACCATCACTAGAGCCACAGAAACAAATAATAGAGCCAAGGACAGTAGCATCAAAGGCAAGCCAAGCCAAAGAGAAGGTGCTAGCCTAATGTAGAGGACTAGAAAATAAGCTAGGATTGGTACAATTCCAGGCAGAGCTGGCAAGAGGACAGACAGTCCTTTAGCAATTATAATCTCTGATTCTTTAAAGGCATAAGGCCTATACGATACCAAGTCCTTACTCTCATAAAAGACATTGTAAAAGGCAGTTAAAGAAGTTGAAAAGGCAATCACTAGTAAAATAGCAACCATAAAACTAAAATAAACAGGTATTTTATCAAAAGGAAAACGAAAGGCTATATTTATAAACATGAAAAGCATCAAGAGACTAGAAAAAATGTAAGAACTTAGGACTCTAGCGGAAACATTTACTTTTTTTCCAGGATTTTTAGCTTGCTTCTTTCGTAGGTTAGCCAGATTAGCTTCTTGAGATGAATAGAGGATATTGATATCAACTAATTTTTTAATGACTTTGAGACGCATCTGAAACCTCCTCTTTTCTACCAGCAAGGCTAAGATAGATACTTTCTAAAGACTGGTCTGGATGGTCTTTTCTCAAGTCCTCTACGCTACCACAATAAATCAAATGCCCCTTTTTCAAAATGGCAATCCGATCACAGACTTGCTCTGCCACCTCTAGGACATGAGTTGAAAACAAGACCGTCTTGCCTTTTTGCGCATGCTCCTTCATCATTTGCTTCAAATCAAAGGCAGCCTGGGGATCCAAACCTGTCAAGGGTTCGTCCAAGACCCAAATATCGGGATCGGACAAGAGTGCTCCGATGACAAAGACTTTCTGACGCATTCCGTGAGAAAGGGTTTCAATAACCTGATAGCGGTTTTCAGCAAAATCAAAAACGTTCAATAGCCTAGCTAGACTAGCCTCCAAGTCAGAGCTAGTCAGATCATAGGATGAAGCAATCAATTCCCAAAATTCATTGGCCGTTAAGCGTAAAAATAAGTCAGGCGAGTCTGCTACATAGCCAATCTTTCGTTTAATAGCTAAACGATTTTCCGATAACTCCTGACCGTCTACCAAAATACGACCACTGCTGGGTGAAATGATACTGACTAAGGATTTTATAGTGGTCGATTTTCCAGCCCCATTATGGCCAATCAAGCCCATAATCTCTCCATTTTCAATCTGCAGATTGAGATTGCTCAAGGCCTCTTTATCACCATACAACTTACTAACATTTTGAAATTCAATCATGAGAAATCTCCTCTCTTTATCTATGTAATTTACTATAATTATAGCGCTTTCATTTTAAAAATCAACATTTTATATAAAATAGTCAAAAACTTATTATTCAGTTTTACGCAAACGTTTGAGCTAACCGATACTTTATGATAGAATAAAGAACAAGATTGACAAGTAAGAGGAAACATCATGCAAAATCAAACACTCATGCAATACTTTGAATGGTATCTGCCCCACGACGGTCAGCACTGGACACGTCTGGCTGAAGATGCTCAACACCTAGCTGATCTCGGTATCAGCCATGTCTGGATGCCACCAGCTTTCAAGGCGACCAATGAAAAAGATGTCGGCTATGGGGTCTATGACTTATTCGACCTAGGCGAGTTTAACCAGAAAGGAACTGTCCGCACCAAGTATGGTTTTAAAGAAGACTATCTTCAAGCCATTCAAGCTCTAAAAGCACAGGGAATTCAACCTATGGCCGATGTGGTGCTCAATCACAAGGCTGCTGCTGATCACATGGAAGCCTTTCAGGTTATTGAGGTGGATCCTGTAGACCGTACAGTTGAACTTGGGGAACCCTTCACCATCAATGGCTGGACTAGCTTTACCTTCGATGGTCGCCAAGATACCTACAATGACTTCCACTGGCACTGGTACCACTTCACCGGTACAGACTATGATGCCAAACGCCGAAAGTCTGGCATTTATCTCATCCAAGGGGACAACAAGGGCTGGGCAAATGAGGAATTGGTCGATAACGAAAACGGAAACTACGACTACCTCATGTATGCCGACCTAGACTTTAAACATCCTGAAGTCATCCAAAATATCTATGACTGGGCTGACTGGTTCATGGAAACGACTGGTGTAGCTGGTTTCCGCTTGGATGCTGTTAAACACATTGACTCTTTCTTCATGAGCAATTTCATCCGTGATATGAAGGAAAAATACGGTGAAGATTTCTATGTTTTTGGTGAATTCTGGAATCCTGACAAGGAAGCCAATCTAGACTATCTTGAAAAAACGGAAGAACGATTCGACCTTGTTGATGTTCGTCTCCACCAGAATCTCTTTGATGCTAGCCGAGCAGGTTCCAACTATGACCTTCGTGGTATTTTCACAGATAGCTTGGTTGAACTCAAACCTGACAAGGCTGTAACCTTTGTCGACAACCACGATACCCAACGTGGTCAGGCTCTTGAGTCTACTGTTGAAGAATGGTTCAAACCAGCAGCCTATACTCTCATTCTATTACGTCAAGACGGCCTTCCATGTGTCTTTTACGGAGACTACTATGGGATTTCAGGGCAGTATGCTCAACAAGATTTCAAAGAAGTCCTTGACCGCCTCCTAGCCATCCGAAAAGACTTGGCCTATGGAGAACAAAATGACTACTTTGATGATGCTAACTGTATCGGTTGGGTACGTTCAGGTGCTGAAAATCAATCCCCAATCGCAGTCTTGATTTCAAATGACCAAGAAAACAGCAAATCAATGTTTGTCGGCCAAGAATGGGCTAACCAAACCTTTGTAGATTTACTTGAAAACCACCTAGGTCAAGTTACAATTGATGAGGAAGGTTATGGACAATTTCCAGTCTCAACTGCTTCGGTAAGTGTCTGGGCAGCCAATACAATCTAATTGCCAATGATTATCAAGCCAGGTTCAATCGGATTTGGCTTTTTTGTATTCACAAAAAAAACCTACCCTAATGGATAGATCTTTGTTTTCTTACAATTTACCTGCTACGGCATCCAACAATTCTTGGATCTTAGCTTGGTTGCTTCCTCCTGCCATGGCCATGTCTGGTTTACCACCACCACGTCCATCGACGATTGGTGCCAATTCTTTGACAAGGTTTCCTGCATGAAGGTCTTTTGTCTTGCTTGCGACAAGGACATTGACCTTGTCACCAATAGCTGCAACTAGGACAAGCACATCAGAGTAGTCTTTTTGTTTCCAGTTATCTGCAAAGGTACGAAGGGCACCTGCATCTGATACAGACACTTGACTAGCAATGTAACGGTGACCGTTGACTTCCTTAACATCCTTGAAGATATCACCTGCGGCAGCTGCTGCGGCTTTTTCTTTCAACTCAGCATTTTCTTTTTGAAGTTGACGAAGTTGTTCTTGGAGTCCTTCCACCTTGTGAGGTACTTCCTTGACTTGAGGTGCTTTCAAGGTTGCTGCGACAGCTTTAAGAGCATCTTCTTGTTCGCGGTAGGCTTCAAAAGCTTCCTTACCAGTCACTGCTAAAATACGGCGAGTTCCTGATCCGATACCTTCTTCTTTGACAATCTTGAAGAGTCCAATCTCAGAAGTGTTGCCAACGTGGGTACCACCACAAAGCTCGATAGAGTAGTCACCGATAGTAACAACACGAACTTCCTTGCCGTATTTCTCACCAAAGAGAGCCATAGCTCCCATTTCTTTAGCAGTATCAATATCCGTTTCAACTGTCTTAACTTCAAGAGCTTCCCAGATTTTCTCGTTGACTTGCTGTTCAATGGCACGCAATTCTTCAGCAGTCACAGCTTGGAAATGAGTAAAGTCAAAGCGAAGGAATTCGACTTCGTTAAGAGATCCTGCTTGTGTTGCATGGTTTCCAAGGATATTATGAAGGGCAGCGTGAAGCAAGTGAGTCGCAGTGTGGTTTTTCATAACACGGTGACGACGATTTGTATCAATTGCCAAGGTATATTCTTGGTTCAAGGCAAGAGGTGCAAGAACTTCAACCGTGTGAAGTGCTTGTCCGTTTGGTGCTTTTTGAACATTGGTCACAGTAGCCACGACCTTACCTGACTCATCCAAGATTTGTCCGTGGTCAGCGACCTGTCCACCCATTTCAGCGTAGAATGGTGTTTCTGCAAAGATAAGAGAGGCAATTCCTTCTGCTACAGCTTCTACTTCTGCATTATCCGCTACGATAGCCACCAACTTAGAAGGCAATTGGCTAGCATTGTAGTTGAAGACACTTTCTACAGTGATGTTTTGAAGGGTTTCATTTTGCATCCCCATTGAGCCACCCTTGACAGCTGAGGCACGCGCGCGTTCTTGCTGTTCTTTCATGGCTGCTTCAAATCCTTCACGGTCTACAGTCATCCCAGCTTCTTCAGCGATTTCTTCAGTCAATTCAACTGGGAATCCATAAGTGTCGTAAAGTTTAAATACATCTGAACCAGCAATGACAGATTGACCTTTTTCTTTCAAGTCAGCTACAATGCCTTGGGCAAAGTGTTGACCTGAGTGAAGGGTACGGGCAAATGATTCTTCTTCGCTCTTAACGATTTTTTCGATAAAGTCACGTTTTTCAAGCACTTCTGGGTAGTAGCTTTCCATGATTTTTCCAACGGTTGGAACGAGTTTGTAAAGGAAAGGCTCGTTGATACCCAATTTTTGACCATGCATAGAAGCACGACGGAGAAGACGACGAAGGACATAACCACGACCTTCATTTCCTGGAAGGGCACCATCACCGATGGCAAATGAAAGGGAACGGATGTGGTCAGCGATGACCTTGAAGCTCATGTTGTCGCCATCTTGGTCATAAACCTTACCAGACAATTTCTCCACTTCACGAATGATTGGCATGAAGAGGTCCGTTTCAAAGTTGGTCTTAGCACCTTGGATAACCGCTACCAAACGCTCCAAACCAGCGCCCGTATCAATGTTCTTGTGTGGCAATTCCTTGTACTCGCTACGAGGAACAGCAGGATCTGCATTAAATTGTGACAAAACGATGTTCCAGATTTCGATATAACGGTCGTTTTCGATATCCTCTGCAAGCAGGCGAAGACCGATATTTTCTGGATCAAAAGCTTCTCCACGGTCAAAGAAAATCTCTGTATCTGGTCCAGAAGGTCCAGCACCGATTTCCCAGAAGTTGTCCTCGATTGGAATCAAGTGACTTGGGTCCACTCCTACTTCAATCCAGCGGTTGTAAGAATCTTTATCGTCTGGATAGTAGGTCATGTAAAGTTTCTCAGCTGGGAAGTCAAACCATTCTGGGCTTGTCAAAAGCTCATAAGCCCAAGTGATGGCTTCGTCACGGAAGTAATCCCCGATTGAGAAGTTCCCCAACATTTCAAACATGGTATGGTGACGTGCAGTCTTCCCTACGTTCTCGATATCGTTGGTACGGATAGCCTTTTGGGCATTAGTAATACGTGGATTTTCAGGGATAATGGTCCCGTCAAAGTATTTCTTAAGGGTTGCTACCCCAGAGTTGATCCACAAAAGAGTTGGGTCATTTACAGGAACCAAGCTCACTGATGGTTCTACTGAGTGACCTTTGGTCGCCCAGAAATCAAGCCACATTTGGCGTACTTGTGCACTAGATAGTTGTTTCATATTGTCTCCTTATTTACTTGTTTAATGTGATTGGCTTTCCAGCATTTCCACATAGTCAATCGCGACACAGAGGGAAATGACTAGGTCTGCATAAGCGTCCTCAAGGACCGTTACGTTATAGGTAGAGGTCAGATGGAAGAGTTCCTTCTTAATTTCCGCAATCAGCTGATCGCGATCATCCAGCAATTTGAAATTCAAATCCCAGATATTGCCCTCGATACGAAGACCTAGATTATCAAACTCATACTTATCTCGCCAGAAGGTCAACTTCTTGCGAATGACAAAACTCGAGCCATCCCGAAGCTGAATCTCAAAACGAGGAAGCAAGGTCAAGATTTCTTTACTAATCTGACTGACTTGTTCACCATTAACATCATAGATGGTAAAAGTTTTGGGAATCTTAAAAAATGATCCCTCTACCTGATAGGCGATTTCTCCCCTGTCATCCTTGATAGCGAAGCGTTCGCCTCCAAGACGAAACTTTTGTTTGACAAGAAATGTTTTCATCAACACCTCCAAAAAATCAAAAGACAAGCTCATATCACGAAGGGCGAAAAACCGCGGTACCACCTTCATTCAATGAACTTGTCATTCTCTTGTTCTTATGCAATTGTTAAATTGAGTAGCATGACTTCCTAGCTTAGATGGCTCGCAGCACCGCCATTTCTCTGGACTAAGATAATTGAAAATCAATTCTCAACTTTCTTATTATAACGTTTTTTTAAGCTTGCGTCAACTGGAAATCATTCCCATTGAATCAGACCAATTACCTGTATCTTTGATTACTCTTTCAGGCGAACAAAATTAGCCAATATAATTGTTGATATTAAACAAATCCAAAATAACATATTACTCTCTCGCTTTAATATTATCTAGACTGTCAATTTCATATCTACATTTTTTAAGATAAAACAAACTAATAGCAAAATCTAAATGTCAAATCATTCATTAATCAATTCCTCAATTTCCTTTATCCCTTCAAACTCTCCAACACTTTCGAAAAGTTCTATAGCTCGTTTGAAATGTCTGTTGGATAATTCCGTATCTTTCAAGGCTAAATAGATTTCACCTAACCCTCTATAGCTACAAGCTTGAGAAATCACATCATCAGTCTCTAAAGATTGTTCCAATGACAGATTCATGAATGTAAGAGCCTCATCAAGATTGTTTAATTTAAATCTCACATAGCCCTGTTCGTAGTTATTCACAGCTTTCTTTAGATTATCATTTGGAAAATGCTCTTCAACTATCTTCTCTTCACCTTCAATAAGTTTTAAAGCCTTATGAAAATCCCCCTGATCTCTGTAGATCATAGCTAATTGATGTAAGCCAATGTGTTCATTTTCTTTATCTTCATTTTGTTGCGCTAATAAAATGTATTTCTCAAAGATATGGGTACATGAAACATAGTCTTTTTCTGCTAACAATAAATATCCCATCAAATTTAAAAGACTAAAATCCGTACAGGTATCAATGGAAAAATCTTGTTCAACTAACTTTTTAGCTTCTGATATTTTTCCTTCCAGAAACAAGTTCCAAGCTGTATCAATTTTAGAGTCCATCTATTTCCCCCTTCAACTACAAACAACCTTCATAAAATAGAATCACTCAACAAGAATATATTATTCTCTATCTATTAAAGCTTAATCTTATAAACCATTAATCTGCATTAAAATAATCATAAACCTCTTTAAAGAGAGTCGGCAATATTCCTTGCTCTTCTTTGTCTAAATTATATTCAGAAACTAGCTCATCCATATAGTCAAATACAGTGAAATGTTTTTTTATTCCATTCATAACAAGCGAAAATTTCAAATCATTAAGTTCAGTTTTATTAAACTCTTTTAACTTCTTCATATCAATTCTAGTGATTGAATGAGAAATATCATCTAGAGTACTGTAAATCGTTTTTCCTAGTAAATAATCTGTCGTGGTATCAAATAATTTTGCTAATTTGACAACGGCGTCTAAATTAGGCTCTAAAGTTCCATTCTCCCAACGAGAATAAGTACCTTGTTATCCACCAATCATCTCAGAAATTTGTACCTGAGTTAACTTCTTGATCTTTCTCAGTTCCTTAAGACGATCTCCAAAAGAATCATTATTAAACATTGTATCCTCTTAAATATTCTAAACAGTATAAAACGGAATTATTCCATAAGGAATATTTATTTGAAGATTAAAGATTCTATTGAGAATATTATAGCATAAAAGGAGGTAAAAGCGTATGTAGCTAGTAGTCAATTTAAAAAATTTTAATGAAGGAGGTATAATTCAACAAATAAAAAAATCTTGAAACAAATGCGCCGTTATTTCACTTATCACTATTTTTATCCTCAATTTTCATATTACTAAACACAGCAACTAAAATAGAAAAAGATATGGCTGTAAAAACTGACTTCTATAAAAAAACGAACCAGCTTGACTGATTCGTTTTCTTACATCTAACTCCTACTTCCGATACATTTTAAACTGTAGGAAGAGGTCGCTATATTTTCCTGTCCATTTATGGTCAAATTTCTCATAAACTTCTAGGTGTTTCATGGTTTCAGCATCTGGATAGAAGGCTTTATCTTCTTTTTTCTCCTCTGGGAGTAGTTCCTTGGCTGGTAGGTTTGGAGTTGAATAGCCGACATACTCTGCATTTTTGAGAGCATTTTCGGGTTTCAACATAAAGTTGATAAAGGCATAGGCGGCATCTTGGTTTTTAACTGTTTTGGGAATGACCATATTGTCAAACCAAAGGTTGCTGGCCTCAGTCGGAACTACATAGCGGAGATTTTCATTTTTCTCCAGCATTTGGCTGGCTTCACCAGAGAAGGTCACACCGATAGCAGCATTGTTCTGAATCATGTATCCCTTCATCTCATCCGCCACAATAGCCTTGATATTTGGAGTGAGCTTGTAAAGCTTGTCCACTGTCTCTTCCAACTGCTGGATATCCTTGGAGTTGAGGCTGTAGCCTAGCGAATTGAGTCCTAGTCCCAGCACCTCACGCGCCCCATCAAAAAGCATGATCGAGTTCTTATACTCTGGCTTCCAGAGGTCATCCCAATGTTCAGGCGCTTCCTCTACCATGGTTTCATTGTAGACAATTCCTAATGTTCCCCAGAAGTAAGGGATGGAGAATTTATTGCCTGGGTCAAAGGACTGGTTGAGGAACTCTGGTCCGATATTTTCAAGACCTTCAAGTTTTGAATAATCAAGCGGAACCAAGAGATCTTCGTCCTTCATCTTGTTAATCATGTATTCACTAGGAACGGCAATATCGTAGGTCGTTCCACCCTGCTTGATCTTTGTATACATGGCTTCGTTGGAATCAAAGGTCTCATACTGGACTTGAATTCCTGTTTCTTCTGTAAATTGCTCCAAGAGTTCTGGATCGATATAGTCCCCCCAGTTGTAGATTACCAGTTTTTGACTATCTCGACTATTGATTTTACTATCTAGATGCGTAGCAATTCCCCATAAGACTAGGATAATGGCTACAATTCCTGCTAAAAATGAATAGAGTTTTTTCATGCTTGCTCCTCCTTCTCACGTGAGATAAAGTAATATCCAACAACTAGGATAATACTAAAGAGAAAGACGAGGGCAGACAGGGCATTGATTTCTAGCGAAATCCCCTTGCGAGCACGAGAGTAAATCTCGACTGACAGGGTTGAAAAGCCATTTCCCGTTACAAAGAAGGTCACGGCAAAGTCATCTAACGAATAGGTGAAGGCCATGAAGTAACCTGCAATGATAGACGGTGTCAGGTAAGGAAGCATGATTTCCTTGAACATCTGAAATTGACTGGCACCAAGGTCATAGGCCGCATGAATCATGTCACCGTTCATTTCTTTGAGACGAGGTAAGACCATCAAGACCACGATAGGAATGGAGAAGGCTACGTGACTAGAAAGAACTGTCAAAAAGCCAAGTGAAAACTTGAGTTGGGTAAAGAGAATCAAGAAGCTAGCACCAATCATAACATCAGGCGCAACCATGAGGATATTATTGAGTGATAGAAAGGTTTCTTGGTATTTCTTACGAGACTGGTAGATGTAAATGGCACCAAAAGTCCCGATAATGGTCGCTATCAAGGCTGATAAAAATGCTAAGAAAAAGGTCTGAGTCACAATCAACATAAGGCGACCATCGCCAAACATGGTTTTAAAATTGCTTAAGCTAAAGCCTGTAAAGCTATTCATGTCGTTGCCTGCGTTAAAGGCATAACCAATCAGGTAAAAGATAGGCAGGTAGAGGACAAGAAAGACCAGTCCCAGATAAAGGTTGGCAAATTTTTTCATCGTTCTCTCCTTTCCTTGGTCACCCACATGGTGATGAACATGGTCAAGATGAGAATCACACCGATGGTTGAACCCATACCGTAGTTGTCATTGGTCAGGAAGTTCTGCTCAATGGCCGTCCCCAAGGTGATGACACGGTTCCCACCAATCAAACGCGTCAACATGAAGAGACTCAAGCTGGGGATAAAGACAGATTGGACCCCACTTCTCACTCCGTTCATCGACAGAGGGAAGATGACATGGCGGAAGGTCTCCCACTTGGTCGCACCGAGGTCGTAACTGGCATTGATGAGATTGTTGTCCATATCATCCAAGACATTGAAAATCGGCAAAATCATAAATGGTAGCTCGATGTAACTTGCGACAAAGATAAAGGAGAAATCGGTAAAGAGCAATTGCTGTGAACCGATTCCGATAAATTCCAAAAATTGGTTAATAGAGCCATTTTGACCAAAAATTCCGATAAAGGCATAGGCTTTAAGGAGCAAATTGATCCAAGTAGGCAGGATAATCAGCATAAGCCAGAGTTGACGGTGCTTGAGACGGGTCAAAAAGAGGGCTGTTGGATAGCTGATAAGCAAGGTCACAAAGGTCACAATTCCTGCATAGAGTACAGAGTTGAAACTCATTTTTAGGTAGGTCAAGTTTTGTGACGCAAAGTAAGATTTATAGTTTTCTAAACTGAATTGTCCTTCAATATTGAAAAAGGATTGACCGAAAATCAAGACCAAGGGTGCCAATACAAAGAGGACAATCCAAAGCATGTAGGGCACTACAAAGAGTTTAGAGCTTGTTTTCTTCATCTCTTTCCTCCTCGATTGCATTGATCAGACCTGCTTCTTGCTCTTCGATTTCCACGTATTCTTCGATACGGGCATCGAACTCTTCTTCGGTTTCGTTGAGACGCATGATGTGGATGTCTTCTGGTTCAAAGTCCAGACCGATTTCCTCACCCACGATGGCCTTACGAGTTGAGTGGATCATCCATTCATTTCCGAGTTCGTCATAGGCGATGATTTCATAGTGAACCCCACGAAAGAGCTGGGTATCAACCTTAACTTGGAGTTTGCCTTCTTCAGGAAGGGTAATGCGTAAGTCCTCTGGACGAATCACGACTTCGACTGGTTCATTGGGCTTCATCCCTCCATCGACCGCTTCAAAGCGTTTGCCGTTAAACTCAACCAAGTAGTCCTCAATCATGGTACCTGGCAAGATGTTTGACTCACCAATAAAGGTGGCAACAAAGTGGTTGATTGGCTCGTCGTAGATGTCCACAGGCGTTCCAGACTGGACAATCTCGCCATCATTCATAACGAAAATCCAGTCACTCATGGCAAGGGCTTCTTCCTGATCGTGAGTGACAAAGACAAAGGTAATGCCCAATCGTTGTTGTAGTTCACGGAGTTCGTACTGCATGTCTGTTCGCAATTTCAAGTCCAGCGCTGACAAGGGCTCATCCAACAAAACCACACGAGGTTGATTGATGATGGCGCGGGCAATGGCCACACGCTGACGTTGTCCTCCAGAAAGTTTACGAATAGAACGTTTTTCGTACCCTTCCAACTGAACCATCTTGAGAACTTCCGCTACGCGTTGCTCGATTTCTTTCTTGTCAATCTTGCGCAAGCGTAGTGGAAAGGCAACATTTTCAAACACATTCATATGTGGAAACAAGGCATAGGATTGGAAGACCGTATGGACGTCTCGCTTGTTGGTTGGGATGTCATTGATACGGACACCATCCAGCAAAATATCTCCTGTCGTCGCATCCAGTAAACCTGCAATGATGTTAAGGATAGTTGATTTCCCTGAACCAGACGCGCCTAGAAGAGTATAGAACTTCCCTTCTTCCAACTCAAAGTTGATATCTTTGAGAACCTTGGTGTTGCTGTCTTCAAAAACTTTAGAGACGTTTTTGAATTCAATAATTGGTTTTTTCAATTGTCATTTATTCCTTCTTTTTCATAGATTAACAGATCAGGGCTCTGTCAGGCCGCTACTACCTCGCGTAGGAGATTGAACTGCCTACATTCTTCTGCACTGACGATAGGCTTTCACCCCCTTTCCATGACATAGCAGCAGCTTTTTAGCCAAAGCTTCCTACTTGCTTTCACCTAAAATACGAACTTCTCTCTCAAGAGTGACGCCAGAGTGTTCCTTGACTTTTTCGATAACAGACTCAATCAAGTCCTCGTAGTCTTTAGCCGTTCCGTCAGCAACATTAATCATAAAACCTGCGTGTTTTTCTGATACTTCTACTCCACCAATACGATAGCCTTTCAAGCCAGCTTCAGAAATTAACTGACCTGCAAAATGCCCTACTGGACGCTTAAAGACCGAACCACAAGATGGGTATTCTAAAGGTTGCTTGAGTTCACGTAGATGCGTCAAGCGATCCATTTCTTGCTTGATAACCTGATGGCTTCCTGGAGCAAGGGCAAATTTAGCTGACAAGACAACTGCACCAGACTCTTGAATGGCTGAGTGACGGTAACCAAAAGCCAAGTCCTTGACAGACAGGGTCTCGATTTCTCCATCCTTGGTCAAGACCTTACAAGACTGCAAGATGTGGGCAATCTCGCCACCATAGGCACCGGCATTCATAAAGACAGCACCGCCAACGCTTCCTGGAATGCCACAAGCAAACTCAAAACCAGTCAAACTATGACGAAGCGCAATGCGAGTTGTTTCAATCAAGTTAGCACCAGCTTCAGCTTCAATGGTATAGCCATCAACGGAAACATTATTGAGCTTGTCACACAAGATGACAAATCCACGAATTCCACCATCACGAACGATGATGTTGCTGGCATTTCCAAGAACCATCCAAGGAATACTTTCTTGATTGGCAAATTTGACAACGCGAGCCAACTCAAAACGATTTCGTGGAAAGACCAAATAATCGGCCTCTCCACCTACTTTTGTATAACTATAAGCATGCAAGGGTTCCTTGAAACGGATATCAATCCCTTCTAAGATTTCAATCATTTTTTCTTTTACTGACATGACACTCTTCCTTTTACAAAATTCATTCCATTATACCATTTTTAAGACCATTTGACGACCCTAAAAAAATCTTGGGCTTATTTTAAACAAAAAAGAGGTTTCCCCTCTTTTTATGATTTTTTGCAAAAGATAGCCTTTGTTCCATAGGCAAGCAGAACGAGCTCTAGTGCTAGGACAACTTCAACCAAGACTGGATTTGTCAGCCAGCCAACTTGGGCTAGAGATGGAGCTAGGTCAAAGAAGGCATGTAGTCCATAGGCTGCTAGGAGATAAATCCATTTCTTCTGGCGAACAGCTTGGTAAACCCAAACAGTCAAGAGTAATTGGAAACCTAGCGCCAAGATTCTCTCAAAACCAAGCAAATAAATCTGCCAGGCTGATAGCGACTGAATAGTTTTCAACATATTTTCAGACAGCAATTGCATGACCTGTGGATTCTGAGTTTGAACTGCTGAGAGAACGATGTAGAGATTAATCAAACTAGTAAGACCTAGGAAAATCAACTCCAAGCCACCATGCCCCAAGCCATAAGCCAAGGCATCTGCCTTTTCCAAACTTCTCTTTTTCTCCAACCATTTGAAGAAAATAAGACGAGCAGTTTCCTCAAAAAATGCTGCCATAGCTAGGCCATAGATGATATAGACAAGCGGATGGTCTTGCATGAGGGCAATACTACCGTCTTTTTGAGGATGTAAAACCAAGATATGCACCAGTTTTTCTAAAATCTGTGAAGAGACAAAGAAAGCAACAGCCCCCAAGCCCAAGACAGCTAGATTAATCTGGTATTTCTTTTTGGCATACCAAATACTTCCTAGCAAGAAAGCCAGCAACAGCACCATGGTAATGATAATATGAATGGTCATTTTCTTCTCCTATTCCGCCTTTTCAATATCTTTTTTCATCTCGTCAACATTGAACTTAGCAAACAAGTATTGACGGTCTTGGACTGGGAAACGTTGATCCAATTGGTCAACAGCTCCCACCTCAATAATCCCTTCCTTGATGACAAAGTCCATGACATGACCACCGAAGGTCAAATCATCTGAAATGAAGTGCAGATGGTAGCCTGCCACACTGACTCCATGGAAAATCTCTGGCGTCCAGAAACCAACGATAGTTCCCGCCACATTGTCACGACTATACTCAGGTTGATGGGTTGCGACATCAGCAAACTTGGTATCTGGTGTCGACTTGGGAATCATGCGCACATGCATATGCGAAAACTCCCCACGAATCTTGATTGAGCGGAAAAGATTTTCCCCATCATAATAAGACTCAATTCGTTCTTCCAATTCCTTGTCTGTCATCTCAAAGCGCTGGCGGAAAATGACCTCTGCCTGATGCGGTACCACTGCTGCGTAAGGAATAAGGGCATCTGGTGATACTTCCACAATTTCTGGTTGGTCTCCTGAGCCTTTGGCCTGATAAGCCTTGCCATCTAGGACAATCAATTCCCCATCAATAGAATCCAAGGTTCCCAAACCAAGGTCACCATGCTCCAGCAATTCTCCTACTGTCATGGTACCACCATAAAGGCCGGCCATCAAGGCTCCAAGGGTATTGTATTGAAATAGTTTCACTGGTTCCTGCACGTTCTTATCCATTCACTTTCTTGTCTGTTATTCTATAAATCTTACTCCTAAGTATACCACATTTGCCCCTAGATGTGAACGAGAGAAACACTCTAGACATTGCCAAGAAGGAAAAAAAAGGGTACAATGTAACAAAATCAAGGGAGGTCTGGAATGAAGAAACAAAGCAAGTACCAAGAGGTCGTTTCCTATCTGAAAAATAGTATCGAGTCTGGACGTTTTCCAACGGGAAGTCGCCTGCCTTCTATCCGTCAACTGAGCCTTGACTTTCACTGTAGCAAGGACACCATTCAACGAGCCCTGCTGGAATTACGGCACGAACAATACCTCTATGCCAAGCCCCAGAGTGGCTACTATGTCCTAGAACAAGGGCAACACCAGGATCTAGAAATCGAAGTCACTGACGAACATGCCAGTGCCTATGACGATTTCCGACTCTGTATCAATGAAACCTTGATTGGCCGGGAAAACTACCTCTTCAACTACTATGACAACCAAGAAGGATTAGAAGACTTAAGACAATCCATTCACAAACTCCTCTTTGACCAAGCTCTCTACTGCAAGGCTGATCAACTGGTACTGACTTCTGGAACCCAGCAAGCCTTGTTTATCCTTTCTCAAATATCCTTTCCTAGCCAAGCCAAGGAAATCTTGGTAGAACAGCCAACCTACCATCGGATGAATCGCCTCTTGATTGCTCAAGGTCTGGACTATCAAACGATCGAACGAAGCATTGATGGGATTGACTTGGAGGAACTGGAAGGCCATTTCAAGACAGGAAAAATTAAGTTTTTCTATACCATTCCTCGATTTCACTATCCTCTGGGGCATTCCTATTCTGAGCAGGACAAACGAGCTATTCTTGACTTAGCTACCAAGTATGGTGTCTATATCGTAGAGGACGACTATCTGGGGGATTTGGACTCTAAAAAGGGCCAGACCTTCCACTATCTAGATACAGAGGAGCGCGTCATTTATATCAAGTCCTTCTCAACCAGCCTCTTTCCAGCCCTGCGGATAACAGCACTCATCCTTCCAAATGCTATCAAAGAAGCCTTTGTGGCCTACAAAAATATCCTAGATTACGACAGCAACCTCATCATGCAAAAGGCCCTGTCACTCTATATTGACAGTCAATTATTTGAGAAAAATCGGCGAGCTCGCTTGTCCAATCAGGAAGACTACCAAAAACAACTCGAGAAAAGTTTAACCAAAACACCTTGTCCCCTTCCTCATTTCCCCCTACACGATGGCTTATTACTAGATCTGAGACAGTACCCTAAAATCGCCAGTCTCAAACACAGCCAACTGGGCTTAGACTTCTTTGAAGAAGCTTACTTGGATGCTTGTCCTTATCAATTTGCCAAGGTATCCTTAGAAAATCTAGAAAAGGTTTTAAACTATTTAAAAGCAGAATTGGAATAACTTCCAACTCTGCTTTTTTCTTATACTCTTCGAAAATCAAATTCAAACCACGTCAGCGTCGCCTTACCGTACTCAAGTACAGCTTGCGGCTAGCTTCCTAGTTTGCTCTTTGATTTTCATTGAGTATTATTCTTCAACTTCTGTTAAGGTTGCTGCCTTTTCAAGATATTTTTGGTAGGTACCGTCATCCTTGAGTTTTTGGATGACCTTGTCCACCACTTCTTTCAAATCAGCACTATTTTTTCTAAGGGCAACTGCATTAGCTTCGCCGTCCTTCATCTTCAAGCTGACAGTTGCGACAGCTAGGTCCGCGTTTTTAGCAGCATAACTAAGGGCAACAGGCTCATCCATATGAACAGCATCTACTTTTCCAGCCTGCAATTCATTGACTGCTTCTCCCATATTGGTTAGGGAAGTCAGCTGTGCTTTTGGCAATTGTTCCTTGACCATAGCTTCTGGAACAGTTCCTTTTTGGGCTGCAAT
The DNA here is from genome assembly GCF_000960005.1 of Streptococcus mitis. Classification (GTDB taxonomy): domain Bacteria; phylum Bacillota; class Bacilli; order Lactobacillales; family Streptococcaceae; genus Streptococcus; species Streptococcus mitis_CK. Next base: position 223,247 of record NZ_JYGP01000002.1, on the reverse strand, counting down.
ATTAGCACTTTCAAGGCTAGTTAAATCCTTGTATTTTTCTACATCAGACTTACGAACCAAGAAACTAATCTTGTTTTCATAGTAAGGGATTGAAAAATCAAAGACTTCTTTTCTCTCATCAGTAGCGCTAATTCCTGCAACCGCTAGGTCAGCCTTGCCAGTTTGAAGACTGGTCAAGACATTGTCAAAACTCATGCTTGAAATTTCCAACTTCACCCCAAGTTCATCAGCGATAGCTTGGGCCATATCAATATCCGCACCGACTACCTGGTTTTTTCCGTCAACTAAGGATTGGAATTCAAAAGGTGCATAGTCAGGACTAGTCGCCACAACTAATTTCCCCTTTTGCTTAATGGCATCAACAGCTGACTGAGACTCATTAGAACCCGACTGACAAGCTACTAAGAAGAAACTTGCAAGAAAACTACATAAAACAAATATCCATTTTTTTGATTTCATAAATAAACAACCTCTCTGTTAATTTTGTATAATTATAACGCTATCCAAGATGCTTGTCAAGTGTTTTTTGAATTTTTATCTTAAAAATATTTTTTTCATTCAAGAAAAGGAGCTGTCAGTTGATTTTGAGCTCCTTTTTATACAGAATGAATCTATTTTATAGTTCGACAATCTTACCTGTTTCAAAGTAAACAACCCATTCACAGATATTTTTGGCATAGTCTCCAATACGTTCCAAGAAGGCAATCACTTGGAAATAATCACGACCTGTAACAATGGCATCAGGATTTTTCTTGATTTCTTCTGTAGCCAAGTCACGAATGCTATCAAAGTAATGGTTGATTTTTTCGTCCATGGCTGCTACTTCATAGGCCTGATCCACTGAACCATTGAGATAGAGTTCAAGGGCTGCTTCAACGAAATTCTTGACATCGCGACCCATTCTCTTGATTTCTTCTTCAACAGCTGGGATGCGTTGCTCCCCCTTCATACGAATTGCCGCTTTGGCAATAGAAACAGCATGGTCACCCATACGTTCCAAGTCAGATACGGCTTTTAAGACTGTTAGAACTGTACGCAAGTCCTGAGAAACTGGTTGTTGCAGAGCAATCATTTCAAATGATTTCTTCTCCAATTTCACTTCGTATTCGTTTACTTCTGCATCGTCTTCGATGACTTCCTTGGCCAAATCACGGTCATGCGTAACAAAGGCACGCACTGTACGATTGATTTGAGATAGCACTTCTTGTCCCATAGCATAGAACTGGTTATGCAATTTCTCTAAATCTTCTTCAAATTGAGAACGTAACATCATTTATCTCCTTATCCAAATTTTCCTGAAATATAATCTTCTGTTTCCTTGTGTTGTGGGTTTAGGAACATCTTCTTGGTATCGTTAAACTCAATCAAATCTCCATCAAGGAAAAATCCTGTCTTGTCAGAGATACGAGAGGCTTGTTGCATGGAACGTGTAACCAAGAGCATGGTGTATTTATCTTTTAGACCATACAAGGTTTCCTCAATCTTACCGGCCGAGATAGGGTCCAAAGCTGAAGTCGGTTCATCCAAGAGAATGATTTTAGGGCTGGTTGCCAAGACACGGGCAACACAGACACGTTGCTGTTGTCCGCCTGAAAGCCCGATAGCTGAATCATGCAGGCGATCCTTGACCTCATCCCAGATAGAAGCTCGTTGCAAGGCTTTTTCTACCGCTTCATCCAGAACCTGCTTATCCTTCACTCCATTGATACGAAGCCCGTAAACAACATTTTCGTAGATAGACATAGGGAAAGGGTTTGGTTGTTGGAAAACCATGCCGATTTCCTTACGCAATTCAACTGTATCTGTACGCGGGCTGTAGATGTTGTGGCCGTTGTAAACCACCGAACCAGTTGTAGTTACCTCTGGATTGAGATCCCCCATGCGGTTGATAGCCTTGAGGAGGGTTGATTTCCCTGATCCAGATGGACCGATCAGGGCTGTAATTTCCTTAGGTTGGAAAGATAGGGAAACACTATTCAAGGCCTTTTTTTGATTGTAGTAAACGGACAGGTCTGATACCTGTAAAATCGCTTCTGTCATACTGTTTCCTTTCTATCCAAAGTGTCCTGTTACGTAGTCATTGGTTGACTGTAGTTTGGCATTTTGGAAAATATTAGAGGTCTTATCGTACTCGATCAAGTCGCCCAAGTAGAAAAATCCTGTGTAGTCACTAGCACGCGCAGCCTGCTGCATACTGTGAGTCACGATGATGATGGTAAAGTCCTTCTTCAATTCCAGCATAGTTTCTTCCAGCTGGGCTGTCGCAATCGGATCTAAGGCTGATGCCGGCTCATCCATCAAGAGGATATCTGGTTTGACCGAAATAGCACGAGCGATACAAAGACGTTGCTGCTGACCACCTGATAGGGTCAAGGCTGACTTGTGCAAATCGTCTTTGACCTGGTCCCAAAGAGCAGCCTGACGAAGAGAAGTTTCCACAATTTCATCCAAGACTTGCTTGTCCTTAACTCCTGCACGTTCATGGGCAAAAGTGATATTGCGATAAATAGACTTGGCAAAGGGATTTGGGCGTTGGAAGACCATCCCGATGTGTTTACGCATTTCATAAACGTTGATTTCTGGACGGTTGACATCAATCCCTTGGTAGAGGATTTGACCTGTTACCTTGGCAATATCAATGGTATCATTCATACGGTTGAGACTGCGGAGATAGGTTGATTTCCCTGAACCAGAAGGGCCAATTAAGGCCGTAATTTTATTCTTTTCAAATTGCATATCGATGCCCTTGATGGATTCATTTTTACCGTAGTAAACATGTAAATCCTTAGTAGAGAGGGCCACTTTCTCTTCAGGAAAGGTGATGATATGCTTTTCATCCCAATTATATTTTGACATGGCTTCTCCTTTAGGCAGCGGTTAATTTCTTATGTAGGTAGCTTCCGAGTTTACGGGCTCCAAAGTTAAAAATGAGGATAAAGATAAGGAGCACTGCGGCAGAACCTGCTGATACGATAGTTCCATCTGGAATGGTACCTTCACTATTGACTTTCCAAATGTGGACAGCCAAGGTTTCTGCTTGACGGAAGATAGAGATTGGACTGGTCACACTGAGAATATTCCAATTAGACCAGTCCAGGGCTGGAGCGGATTGTCCTGCTGTATAGATAAGAGCCGCAGCCTCACCAAAGATACGACCAGAAGCCAAGACGACACCCGTTACAATACCTGGTAGGGCTTCTGGAATGACCACATGGACCACAGTCTCCCAACGAGAAATACCCAGAGCTAAGCCAGCTTCACGTTGCGTATGGTGAACATGTTTCAAGCTGTCCTCAACATTACGAGTCATCTGAGGTAGGTTAAAGACCGTCAAGGCCAAGGCGCCTGAAATAATTGAAAATCCATACTCAAACTGAACTACAAAGATCAAGTAACCAAAGAGACCTACAACCACTGATGGCAGTGAAGACAAGATTTCAATACAGGTTCTGACAAAATTGGTCACAGGACCTTTTTTGGCGTATTCAGCTAGGAAAATCCCAGCCCCCATAGATAAGGGAACAGAGATAATCAAGGTAATAACCAAAAGGAAGAAGGAATTATAGAGCTGAATTCCAATCCCTCCGCCCGCTTGGTAAGAAGATGATTTGCCAGTCAAGAAAGACCAAGAGATGTGAGGCAAACCACGAACCAAGATATAGAGAATCAAGGATGCCAAGATGGCAACAATAATTCCTGCAATCGAGTAGAGGACAGCTGTTGCAATTTTATCTAATTTCTTAGCGTGCATAGTTTTTCTTTCCTCTTTCTTTCGTAATCAATTTAATCACACTGTTGAAGGCCAAACTCATCAAAAGCAAGACTAAGGCCAGTGACCAGAGAACGTTATTATCAACTGTTCCCATAACGGTATTTCCGATACCCATGGTCAAAACAGAGGTCAAGGTCGCAGCAGGCGTTGTCAATGAAGTTGGGACAACAGCTGAGTTTCCGACAACCATCTGAATGGCCAAGGCCTCACCAAAGGCACGCGCCATCCCAAAGACCACTGCTGTGAAAATCCCTGAACGCGCTGCCTTCAAGGTCACGCGCCAGATGGTTTGCCAACGAGTAGCCCCCATAGCCAAACTGGCTTCGCGGTAGTGACGAGGCACCGCACGCAAACTATCGGTTGTCATAAAGGTTACCGTTGGTAAAATCATGACAAAGAGAACGAAAATCCCTGACAAGATTCCAAAACCAGTTCCACCAAAGACACTACGTACAAAGGGAACTACGACCTGCAAACCGATAAATCCATACACGACTGAAGGAATCCCGACAAGTAATTCAATAGCTGGTTGCAAGATTCTAGCACCTTTTGGTGAGACTTCAGTCATAAAGACTGCCGCACCAATAGCAAAAGGAGTTGCGATAAGGGCTGATAGGATTGTGACAATAAAGGAACCCAAAATCATTGGAAGCGCACCAAATTGTTTACCTGAAGGATTCCAAGTTTGACCAAAAAGGAAATCAAAGATATTAACCCCATTTACAAAGAAGGTCGACAAACCTTTTTGGGCTACGAAAATCAAAATCATAGCCACGATGATAACAATCAAAGACAGACAGGCAAAGGTCAAGCCTTTCCCTAATTTCTCTAGACGAGAGTTCTTTGAGGGAGAAAGTAATTTTTTAGCTAATTCTTCTTGATTCATTATTGACTCCCTTCTAGTGCTGTCACCGTTCCTACAGCATCTTTTTCAACCTTCATTTCCTTGACAGAAATATAGCCCATCCCCTTAACGATTCCACTTTGCGCTTCATCGGAGAGGACAAAGTTGAGAAACTCTGCTACCAATTCATTTGGTTGACCTAGGGTGTACATGTGTTCATAAGACCACAAAGGCCAGTTATTGGTTGTAACATTTTCTGCAATCGGCTCATAGCCATTCAACTTCATACGTTTAACTGAGTCATCCACATAGGCAAAGGCTAGGTAAGAAATGGCTCCTGGTGTCTGGGAAACAATGTTTTTGACCATCCCATTTGAATCCTGTTCTTGACTCTGCACGGCAGATTGACCATCCATGATAACACTATCAAAGGTTGCACGCGAACCAGAACTTGCCGCGCGGTTGATAATGGAAATGGCTAGGTCTTTCCCACCGACTTCTTTCCAGTTGGTCACTTGACCTGTGAAGATGCTACGGAGTTGTTCAGTTGTCAGATTTTCAACGTCAACTTCCTTGTTTACAATAACCGCCAAGCCCGCTACCGCTACCTTATGGTCCACTAGAGCGGATGCGTTGATACCGTCTTTTTCCTCGGCAAATACGTCTGAATTTCCTACATCAACGGCTCCAGACTGAACCTGAGACAAACCTGTACCAGATCCTCCACCTTGGACGTTGACTGTTTTTCCAACGTGCATAGAGCCAAATTCATCTGCTGCTGCTTCGACCAAGGGCTGAAGAGCCGTTGAGCCAACAGCTGTCATGGATTCTCCACGATCAATCCAGCTAGCACATCCCGCCAAAGAACCTGCTAGCAAAAGAGCCGCAAGGGATAGAGCGAGTTTTTTCCTTTTTTTCACTGTTTTTCTCCTTGAAAATAATGGTGAATGCTGTGAATTTTTTCAACTATTTATTTATGTTTTTCTTTTTTAAAATTGGGAGCCAACTGAAGTTCTGAGCCTGATTTTACTTGAAATTTGCTCAGTTACTTTGCCCACCAATTTTGACTTAAAATGAAAGACAATTTGAAAAAAATCCATACTTCCACTATAACATAGACAAGCTACTTTGACTAGCATTTTCACTTGAATCTGAGGCCTTTTGGAAAATAATTTTTCAAAATATTTCCAGTCACCTTAGCAAAGCCCAAACCATTGCCTTGAACCAAAACTTGGTACCAACCATTTGGCAGATTTTCCGCCAGCTGAACGGTTTCTCCAGCCGCATACTTTACAAACGCCTCTTGGTCAATTTCAACCGACTGCTTGACCTGACTCGGTTTCAAAGCTAGACCAAGAGCAAAACTAGGCTCAAAGCGTTTCTTCTTAAAGGTCCCTAAATGCAGGCTATTCCTAGCAATCTTGAGTTTCCCTAAATCTGGCAAAAGTTCTGGCAAGAGATAAAGCTGGTCTCCAAAAGTCTGCAAGATACCCGGTAGATTAACCTTCAGGTGGTTTTGGGTAAATTCCTGCCACAAGGAAACTTGTTCTCGGCTGAGATTGCTCTTACTTGCCTTAAATTTAGGAGCTGGATTGTCACCTCTAAATTGTAAATGAGCTACAAATTGTCCCTCTCCCTTAAAATGATGAGGGTACATCCGAGCCGTTTCTGGCAGGTCAATTCCAGCTACCATTCCATTGATATGCTCTACTGGTAACAAGTCAAAATCATACTCTTCCAGTAGCCAATTGACGATCTCTTCGTTTTCCTCGGGGGCCCAGGTACAGGTTGAATAAACCAAGCGACCACCTTCAGCTAGCATGGTTACTGCATCTTCCAGAATTTCTCTTTGCAAGCTAGCACATTGACTTGGATAATCTAAGTTCCAATAGTCCATAGCATCTGGTTGCTTACGGAACATCCCTTCCCCTGAGCAAGGGGCATCTAGGACAATGAGGTCAAAATAGCCTTTAAAGACCTTGGCCAAGCGGTCAGCAGATTCATTAGTCACCACAACATTTGTCGCCCCAAAGCGCTCCATGTTTTCTACTAAAATCTTAGCCCGTTTGCTTGAAATTTCATTGGAGACAAGGAGACCCTCCCCTGCTAGATAGGCTGCCAGCTGAGTTGATTTTCCACCCGGTGCAGCAGCCAAATCCAAGACTTTCATACCAGGACTGGGTTGGGCTACCTGAGCAACCATCTGAGCAGCAGGTTCTTGCGAATAAACCAAACCTGTAGCATGTTCCGGAGATTTCCCAGACACCTTCCCATAATGGCCCCAAGGGGTTTGAGGAATGGGATCAGAAAAGGAAACTGGCGCTTCTTTTAAAGGATTGACCCGAAAGGCCGAAACCGCTTCCTCCTCAAAAGAGGCAAGAAAATCTCTTGCCTCATCTCCTAGTATCTCTTCATATTTTTCAACAAATCCTTCTGGAAATTGCATTTAAGTTCTTTTCCTTTCGTAAATATAGGACTGAATTTCCTCCTGCATCTCAAGAGGTAGCATCATGACCGGCTGTCTGGTCTGAAAATTAGGAGTTTCACCAGAAAGAGTCACAATCCGATATCCCAGACTTTCCCCTAAAATACTAGCCGCAGCATAATCCCATGGTTGCAGATAAGTGACATAGGTCAACAAATGCCCTGACAAAATCTTGGCAAAACTAATGGCCGCACTCCCATAGACACGTACACCGAGGACCGATCGACCCAAATCAGCCAGACCCCATTCATTGGTTTCCAGCATACCACTATTCCCTGCAATGAGAAAATCTCCAAGTGGTTTTGCTTTAAAGGGAGCTAGGGGCTTATCATTTAGACAAACGGGAAAGGCTCCACCACCGTGATAACAATCCCCTTTGACCACATCATAAATTAGACCAAACTGTCCCTGACCATTTTCAAAATAAGCCACCATAACAGCAAAATCTTCCTGCTGGGCGACAAAATTATTGGTACCATCAATCGGATCAATGACCCAAACCTTGCCCTCTTGAACCGAGGCTCGCAGACAACCTTCTTCAGCACAAATCTTATCCTCAGGATAACGGGACAAAATCTCACTAACCAAGAGTTCCTGAACTTCCTTGTCCAGTCTGGTCACCAAGTCTGTTGGAGAGGACTTGGTTTCAACACGCAAGTCTTCCTGCATATGGTCAAGGATATACTGGCCCGCTCTCTTAACAAGCTCTTTGGCAAATTCAAATTTACTTTCCAAGAGAAATCTTTCCTTCCCCTTTTTCCTTAGCCGCCTGAACTGCTCGGTAAAGCGAATAGCCACTCACTGTTTCAAATTCTCGTCCCAAACGTTTCTCTTCACTCTTACTTGGCACGACCGCCTTGAATCCCTTATAAGAGTCCAGTAACTTTTTAGCCTCTACCTTACCTTCATAGGCAGCTTCAACATCATTAAAAAAAGAAAGCACTGAAGCAAGTTCTTCAGTGCTCCACGACAAATCTAGTGGGTAACTATACTGTTTGTTCATTAACTAATACCAGCTCTCATTCTTGCTTCTTTTAGTTCTTGCTTACGGTAACTACGAGGGAGAAAAGCACGAATCTCATCTTCATTGAAACCAATTTGCATACGTTTAGCATCAATAATAATTGGACGACGCAAAAGACTTGGATACTGCTCAATTAAATGAAGCAATTCCGATACCGAGATACTCTCTACATCAATATTCAATTTTTGAAAAATTTTTGAACGAGTTGAAATGATGTCATCAGTACCATTTTCGGTCAAGGAAAGGATGTGTTGCAATTCTTTTCTTGTTAAAGGACTGGTCATAATATTGTGCTCCTCAAAGGGCACCTTATGTTTTTCTAACCAGGCCTTTGCCTTACGACATGAAGTACAGCTCGGTGATAGGAATAGTGTAATCATGCTTTTCTCTTCTTATCTATACTTTGCTAGTTCTATTATACAAAAAAATAAAGCGCTTGACTAGATATTTTTAGAAAAAAAAGCCTATTTTTTCAAGAAAAATAGACTGTTCGCGAACGATTGAGGTAAGGTAGATTTAGTTAATTCACTCTTGACAATAGTTTCGAATCACATACCTAACTTATTTACTCAAAATAAGAACATCTTTAGTATTATTTCCTACGACTTTTCAGGTACAGAAAACCAAAGAAGCTTTCATAGAGGGCAAAAAAGAGGAGGAAGGCATGAAGGAAGAAAGTCTCTGGTAAAATCAGAATCACTGGATCCTTGGCTGGATCAAAAAGCCAAGTATCATCTCCCACAAAGAGAATTTGATGGAAAAGGGTAAAGAATTGGTCAAAACCAATCAAAACTCCTCCAAGGCCAATCAGCAAAGGCAAAACCACTAGAGTCAGAAGCCCTTTACTAAATAGAGATAAAAAGCCCTTTTTCACAATCCTATTGACAAAGACGTAAAAACTTGGCAGTGTCACTAAAGCTACTAGCTGAACCAGGTGAAAGAGGTTCTTGACCACTGCAAAATGGTGTAGCCCAGCAGCTGACGAACGAAAATCTGGCATCTCTAGGACCTGACTAAATGGATTGGTCAGATAATTCATCAAGATATGAAAGTTGTACTGAATGGTTTCTGGTTTTAAATAGACCCGATCTGTTAAATTCAGCCACTGAATTTCCAGCGGATAAAAAATCCAAGCCAAATAAATGGTCAAAAGGATTGAGAGGGAGAGGAGAAAGAGCATAGAGCTCCAAAAGGTCAGTTTAGTTTTCATCAAAGTTCCACTCCGCAAGGCTAGAAACCACATGAGTCGGTGCGATTGGCAGGTCTGCCAATTCTTCTGCCTTGGTAAAACCTGTTGTCACCAAGAGCGTTGGAATACCGTTGTCAATCCCTGCTCGGATATCTGTTAAATAGTTATCCCCAACCATAATCAACTCTTCACGTTGCAAACCTAAGTGCTCAACTGCCTTGTTCATAATGATGGCATTTGGTTTCCCGATATAAACAGGATTCACTCGTGTTGCTACTTCAAGCAGCGTAATCAGTGAACCAGCACCTGGCAAAAGACCGCGTTCTGTAGGAATGTTGAGGTCAGGATTGGTTCCGATAAAGTGAGCACCCTTTTGGATAGCCAGAGTTGCTGTCGCAAATTTTTCATAGTCGACTTGCCAGTCCAGACCTACTACCACATAGGCAGGATTATCCTTGTCTTCCACATAACCAGCCGCCTTGATGGCTTCCTTGAGCCCTGCTTCTCCGATAACATAGACGGTCTTTTCAAGACCCAAGTCGTTCATATAGTCGATAGTCGCCAAAGTCGCTGTGTAGACAGTCGATAGGGGCGTATCGATATTAAAATTCTGAGCCAACATCTCCTGAACACTCTCTGGAGTGCGGGTTGTATTGTTGGTTACAAAGAGATAGGGAATGTCCCGCTTTTGCAATTCATGAACAAAAGCCTCCCCTGCTGGAATTCGATCCTTCCCCTTATAAATGGTTCCGTCTAAATCAATTAAATAGCCTTTATATTTCATATTTTTCTCTAATCCTCCTTCATTTCTTGCCAAGTAATGATAGCTTGTGCATTGGTAGCACCGTCGCTTGTAATCTCATGTTTGCTTTCCAGTCCAGTCCGTTCAACAGCCGATGTAATCACCCCACCTGGTCGAACTTCCTTGACATACTTGAGGTTGATTTTCTTGGGAATATATTGGGTCAAAAAGTCCGCTCCCATGACCTCAAAAATCCAGTCCAGATATTTACTGTTATTGACATGACCATTCATATCCAAATCGTAAAAACGGACATGGTAATCCTTGCTGACTGACTCTTCCAAAGGCTCATACTTTGGACCACGGATAAGTTTTTTATCAAAATCAGACTGGTAAGGAGCCACAATCTCAGGTTCGACAGCATGGACTTTTCGACTGTCTCGGTTCATGAGAACAAAGGTCGCCATCATGTGGATAAGGTTCTGTCCTGCTTCATCATAAATAGTAAAGCGACGGTAGCAAAAGAGCCGATTGTAGCTCAAAGCTTCCGTTTCAATAGTAATTTCTTCTGCAAAACGAGGCAAACGAACCACCTCAATATCATAGTCTGTGATAATCCAGACCAGATTATGCTCTTCCAAAATAGTCTTATCACTAACTCCCAGTTCAATCGACTGCATCCCTGAAACTTGCAGGGACAGTAAAATCACATCTGGAAGTTTAATATGACCATTCATATCAGCCATATCAAAAGGAATTTTCATTTTCATTTGATAAGTTAAGCCCATCATCCTACTCCAAAATAAATCGTTCTGCTACGGTGTCTCCTAAAAAGAGACCTCTTTTTGTCATGCGCACGCAATCACCGTCTATTTGCATGAGACCTTGTTGAACCAAATCTCTGACAATTTCTCCATAAAGTCCATCAAAAGACCGTCCAAATTTTTCCTCAAATCGCGCTATAGAGACCCCTGATTTCTTGCGAAGCCCCAGAAACATTTCTTCTTCCATTTGCTCTTTTTGGCTCAGGTGCTCTTCTGTAACACGAGCATTGCCTTCCTCAACTGCACTGAGATAATGACGAATGGGACCATGATTTTTATAGCGCACTCCATTAACATAACCAGATGCCCCAGCACCGATGCCATAGTATTCAGCATTATCCCAGTACATGAGATTGTGGCGACTTTCAAAACCAGGCTTTGAGAAATTGGAAATCTCATAATGCTCAAAACCAGCTCGCTCCAGCTCTGCAATGATGTACTCAAACATCTCAGCTTCCAGTTCCTCCTTAGGCAGAGGCAATTTCCCTCGTCTCATCCGGTTCATAAAGACCGTATGATTTTCCAAAATCAAGCTATACAGACTCATATGGGGAATATCCAACCCAATGGCTTTAGCCACATTTTCCTTGACCTGCTCCATGGTCTGACCTGGCAGTGCATAGATCAAATCGATGGAGATATTGTCAAAACCAGCCAGTTTCAGACGGTCGATATTTTCATAAATATCCTTCTCCAAATGACTGCGCCCAATCTTTTTCAGCATCTTGTCGTCAAAGGTCTGCACGCCTAGCGAAACACGATTGACAGCCGAGTTTTTCAAAACAGCTATCTTATCTGCATCCAAATCGCCTGGATTGGCCTCAATGGTCAACTCTTCTAAGACAGACAAGTCCAAGTTTTTAGTCAAGCCCTTCAATAACAGCTCCAATTGAGAAGCTGACAAAGCTGTCGGTGTGCCACCACCGATATAGAGGGTTCTCAACTTTTGAATATCATAAGATTGAAATTCTTCTAACAGATGTTCCAAATAACTATCTACCGGCTGATTCTTAATAAAAACCTTTGAAAAATCACAATAATAACAAATTTGAGTACAAAACGGGATGTGCACATAGGCTGACGTTGGTTTTTTCTGCATAGTACTTATTATACCACAAAGACAGGCTAGGAGAAAAAAATCACCATCCCCAGATACATAGTCCGTCCAGAGATGGTGATGGTTTATTCTTCTGTTATGTCAATAACAATCTCTTCTGATTCATCAAGAGTTTCGGCCTTTTCTTGCCATTGCTCCTTGAGGTTATTGAATCGATCTTTTGATGCTTCTGTCGCTTGACGAGCACATGATTTGGCTTGAGCAAGTACACTGTCCACAGTGATTTCACCCGACTCAACCTGTTCTTTGGTTTTAAGAACAAAATCTGTAGCCTGCTCCTTGACTTCTGTCAGTTTTTCACAGACCTGCTCCTTGGCATATTCAGGATCTTCTCTCAAATCATCTAGAAAATCTTGAGCCTGACTGCAAACTTGTTTGCCCTTGTCGCTTGTTAAAAACAAGGCAAGAGCTGCACCTGAAACAGTTCCTAAAAGAATTGAGGATAGTTTACCCATAAGAATTCTCCTTTTTTATTTTTTGAAAAATTTACTTGCAAGACGAAGAGCTGACAAACTTGCACCAGTCTTAATGGTTTTTGAACCAGCTGATGAAGCTTTCTTACCCAATACACGCGCATGATCATTGAGGTCGGAAACAGATAGAGATAAATCTGCAACAGCACTAAAGAGTGGATCAATCGTTGCTACTTTGACATTGATATCATCTGCCAAGACATTGACCTTAGACAGCAATTCATTGGTATGATGCAAGGTCACATCCACATCTGAAGTTAAGGTTTTAATCGTCTTCTCTGTTTCATCGATAACACGTCCAAGCTTTTGTACAGTAATGATTAGATAGACTAAAAAGACAATCAAAGCTAGGGCAACAAGAATATATGCAACTTCTAACATTTAGTTTTCCTCCTCTGAAATATAGTACGGAGCCTTCTTACGATTTTGATATAGAATGATAAAAATACCCAGTCCGATAAGAACAACTGATAGCCATTGAGACACTCGAAGGCCAAAGAACATGAGACTATCTGTCCGCATACCTTCGATGATCATACGACCGAAACCATACCAAATCAAGTAAAAAGCAGTGATATGACCTCGTCTAAGACTCTTCCATTTTCGTCTGAATATCAAAATCAAAGCAAATCCAAGTAGATTCCATAGAGACTCATAAAGGAAGGTCGGTTGACGATAGCTCCCCTCAATATACATCTGGTCACGAATAAAGCCAGGTAGATAATCCAAATTATCAACTGCTGCACCATAGGCTTCTTGGTTAAAGAAATTACCCCAGCGACCCAAACTTTGGGCAATCATGACGCTAGGCGCTGCAATATCTAGGAAATCCCAAGTATTGATAAGTTTACGATCAGCAAAGATATAGAGCACAATAGCCCCAGTTATCAAACCACCGTAAATGGCCAAACCACCATTCCAAATGGCAAAAATCTCTCCCAAATTCTGACTATAGTAATCAAAACGGAAAATGACATAGTAGAGACGAGCTCCTAAAATAGCCAAGGGAAAGGCTATCAAGATGAAATCTAAAATATCGTCTGGTATGATCTTCTTTTTAGGCGCTTCTTTCATGGTCAAATAAACCGCAAGAATCAAACCTGTCACAATACACAAGGCATACCAACGAATGGCTAGAGGGCCTAGATGAATAGCAATTGGATCAAGCATTAGGCACCTCGTTTTGAGCAATGAGATTTGTCAAGCGTTCTTCGAACAAACGCGTCGCATCAAAGCCCATTTCCTTGGCACGATAATTCATGGCAGCAGCCTCAATCACGACAGAGATATTACGACCTGTTTTAACTGGAATACGAATACGAGGAATAGATACGCCAGAAATTTCAAGTTCCTCTGCATTGTTTCCAAGACGATCAAAAGTTTTATGTGTATCGTAATTTTCCAAATAAACAGCCAGCTGGACTTGTGAAGAATCCTTAACGGCACTCGCACCGTAGAGGCTCATGACATCGATAATCCCAACCCCACGAATTTCAATCAGGTGTCTCAAGATTTCAGCCGGTTCACCCCAAAGAGTAATCTCGTCCTTGGCAAAGATATCGACACGGTCATCAGCTACCAAGCGGTGACCACGTTTGACAAGCTCTAGACCTGTCTCACTCTTACCGATGCCACTATCACCTTGAATCAAGACACCCATACCATAGATATCCATCAAGACACCGTGCACACTGGTCCGTTCTGCTAAACGTGAATCCAGATAACTAGATAACTCTCCAGATAAACGACTGGTTGCTGTACGACTAGTTAAGATGGCAATCTTACATTCTCTGGCTGCCTTTAACATTTCCTCTGGAACCACTAAACCACGAGCAACAATGACCGCAGGTGTCTCAGGTAGAAACATTTTTTTCAAGACTTGGTAACGGTTGTGAGAGGACATTGAAACGAGATAGGACCACTCCTTCATTCCCAAGAGCTGGATTCGCTCTGGAGTATAGTAGTCAAAATAGCCCGTCATTTCAAGACCAGGTCGCGTAATGTCCGCGGTATTAATTTCCTTTTCAAGTAATTCTGGTTCGCCATAGACAATGTCTAGTCTAAGCTTTTCAATCACTTCTTTTACTAAAACCGACATCATTTCCTCCTTCAATCGAGTTCTTTTTACTATTATATCAAATTGTGGGAGGAAGTTTCAGATTTTTGCAGGCTTTGGAGTATTTATTTATACTCAATGAAAATCAAAGAGCAAACTAGGAAACTAGCCGTAGGCTGCTCGAAGCACTGCTTTGAGGTTGTAGATAAGACTGACGAAGTCAGCTCAAAACACTGTTTTGAGGTTGTGGATAGAACTGACGAAGTCAGTAACCATATCTACGGCAAGGCGACGTTGACGTGGTTTGAAGAGATTTTCGAAGAGTATTAAAAGAAAAAGGACTAGATTTCTCCAGCCTTTCATTTCTAATTAGAATTTTTTACGTTTACGAGCTGCTTCTGATTTACGTTTACGTTTTACAGAAGGTTTTTCATAGAATTCACGTTTGCGTGTTTCTTGAAGAGTACCAGCTTTAGTAACCGCACGTTTGAAACGACGAAGTGCGTCGTCAAGAGATTCATTCTTACGTACTACTGTTTTAGACATTTTTTTCACTCCCTTCAAGTTCAAGATCTATTCTATTTTACACGTAAAAGGAATAATTGTCAAGAAAAAATGCAGGTTAATTTTGATTATCTTCAATTTTAATCTTGTTGTTAATCTTGTTAAAATTGATTAACATTTATAGATGGAAATGATATAATAGTGACACATATTGATTAGCAAAAATTAGTATTATTTAGAAGTGAATCTATAACATGAAAAGAATCATAAAAATTTACCCTGTGGTCAGTATTTTAGTTGTAATTTGTTTATTGCTAGGAATTCTTACTACCTTTTGGGGAAGTGTAATGTATGACTTATTTGCATTTCATTCAAAGCCAATTTATTGTTGGCAATACTTTAGTGGTACATTTATGCATGGAAGTAAAGAAGCACCAGTATGGTTTATATGGTTTCATTTAGTTTTAAATACTTTAATGTTACTTCCTTTTGGTGGGCTATTGGAGTATAAAAGGGGATCAAAATATGTATTTTTAGTTTTTATTACTTCTATGGTAATATCTTCAATTGTATTCCATATATTAACACAGAATCAAGAAATTCAGGCATCGGGTATCTCTGCTATTGGCTATGCTTTTGTAACGGGTGGGGTGATGAATATGTTTAGTATATGGAAAAATTTCAATTTAGGATTAAAACTATTTTATATCCTTTTAATCGTTCTATCTCTCACCATGCTTCTACCAAATATAACAGGCTGGATTTCAACCTTTCTTCACATGTCAGGAATTGCCAGTTATATCATGGTTTCCAGCATCAACAACTATCGACTGTCTTAATAAAAATTGTATAGTATCATAAAAAATAGTCAATACGATTATATCACAGTTTACAGACATTTAATAATTTTCTATTGGATACCTTTTTATATGAAATATCGACAACTGTTACGGGAATTTACAGAAAAATTTCTTTTAGCAGGATAGTGAACATTTGAAGTAAAAAACCACTCACTCCAAAGAGCAAGTGGTTTTTATACTTTTTATTTTTCAAGTAAGCTGAGCGCTTCTGCATCTGCAATGATGGTCACGTCAGGGTGATTTTGTAGACTACTTGCTGGGAGATTCTCAGTCACTGGGCCAGACACTGTTCCGGCAATGGCTTCTGCTTTCGACTCACCGTAAGCAAAGAGAAGGATTGACTTGGCATCCAAGATATTTTTAATCCCCATTGAAATGGCTTGAGTTGGAACATCTTCAATCTTGTCAAAGAAGCGAGCATTGGCTTCGATAGTAGACTGGTCAAGTTCAACTAGATGCGTTTGACTGTCAAATGGAGTACCAGGCTCATTAAAGCCGATATGTCCATTGCGACCGATTCCCAAGATTTGGAGATCAACTGGATGGTCAGCCAAAATTTGGTTGTAGCGTTCAACTTCAGCTTTAGCATTGTCCTTAACCCCACGAGGCAAGAAACTTTCTTTAAATGGTTTTTGGTTGAACAAGTTTTCTTGCATGAAGTAACGGTAAGACTGTGGATTGGATCCATCAAGTCCTACATACTCATCAAGGTTGACACTGGTTAGATTTGAAAAATCAAGGTCACTCTCAACGATTTCCTTATAAAACTCAAGTGGGCTACTTCCTGTCGCAAGTCCTAGGGTTTGAGCTCCATTGGCCAATTTATCCTTCAAAATCTCAAAAGCAACTTTTCCACCTTCGATTTGGTTTTCAACTTTAATAACTTTCATCTTTTTATCCTCCGTTTCAATCTATATTTATTATATGGTATAGACCAATTTTTGTCAAGTGAAAACGATTTAATTTCTAAAAAAAGAGCGACTATACTTGAAACATGTTATAATGGATAAGATTAGAACTTAGAAAGAATGAACAGATATATGAATACAGCTGATTTTGATTTCCACTTACCCGAGGAATTGATTGCCCAAACGCCCCTTGAAAAACGGGACGCTTCTAAACTCCTCATTGTCAATCGTGAGACGGGAGAAATGCAGGATAAACACTTCCACTCTATTATTGATATGCTGGAACCTGGTGATGCCCTTGTTATGAACGATACACGTGTTCTCCCTGCCCGCCTCTATGGTCAAAAGGAAGAAACTGGAGGTCATGTGGAACTGCTCCTACTCAAAAACATTAGTGGCGATGAATGGGAAGTTCTGGCTAAACCTGCCAAACGCCTCAAGATTGGTACTCGTGTCAGCTTTGGTGATGGTCGCCTCAGCGCTGTCGTTACGGAAGAATTGACTCACGGGGGCCGCATTGTCCGCTTTGAATACCAAGGAATTTTCCTAGAAGTTTTGGAAAGTCTGGGAGAAATGCCACTGCCACCTTATATTCATGAAAAACTGGATGACCGTGAACGCTATCAAACTGTTTACGCCAAGGAAAGTGGCTCTGCTGCTGCACCAACTGCTGGACTGCACTTCACCAAAGAACTACTAGCAGAAATCCAAGCTAAGGGTGTTCATCTAGTCTATCTGACTCTTCATGTCGGACTCGGAACCTTTAGACCCGTTTCAGTTGACAATCTGGACGAACACGAAATGCACTCAGAATTCTACCAACTTTCTGAGGAAGCTGCTAGCACCCTTCGCTCTGTCAAAGAAAATGGTGGTCGTGTCATCGCTGTCGGAACTACTTCTATCCGCACCTTGGAGACTATTGGTTCCAAGTTTGATGGACAAATCCAAGCAGATTCTGGCTGGACCAATATCTTTATCAAACCTGGCTATGAGTGGAAGGTCGTGGATGCCTTCTCAACCAACTTCCACCTGCCAAAATCAACTTTGGTCATGCTGGTTTCTGCCTTTGCAGGCCGTGAATTAGTCTTAGATGCCTATCACCATGCCATCCAAGAACACTACCGCTTCTTTAGTTTTGGCGATGCCATGTTTATCTACTAATTTTCACAATCAAAAAACGCATATTATCAGGCATTATAAAAACTTGATAGTATGCGTTTTGTTATAGATAAAATTGAGTTAATTTATTCTCAAGCTCGGATCTTTCAAGCTCTGAACACTGGCATTGATCACCGCGCCGACAATTAAAATCTTAGCGATGAGAATAAACCAAAACATCATGACCACCACGACGACGGAACTGAAAAAACGGACGTCCACTAGGTGATTGACATAATTGTTAACATAGACTGAAAAGATATTGAGCAGTAAGACCAGGGTCAACAAGACAAAGGCACTACCTGGCAATACATGTCGAATCCGTCGAACCTTAACATTGGGCAGGAAATAATAAAGCATGACCAAGATAGCAAAAATCAAGGCATAGACCAAAGGGCCTGTTAAGTCTTGCAGATAATCAAAGAGAGGACTATCCGATTTCCAGTAGCTTTTGATAAGATTGAGAAGCATGCGACCAAATACACTGAGAAAGAGGGCTAAAGCAAAGAGAATCTGCAAGCCAAAACTGACAAACAAACTCATGAGCTGATGGGAAATCAGTCCACGATTTTTTGCTACTCCGTAAGCTTTATTAAAGGCTTTCTGTAGGAAATTCATGGATTTTGAAAAGGTCCAGAGGGCTGACAAAACCGCAAAACTCAATAAACCCGTTGAAGGTTGGGTCAGCACTTCTGTAATAATCTTTGCGACCACATCATACATGGTATCGGGCAAAAATTCATTGACAACCTTTAAAAAATTAGAAATTGGAATCTGAAAATAAGGGAGGATAGTAACCACCACCAAAAGCAGGGGAAAAATCGAAATCAACCAATAGTAGGCTACTGCAACACTGGTCAACTCACTATCTGATGCTTGGTAATAATGCAAAAAAGCTTTTACTAAAGGTTTGTCTATCAGCTCTTTCCACCACTTCTTCATGTCACACTCCTTCACTTACAATCTTGATTAATTTCTTCTTACCAATTCCATCATATCATAAGGTAAGGTATTGGCAGCTTCCTTCAAGGAATAGTTCTCTAAGTTATTCACATTTTGTCGTAACTTCTTGGCATACTTGGTCGTAATCAATCGTTTTTCTTCGTATTCGAAAATCAACTTGCGCTCCAGATAATAACCTCTCAGCATTTCATCGATATTGTTGGGCTTGACGCGATTGATAACCCGTTCGACAAAGGCACCACTAGTGATAATAGCTGTTTCACGGAGACGAGAATCCTGCATGAAACTGATTAAAGAACTCTTGTAAACCCCTTTAAGGTTCTCCAAACTTTCGATAATCATCTCTGTATTTTCTAGATAGAGCTCTGCAATTTGGTCATAGTCAAGAGCTCTGAGTTTCTGTGATTCTTCATTTTTCCAACTGCGGAAGGTCTTGCCAAAGGTAAAGACTTCGTGTAGGAGAAAACGTAAAATTCGCAAGGAAACAAGGAAATAATAGGTCAATCGTGAAGCAAACTTGCGATTGATACTTTGTTCCATGTTTTTCAAATAACGTTGGTAGACTCGATAGGCACGCTCACTCATCTTGTCCTCTTCGTAAGCCTGTTCTAAACCATCACTTTCAATACTGAGGATGAGAAGTTTCAAGGCCTCCCAGTCTTCTTGAGACCCCTTATTTTCTTGACTCAGGATGAGATTCTCAATACGTCCATGGTAATTGTCAATGGCTGCATAGAGAGGGAGCTTATTTCTGGTATCTTCCAACTCTTTTTCCAACGCTAGCGTTACTTCATTCAAAATGGCGATATGCATGAGATAGTCCTTGCTTTCTTCCTGTTCATCAGAAAGATGAGGCAAGACTACGAGGCCTGTTAAAAAGCTTACAAGCGTCACACCTGCGACAAGGAAAAGCAAGAGAGGATACTCCTGTTCTAGATTACTTGGTATCAGAAGGATCGTAGCAATCGACACCGTTCCCTTGACACCTGAGAAGGTCAAAAGAAGCATGTCCTTCATATACTTATTTAGCTTTTTCTTGAGACGTCTAGTCCTATAGGTATAATAGCCATAAATCATGACAAAACGAATAGCAAAGAGAACAAAGGTAAGGGCTATAAGAGATAGCAATAAAAGTAAGGGATCATAGATTGGATTGGTCAAGATAGGTTCTGCTATCATTTCCAACTCCATCCCTAAAATCACAAAGACAGAACCGTTCAGCATAAAGTTCACTGTATGCCAAACCGTCTCGGTCACCGTATCCACTTGGGCTTCAAGGAGCGTAATTTTCTTAAAACGACTTGCCTTTAAAATCCCAGCAACTACAACGGCAATAATCCCTGAAACATGGACTTCTTCTGCCAGGAAGAAGGTCACCAGAGGCAAACTCAATTCCAGAAGGAGCTCACTAGCAATATCCATTGCTCTCACACTTAGCAAGAAGCTATGGAGGAAACGGTTGGTCATGGCTGTTAAAAAGCCAATCAAAAAACCGCCTAGGATTGAAAAGATGAGCGAACTACTCGCTTGCCCAAGGGAAAAGGTTCCAGTTGTCCAAGCTGTCAAAGCTACCTGAAAGGCAACCAAGCCAGAAGCATCATTCAAGAGTCCTTCACCCTTAAGAATATTGGACACACGCTTAGGAAAGCTAAACCGCTCCGAAAGAGAGGCAAAGGCCACCAAATCCGTAGGCCCAAGTGCTGCCCCAACAGCCAAGCAAGCCGCCAAGGGAAGACTGAGCCAAAGAAGATGGGCCAAGCCACCCAAACTCAGGGTCGAGATGAAAATCACTGGAAATATGAGATAAACAATGATTCGCCAGTGTTTTAAAATAGCCGTAATATCTGCTTCCTCCGACTCTCGGAAAAGCAAGGGCCCGATAACCAGGGCCAAAAACAACTCTGTATTGAGATGAAAGTCGGTATTGGGTAAAAAGAGACCGATCACAATTCCCAAAAGAATTTGGACCAAAGGGAGAGGCAAAAAGGGCAGGAGCTTATTGGTTGTACTTGAGACAATCAAGACCAGTAAAAATAGGATGAGGTAAATCAGCAATTCCACGCACGACCTCCTTAATCTTTTTTACAACAAGATTCAAATATCTCCTTCTGCTCTTTGATTTTTTGGTCAATCTTGGAACAATCCTTGTGCTCAATTTTTCTCTGGCACCGTTCCATTTCAAGAGCAACTAATTTTTTCTTGATTTTAAGCATTTTTTTGCTCATGTGTGCTTGATCTAACACCCCCACCGCTCGTTCGTGGTGGGTTGATTCAACAAAATTCTGGCGCATGGCATCCAGCTTTTCACGTAGGTATTGTTTATCCATGTCTATATCTCTCTAATTTTTCAATCATTACTAAAAATGGTGGGTTGTTGACTTGGTTTAAAGTTCGGTAAATGGCAGCTGTGTACTCTTGTTGATTCAACTGGCTAACAAAATCCAAAACAGCATCCCTCTCTAGGTCGCCTCCTTCATGACCATAGTAGATCATGATAGCAATCCGTCCACCTTTGACAAGCAAATGACACAGTTTTTCTAATGCTTCGATCGTTGTCTGAGGTTGGGTGATGACAGACTTATCAGCTGATGGCAAATAGCCCAGATTGAAAATTCCTGCCTTGGCTTCTGTCACAAACTGGTCCAGTGTCTCATGACCTTGCAAGATTAATTGGGCATTTGTCAAGCCAGCTTGATGCAAACGCTCTTGGGTCTTTTCCAAGGCTTGTTCCTGAATATCAAAGGCATAGACTTGCTTGGCTAGCTTGGCTAAAAAAAGCGTGTCATGACCATTTCCCATGGTCGCATCCACTACGATATCGTCCTGAGTTACTACCTCAGCCAAAAAATCATGTGCCATCTCAAGTGGTCTTTTCATTTTCAAACTCCTGTTTTACAGCCTTACATCCTTGAACGCTTCCACGACGTCGCATCTCCATCTCAATGCTGTTGAGAACTTCCCATTTATTGAGGCTCCACATAGGCCCAATCAGCATATCTCTAGGTGCATCTCCCGTAATTCGATGGATGACGATATGTTTGGGAATGATTTCCAGTTGGTCGCAGATAACCTTGACATATTCGTCCTGGCTCATCAGTTGCAAGCGTCCTTCGTGGTAATCACGTTGCATACGCGTATTGGTCATCAGGTGAAGCAAGTGCAGTTTAATCCCTTGAATATCGTTATCCGTGACACAGCGGCGGACATTTTCAATCATCATCTCATGGGTTTCACCAGGAAGTCCGTTAATCAAATGAGAAACAATCTCAATCTTGGGATATTTCCTCAAACGCTTGACCGTTTCCACGTACAATTCATAGGAGTGGGCACGGTTAATCAGGTCAGAGGTTGTTTCATAAGTAGTCTGCAAGCCCAATTCAACCGTCACATGCATGCACTCCGCCAACTCAGCCAAATATTCGATAGTTTCGTCTGGTAAACAATCTGGCCGTGTTCCGATATTGATTCCTACTACACCTGGCTCGTTGATAGCCTGCTCATAGCGCTCCCGAATAACTTCAACCTTTTCATGGGTGTTGGTAAAATTTTGAAAATAAACCAGATACTTCTGAACATCCGGCCACTTACGGTGCATAAAGTCAATTTCCTTATAAAATTGCTCACGGATAGGCGCGTCCGGTGCTACGATAGCATCTCCAGAACCTGAAACCGTACAAAAAGTACAGCCTCCATGAGCCACAGTTCCATCACGATTGGGACAGTCAAACCCCGCATCAATAGGGACTTTAAAGGTCTTTTCTCCAAATAGTTTTCGATAATAATCATTCAAGGTATTATAAGATTTCATAACTTTCATTATAACAAAAAACACCCACAATCTCAAAAGCCTGACTTTCCTATAAATTCCTCTGTTTCTCGTTTCCTTTAGCGATTTTTTATGATACAATATGGGTATGATTTTAATGAAATTAGCATCTATTTTATTATTGATACTGACCTTAGTAGTCTGCATTATCATAACCAAACTTTTTAGATTAAAAAAACTAGGACGAAACTTTGCGGATTTGGCTTTTCCAGTCTTGGTATTTGAATATTACCTTATTACAGCTAAAACCTTTACCCATAATTTCCTCCCTAGACTGGGACTAGCCCTCTCACTCCTAGCCATTATTCTCGTTTTTTTCTTCCTTTTGAAAAAACGCAGCTTTTACTATCCTAAATTCATCAAATTCTTCTGGCGTGCAGGATTCTTATTAACCCTTGTCATGTATATCGAGATGATTGTTGAATTGATGGCTCAGAAATAAAAAACTAAATCGAAAACACCTCAATCAAACTAAAATACAATGATTGAAGTGTTTTTTCTTTATATCTTTTTTAATAATTCTTATACTCAATGAAAATCAAAAAGCAAACTAGGAAGCTAGCCACAGACAGTACTTGAGTACGGCAAGGCGAAGCTGACGTGGTTTGAATTTGATTTTCGAAGAGTATTATTTTCCTTCTTTATCAGGAGAGAGGTACCCAATACCAATGCAAGCTAGTACGCCCGCTCCAATTACCAAGCCACTTGAAATTGGCAAAAGGTCCAAAATTGCATTCGCAATAATAAAGGCAATAATCAAACACATCAGACTAGCCTTGTAGTCTTTTTTCAAAAGATTCTCTAGAGTGAAAAAGAGGAACAGCCCTACCGGAATCAATGACCAGAGGTTGACATTTAAACTTGGCCATCCAACAGAACCAAAATACACTACTGTCGCTGCTGCTACTAAAAATATAATCCCTAATAATTTTTTCATTTTTTATCTCCAATTTCTTTTTTATGAACTTGAGTTATCTGATAGTGACATCTCACGTCCCTTACAAAAATCATTATAGCAGAGGTCAGTTTCAAGAACAAGCTCTTTTGTCTATCTGGTCTCTATCTCGGTCTAAATGGTTCAATAATTAAGAAAAAAAGAAACCCAGTAGAATGAGTTTCTTCTCTTTGCCGATTGCAGGGTTTGAACCTGTGACCTAGGCTTTACGAGTGCCTTACTCTACCAACTGAGCTAAATCGGCGATTACACTTACAGTATAGCACTCTGAGAATAGGTGTCAAGAAATTTTCATCTCTATTAAAAAAGCCTGTCCTGAGACAAGGCTTTGATATTCTATTATTTACGAACCTGCACTTTCGTAGGCATCCAAGCCCCTATCCCAGAGTTTAAGGGAAATGACAAAGAAAACAAGGGAAATCAACATCAAACCTCCGATGTTAAAGATTACATCCTTGTCCTGCAAGAAATAGCTGGCAGGATAGTAGGCCGTAAAGGCAAAAGGTACAATAAAACTGATTAACCAACGAAGAAATGAATTATAAATCGAAATCGGGTACTTGGCAAAGTCATTGAACATATAAAAAATGTAAATCATGGCGCCTGACTGCTTGGTCCAAAAAGCGATACTAGCTGTCGCGATTTTCAAGGAAGTATAAATCAAGGTCGCAAAGGGAATACAGACTAGGAAAAGTAGGAATTTTGGAAGGGTCCAAGCAATGCTGGTCACAGTTGTTGCTAGTAAAATACCCCCGACCAAAAGTTCTCCCAAGGCATCAATCTGAAAGGTCTCAACTAGGATGTGAAAGAGAGGATTGATAGGACGAGTCAGATATTTGTCAAATTCTCCTTTTCGAACCAAGCGTTGACCTAACGCCCAGAGATTGTCAAAAAAGAGATGGTCCAACCCCTTAGGAATCAAGGAAAAGCCATAAATAAAAGCAATCTCTTGAAAGGTCCAGCCTTCTAGGGATGGGATGTGTTGAAAGATGACATTGAGAAACAAGAGGTTCAAGCCTTGGGTCAGAAAAACTCCCAGGACACCAACTACAAAATCCACCTTGTATTCCATGATTTGCTTGATGTATTGTCTGATAAAAATCAGATGCATGCGTTGATATTTTTTCATACTAACCTCCTTGAATGGTGATAAAGGACTGGACTCGTTTCCAAATCAACTGAGACAAGCCCACCATCACTAAGAGCCAGAAAAACTGCAAAGCGAGCGCCTGAAGAATCTGATTGGCATCATATTTCCCAACGATAATCATGACCGGAGTGTAAATCAAGGATGAAAAAGGCAGGAAGGACAGAATATCTGAAACAACCTTTGGAAAGAAAGCCAAGGGAATCAAACTTCCAGACATAAAAGCCACTATGGAAGTCTTAAGTAGGTTGGAACCCCAAAGATTTTTAAACACAAAGGCAGAAAATCCAAAGCAGATATTAAAGAAAAAGTTAATCAGATAGGCCAGCGTTAAGCTAAAGAGATAAAGGACAGTTAATCCCAGCACTTCTACAATCCCTTGCCCAGATAAGATTTTCGTTAACACGATGACACTTAAAAATGGAAGGCCAACAGAGATAAAAATCAACCACTTGGAGCCAAGCTCTGTGAAAAGATAAGAGGCCGCAAAATGCACTGGTCTCAGTAAGCGCATGATGATGGAACCATCCTTGACCTCCTCCCCAATCATAAAGGACGAATCTGACCTAGTCAGAAGATTTGTCACAAAACTCATAATGATGTAGAGGGTGATATCTGCCATACTAAAGCCCTGAATCAAAGACTCCTGGGAGGAATCAAAGACTGCCTTCCAGAGATAAAAGGCCACAAAAGCCCCCATGACATCGCCAATCCGATAGAGAATAAAGTTTACTCGGTAGGTAATCAATTCCTGAACACCTGCATTGATAAAGGGTTTATAACGTCTCCACAATTTGACCATCTTAGAGCTCCTTTCGGTAGAAGCGACGGATAATATCCTCGATATCCGTATCCACCATCTTCAAATCGCGGATTTCAAAATCAGACAGGGTTTGCTTGATAATATCAGCTGACTGGTAACGAGAACTATCGAATTCAATGTTAAGACTATTCCCTTGTCTATCAATGATCATATCAGGCAGGCCTTCATAGTGAGAAGCGAGATGACTTTGACCTGGTAGCAGTTCAAAGGAGAGAGTCTTCATCTTGCCAAAGGTCTCCTTGAGTTGGCTCACCGTTCCATCAAAAATCTCCTGCCCCTTATCAATCATAAAGATCCGATCACAGAGTTGCTCAATATCGCTCAGGTCATGAGTTGTCAAGAGAATGGTTGTTTCTTCCTCTTGATTGATTTGGGTGATAGCTCGACGAATGTTATCCTTGACTGAAACATCCAAACCAATGGTCGGCTCATCTAAAAAGAGAACCTTGGGATTGTGAAGTAAGGAAGCTGCAATGTCCGCCCGCATGCGTTGCCCCAGCGAAAGAGTTCTCACGGGATCCTTGATAAATTCTTTCAAATCCAAGACTTCATTCAAAAAGTCCATACGCTTATGAAAGAGCGAGTCTGGCACATCGTAAATCTCTTTTAAAACCGTGTAGGTCTCTTGCAGGGCCAAATCCCACCATAGCTGGGTGCGTTGTCCAAAAACTACGCCAATATCTTTAACATAATCTTGACGATTGTCCTGTGGAATCTTGCCGTTAATCCGACAAAAACCAGATGTCGGTTTTAAAATTCCGGTCAGCATTTTAATGGTTGTCGACTTCCCTGCACCATTGGCCCCGATAAATCCTAAAATTTGTCCTTTTGGGACCTCAAAGGTCAAATCCTTGACCGCTTCAAAGGTCTGCTTTTCAGGATAAATAAAGGAGCGCAAAGCCCCCTTCAAGCCCGGTTCCTTAACAGTCTTCACAAAATTTTTCTGAAGATGTTCCACTTCTATCATTGCCATATCTATCTCCCTATCGTAAGGAATAGCAACATTGTATTTTTGACTACAAATATTCTAAATCCTTACTTTCTAAACCTGCTACATTTTTTTATTACAGAAGGCTTTATACCAACCTATTATAATCCAATAAAAAATAGAATGCAAGCGTTTGCCTAAAGTTTATGAAATTGAAAGTTTTTCTCTTAAAATAATACTTTTAATCAAAAATTCTGGTCTAATCGTTTTCTTAAAACACCAAAAAACCCACCCAATGGGCAGGTTTCATCTGTATTATTCAGCTAGATTAAGCTTTACCTTCTGAACCGAATACGTCGATACGTTCTTCAACTGATGCTTGGATAGCTTTTACACCGTCAGCCAAGAATTTACGTGGGTCGAAGAGTTTTTTCTTGTCGTATTCTGCTTCGTTTGCTTCGTAGTCACGAGCAAATTTACGAGTTGCGTTAGCGAATGCGATTTGGCATTCAGTGTTAACGTTAACTTTCGCAACACCAAGTTTGATAGCTTCTTGGATTTGCTCATCAGGAATACCTGATCCACCGTGCAATACGATTGGGAATCCTGGAACAGCTTCAGTCAATTTTTGCAAGTGATCAAGGTGAAGACCTTTCCAGTTTTCTGGGTAAGGACCGTGGATGTTACCAATACCAGCTGCCAAGAAGTCGATACCAGTTTCAACCATTGCTTTAGCGTCTTCGATTGGAGCCAATTCACCATCACCGATGATTCCGTCTTCTTCACCACCGATAGTACCAACTTCAGCTTCCACTGATACACCATTTGCATGAGCAAATTCTACAACTTTACGAGCTTTTTCAAGGTTTTCTTCAACTGGAAGGTGTGAACCATCAAACATAACTGAAGTATAACCAACTCGGATACACTCAAGTGCATCCTCGTAGTGACCGTGGTCAAGGTGGATAGCTACTGGTACAGTGATACCCATTGATTCAACAAGGTTAGCGATCAAGTTGCGAGCAACTTTGTAACCACCCATGTATTTAGCAGCACCCATTGAAGTTTGGATCAAAACTGGAGCTTTTTTAGCTTCTGCTGCGCGCAAGATAGCTTGAGTCCACTCAAGGTTGTTTGTGTTAAATCCACCAACTGCATAACCGTTGTCACGAGCTGCTTGGACAAATTTTTCTGCTGAAACGATTGCCATTTTATCAGGCCTCCTGTATATTTTTATGGGTCATCCCATTTACATTGTTCATTTTATCACTTTTTTACAAAAAAATCTAGTTTTTCCCGCAGTTTCGATTGAATTTCTTCTAGCTTCATCCATGTAAACCCTTTCTCTCCCTAGTCTTGGGCGACTTTTGGAAAAGTTATGAAGAAGGTCAAACGATTCTCCTCCATCTCGAAACGATAAGGTAATTTTTCATGTTCTAATAGACTCTTGACCACAAAGAGCCCCATCCCAGAACCCTTGGCCTTGCGACTAGCATTGTCAGAAAAAGACTGGGCTAGTTTTTCTTGTTCTTCTGGACTGCAGCTATTTTCTATAAAAAGTTCACCTTCTCTCTCTCCAATGCGAACCAAACTACCTGGAGCAGAATGCTTGATGGCATTGCTGATGAGGTTAGAAAGAATCAACTTCATAACTGATGGGTTTAGATAAGCCTGCTGATGAGTCAAACTATTGTCTATCTGGAGCTCTCTATCCTTGGCTAGTAAGGCATAATCCTTAACCAGACTTTGCGTCATCTGGTATAAGTCAATTTGTTCCCTATCATCTCGCAATTCCTGCACAGACGAGAGAGAAAGTATCTGGAGAACGTGGTGATTGAGCTCATCTACAATCCCCAAGGCAACTCCCAGATAGCGGTCTCTGTCCTTATAACGCCCGACATTTTCTTTCATGTTTTCGATCAGGATTTTCAAACTAGCCAGAGGTGTTTTCAATTCATGAGAAGCCCCTCGTAGGAATTCGACCTTCATCTTTTCCAGCTGGAGAATAGCTTCATTCTTGTCATGCAAGTCCGCAATAACAGTCAAAAGATGCTGGTAGAGGCTATTGATTTGTTCCTTGAGATCACCGATCTCATCCTTGGAATCCACGCGCAATCGCACTTGGGAATCCAGTTCCATCATTCTACGAGTCACCCGCTTGATTTCCAAAATCGGGGCCACAATGGTCCGAGCATAGATGTAGGCCACCAAGAGGGAAATTAGAAAGGATGCCAGCAGGGTATAGGGAAGAAATTGGAGACTAATTTGCTCTGCTTCCTTTTGTAAATCCATGGAAGCTAGAAACTGGAGAGTCATGGTACCACCGTCCTGCGTTGTCACCTCGCGCTCCTCGATAAAAAGAGAGGTTGTCTGACGTTCCATATCCAGAGGAAGGCTGTCCTTGACTTCTAACTTGTCCTCGGTCATCTCGCCCTTAACGGCCCCCTTGATATCACTAGTCTGGGAATACAAGTCTAACACTTGCTCGATGCTCTGCCTATCCTTACCTTCTAGGGACTGGGCAATGGCTGTCGCTTTCTGACCAATGGTTTCCTGTCGGTGGCTCAGATAAGTAGAAGGAAAAAGAAAATAAATAGCTAAATGAAGGCAGATAACCAGAACACTAAATATCGAGAAGGTATAGATAAATATCTTTGTAAATAAACCTGTTCGTTTCATTTTCGCTCCAATTTATAGCCAACATTGCGCACAGTGAGGATGCAGTCCAAGTCTAGCTTTTTCCGCAATTCCTTGATATAAACATCAATGACGCGGTCAAAGGGAACCTCATCAGTCGCTTTCCATACGGCATCGATTATCTGAGATCGGGTCAAGGCCCTTCCTTCATTTTTAACCAAATAATCAAGAATTTCCAACTCTTTAGCATTGATAGCTACTTCCTCACCTGCTAGGCTTGCACTGTAGCTCTCAAAATCTACCTTGGCATCCTTATAAGAGAAGATTCGTCCTGTATCGTAGTATCGCTTGAAAATCGCATCCACCCTCACTTTTAAGAGGGAGAGGGAGAAAGGTTTTTCCAGATAGCCATCTGCCAAAGAGGCAAAGGCACTCATCTTGTATTCCTCATCCTGAAATGCAGTCAACATCAAAACAGGAACCTGACTGGTTTTACGAATCTCAGCTAGGACTTCTAAGCCATTGAGCTTGGGCATCTGAATATCCAGTAAAACCAAGGCTACTTCATAGCTGGAAAATTTTTCTAAGGCTTCCTCACCGTCCGCCGCCTCAATGATTTCATAACCACAATCCGTCAAATAATCACTGACCCCCTCACGGATCATCTCTTCATCTTCTACAATTAAAATTTTCATAGAAAAAACGTTTCACATTCCTTTAAATTTCTTGTAAATCATCTCAATTTCATCCTGAAAGGAAGAGGCCTTATCAAGATAAAATAGATAAAAATGCTACCTATATTATACCCCATTTAGGGGAGAATAGGTAGCAAGTTTGTTATTCACTATCCAGCAGAAGCTCTTTTGGTTGTTTTCTGAGGAGATTGCTTGAAGCAAGCGCCATAACGAGAACCACTAGAACCAAGGCTAGGACAAAGACGATGATAAAGTCCGATGTCTGAATGGAAATATCTAGGCTCGACAAGGTCTTACTAAAGCCATCTACTTCTGCACCACCACCAAGGTTAGAGGCCTGAGCAGCCTTGCTGGCTTGCTTGGCAATACCTGAAGTGACATTGGCAAGAACAGTATTTCCGATTGCACGCGCTGTGTAGTTGGCTAGGAAGTAAGCAGAAACAAGAGCAGGGATGGCAATCAAGATTGATTCTGTGATAAATTGACCCAGGATACTTGCCTGCTTGAGACCAATAGAGAGGAGAATACCCACTTCCTTGCGACGGGCATTGATCCAAAGGCTGAGTAAGAGGGCAAGGAGAAGAACTGAGAAACTCAAGCTGCCCCAGAAGAGGAGGTTAGCCATCTTGTACATACCAGAGATGGATTGCTCTAGAGCTGGGTAGTTAGAGGAGCTCTTCACAAGTGTGTAGCTCTTCCAGTTGATACCGCTGATACCGTTCAACTCTTTCATGACATCATCCAAGTTTTTGTCTGCTGTTACAAAGAAGGTTGCGTCCCCATAAATGGCTGTGTCTTCTGTGTATCCATAAAGTTTTGCAGCAGTGTGAATGTCTGTAATAGCTGTGTTTTCGTATAGTTCTTGTGAGTAGGTTACTGCCGACTTATTGTGACCATCAAAGAGTCCCTTGATTGTCACTTCGACTGTTTCCTTGGCACCTTTTTCATTATCTGCATCGTAGATATTAGAGTCTAGTTTGACCTTGTCCCCTACTTTCCAACCGTGTTTAGCTGCCAAGTCCTTGTGCAGAAGGATCTTGCCTTTATCATCGTTAGTTAGGTGCTCACCTTCGACCAGCTTATAAGATCCGGAGACAAACTTGTCTTCTTTGGAGGAGTCATTGACACCTGTAATCATCAAGCTACTTCCAAAATGTTTAGCTCGGTCAGGTGTCAGATTTTTCTTGGTATCTGGCGTTTCGATGAGTTCATAGCCAGTCAAATCTCCAATGGCATTGATGCGTTTAACATAAGACTCAATGGCCTTGTTTTCGGTGATTTTTTTGATGTCCTCACCTTTAATATTCCCAGCACCACGTGGCGTTCCTTGATTGACGCGACGATTGATTTGCATGGAGAAGCTGTTGGTGATATTTTTAAAGGTCTCCTGAGAAGCCTTGGCAGTAGCTCCCTTGATCGACAAGCCGACCAAACTCAAGCTCGCCATGAGGAGAATAATCAGGAAGATAACAATCGATTTGAAAAACTTCCTTGTAACATAGGCAAATGCGTTGTGTAACATAGGTTCCCTTTCTAGATTTGATTTAATAATTCTATCAAAACAAGCTCATCTTATTTTGTAGTGTTGCGAGTTTCAGTCAGTTTCTTATCCTTTAATTCAAGTGTAATATCTGACGCTTGTGCCACTTCTTTACTGTGGGTGACGACAATCACACATTTACCTGTTTTCTCGGCAAGTGATTTGAGCAGTTCGACAATATCTCCAGCAGTTTTAGGGTCCAGATTTCCCGTTGGCTCATCCGCTAGAATAACTGGAGCTTCTGAGACCAAACTACGAGCAATGGCAACACGTTGCTGTTGACCACCTGATAACTGGAGAACATTCCGCTTAATCTGACTTTCATCCAAACCAAGTTCAAGAAGTGTATCCTTGCTTGCTTTTTTGTTGACCAAGCGGATATTTTCCAGTGGAGAAAGATAATCTATCAAGTTATAATTTTGAAAGACCAGGGAAATATGGTGCATACGATGGTAAGAATAGCCCTTCTTACGAATGTCCTCTCCTTGAAAAAGGATAGAACCTTCAACCGGACTATCTAGACCAGCAAGTAGGGACAAGAGTGTGGATTTTCCTGCTCCTGACTCACCAATAATACTGTAAAATTTCCCGGGTTCAAAATTATAATTGATCTGATATAGGACTGCTTCAGCAGTGTTCTTATAACGGTAGGTAACATCTTGTAATTGTAATAAAGTCATGATTTCTCCTTCTTAACTAATAGATGATAAAATTTCTTTCGGCGATTTTCTAAATAAGAATAGGAAACAAAGGGCTACAGACAAGCAACCAATCAAGAGCAGAAAGACATAGGATTCTGCAAAAGATAATAAACTACTTGATAGACCACTTGCTTTGGCTAGCGTGTCTTGTAAGACTGCTTGATCTCCACTTGCTAGTAGAGTTTGGAGTAGGTAGGATGTGATTGTGTTTTCTGCAGCAAATGCTGGAAGCAAAGCACCAATAGATACCAGAACTACCTCTAAACAGAATTGTAGGAAGATCGAGCTCTTGCCTTTTCCAAGTGCCAGTAAAATCCCCACTTCATAGACCCTTTCTCTCAACCAGAGAGACAAAACAAGAATTAAGGCCCCTGCTCCTGCTATCAACATCCCATAAAGGAAGATGGTTAGGAAGGTTTGGAAGGTAGCAACCGAGTCTTTGATTTGTTCAAAAGCCTTATTTTCCTTCTCAACTTGGTAGCCTTGATTTCCCAAGGCCAAGTTTTCTACCTGCTTCATGAGTTCGTCCATTTCCTTAGGATTTTCTACATAGAAGCGCGCTGCACTGACTAGAGGTTCACCATTACCCAGAAGGCTTTGGCTACTTTCATAGTCTGTAAAGACCTGGTTTTCACTGAAGTCAGAAGACAAACCTGTAAATTTCTCTTGTTTTTTACCAGAGAAGATTCCGACGATTTCAAACTCGACAGTTTGTCCTTTACCAGCCTCTGACTGACCAGCTTCTAAGGCAATCTTGTCATGAAGGGAAAGACTATTCTTCTTAGCCAACTCTTCGTGGATGATGATTTTCTTGGAATCCCCTTTTTGAAGGTGTCGCCCTTCTTTTAAATTGAAAGCCGAACTGGTAAAGGTCACATCCTTGGATGAATCCTCAAGAGCCGTTAAGCTAACCAAGTTCTTGTCCGCCACTGACAAATCATCACGCTCCACGCTCTGCTCGCCACTCACCGCTTCCTTGTCTTTTAGTTTTGCGACTGTCTCGAGTTCAGGAGAAACATTTTCCAGTCCCTTAATCTTGCTTACAGATGCTAGGTCTGACAACTTGAAGGTCTGACCATTTTCTATCTTCTTAATAGAAAAAGATGTGTTGAGTGATTTATAAAGATTGCTTTCTACTGTTTTGTTGGACTTCATCAGCGTCAAACAGGCTGAAATTCCAGCCAATAGGACCAATAAAATCAGAAATAAAATAAAACTTCTCAGTCTTTTTCTGCTGACATAAGCCCAAGCTCTTTGGATTGGATTCATTTGTCACCTCCATATTTGTAAGACTATTATAAAATCCAAATATGAAATGTTTATGAAATACAAAAAAAGAGCAAAAATTTTTTGCTCTACTTGAATTATATGAAAAAAGAGCTAGCCTAAGCTAACTCTTATCCTATGCGGAGAGAGGGACTTGAACCCTCACGACCTAAAGCGGTCACAGGATCCTTAGTCCTGCGCGTCTGCCAATTCCGCCATCCCCGCGTCGATTACTTTACTAGTATATCAACTTTTAGGATGCTTGTCAACACTTTTTTTCAATTTTTTTCATTTCATCAACCAAATTACTCAGAAAGTTCATTTAGATTTTCATCTACTAACTTAGCTCCAAGTGTGTTTTTGAAATGACCTAGGGCAAATTGATGATTTTCAGGCCAGATGGAAGCAACAGCCGGTTTAACAATCTCGAT
This sequence comes from Streptococcus mitis, assembly GCF_000960005.1. GTDB lineage: Bacteria > Bacillota > Bacilli > Lactobacillales > Streptococcaceae > Streptococcus > Streptococcus mitis_CK. The sequence goes on along the minus strand of NZ_JYGP01000002.1, from coordinate 189,379 downwards.
GTCATATCCTAGATTATAGGCATCTATAGCTGTATGCAGGACACAGATATCCGTCAAGACACCTGTTAAGATAACGGTAGACACTCTCCGCTCTCTCAAACGGATATCCAGGTCAGTCCCTGAAAAAGCAGAGTAATGGCGTTTATCCATCCAAAAGACACGACTGTCTGAACCATGCTCTTGATAAAAGATCCCCAAATCTCCGTATAAATTCCGTCCACTAGTCCCAATCAAATTGTGAGGAGGAAATAGTTTGCTTTCTGGATGGAAACAATCGTTTTCTTCGTGAGCATCGATGGTAAAGAAGATATAATCTCCGCGTTCAAAAGCTAATCGAGTCACCTTGCTAATAGCTTCCGAAATAGCCTGAGCTGGAGCACCTGCTGTCAATTTTCCACTATCTGCAACAAAATCTTCTGTATAGTCAATCGAAATTAAAGCCTTAGTCATTAGTAATCTCTTTTCTTCACTTCTTCAAAAATATCTGAAATCAAGACCTTAAGATAGGTTCCCTTCATTCCAAGTGAGCGACTTTCAATAATTCCTGCAGATTCAAGTTTACGAAGGGCATTGACAATCACAGAACGGGTGATTCCGATGCGGTCTGCAATTACAGACGCAGTCAACTGCCCTTCATTTCCATTTAATTCCCCTAAAATTGCTGAAACAGCACGGAGTTCGGAATAAGAAAGGGTATTAACCGCCATGGTAACAGCAGTACGGCGGCGAATATTTTTCTCATCTTCTTCACGTTGGAAATTAAGGAGTTGAATCCCAACAACGGTACTCGCAATCTCAACAAGAATCAAGTCCTCGTCTTCGAATTTTTTATCATTGCGCCAAATAATCAAAGAACCAAGGCGAATCCCTGATACATGGATTGGTGCAATGGTCGTCAAACCATCTGGAAAGTCGGCACGACTTTCCACAGGAAAAATACTTAAATCATGATCAACTGTCAGATTGGCTTCTGTATCGTAAATCATGTTCGCACCTTGAATGTAGTCATCCGGGAAAATTTTAGTTTGGAAGAATTGCTCTACACGATCTGTATTGGTTTTGTAACGCATAAAATAGCCAAGGAGACGTCCCTTGCTATTAACGATACAGGCGTTACAGTCAATAATATCTGCCAATTGACGGGTAATCGCATTGTAGGGGAGTTCTTCCTGCAACTGCTCCTCTGAGCGCTTCAGGATAGAAGTAATTTTTCTAGTTTTTTCTAATAAATGTGCCATTTTTCACCTCGAATTTAATCGCTATCATTATAACATAAACAGCTTGAATTTTCAATTATTATCTGAAAATTGCTTATTTAATTGCAATTTAAAAAAACAAGAATATTTTTAATTAAATTACTTCTTTTCTATTGACAAGCCCCCTATTTTTGTGTATCATAATATTACAAGAAGATAATATATCTATTTTATTTATCTTTCTTTTCCATTCGGTCTCCTTATATAAAAAAGCGATTCATTTTGAATCGCTTTTTCTTATTTATCGCCCTTGTTACGAATAACAAAGCCTGTTTGCTTTTCGCTTGAAGTATTGCGTGGTTTTTTATTATCCTTACGGTAACGTTTTTCCTTATCAAAACGATCATTGCCACGACTTCCTTTTTTGAAATCATCACGACGACCACCACGACGGTTGTCTCCACGGCGATTATCACGACGGTCATCTCCACGACGACCTCCCTTAGCTTTACCACCGAAGCCATTACCTGATGGTTTAAATGGCAGTGGTTTTTCACGTGCAATCTCCACTTCAGGAAGACTATCTGGGTCTTGAACAGTCAGACTCAAGATATACATTGCCAATTCTTCTGGAGTAAATTCGGCAGCTAGCTTACGAGCATCCTTACCAAATTTCTCAAAGTTGGCACGGATAGTCTCATCTGCAAAATCACGTTCAATTTTCTTGAGAGCTACGTGTTTTTTAGCTTGGAAGGCTTCTTCTGCACTTGCAGGTTTGAGACCTTTCATGCGTTTCTTAGTCAAGTTTTCAATGATTTGGAGGTAGCCCATTTCATTTGGTGATACGAAAGTAATAGACTGACCTGACTTACCAGCACGACCTGTACGACCGATACGGTGAACATAACTTTCAGGATCTTGTGGAATATCGTAGTTATAGACATGGGTCACACCTGAAATATCCAAGCCACGCGCTGCAACGTCCGTCGCAACTAGAACATCCAGATTACCGTTTTTAAAATCACGAAGGACACGAAGACGTTTGTTTTGGTCCAAATCACCATGAATTCCTTCTGCACGGAAGCCACGGATTTTCAAACCACGAGTCAATTCATCTACACGACGTTTTGTACGACCAAATACGATAGCAAGTTCTGGTTGTTCCACATCCATGAGACGAGTCATGGTATCAAATTTTTCTTGCTCTTTAACTCGGATATAGTATTGGTCAACCAATTCTGTTGTCAATTCCTTAGCCGCAATCTTCACATGCTCAGGTTCTTTCATAAACTGAACACCGATACGTTTGATGGCATCTGGCATAGTTGCTGAGAAAAGTAAGGTTTGACGGTTTTCAGGGACACGAGAAATGATAGCTTCGATATCTTCAAGGAAGCCCATGTTGAGCATTTCATCCGCTTCGTCAAGAATAAGAGTTTCAATATCTTGTAATTTCAAGGCCTTGCGTTTAATCAAGTCCAAAAGGCGACCAGGTGTTCCCACCACGATATGGGCACCAGATTTAAGAGCCTTAATTTGTTTTTCAATGCTTGATCCACCATATACTGAGCGAACCTTGACTCCCTTACTGCGACCAAAGCGGAAGAGTTCTTCTTGACTTTGGACAGCGAGTTCACGAGTTGGAGCGATGACCAAGGCTTGAATGGTCGCTTCTTCTGTACGAATTTTTTCAAGAGTAGGCAAGCCAAAGGCTGCAGTTTTTCCTGTACCAGTCTGAGCTTGACCGATAACGTCCTTACCTTCAAGGGCCAAAGGAATAGTTTGTTCTTGGATCGGACTGGCTTCTACAAAACCAGCTTTTTCAATCTCTGCTAGCAAATCAGCAGACAAGTTTAATTCATTAAATTTCACGTTATTCTTCTTTCTAAAGGTGGTGCGAAGCCACCCTATAGGGCTTAGTTTATACTTTTCTTTTTATGACGTATTTTCATATACTGGATACAAAATCGTGTTGCTTCTTTTCCACAAAAGAAAAGTACTGTTTTCTTTGCAACCTATCTAGTATAACACAAGAACAGAGCAAAAGATAGCCCAATCCATCGATAAACTCATGTAAACGATTTTTCAGAGAAAATAAGGATGAAATTTCCACTATTTCATAAACTTTTTTAAAGCGTAGCAGAATTGTGCAAAAGTTTTTTTCTTGTGCTAGAATGAAATTCGAATAGGAGGAACTCTAAATGTTAACTTATGATTTAATCGTTATCGGATTTGGTAAAGCTGGTAAAACACTAGCTGGTAAATTGGCTTCAGCTGGTAAAAAAGTTGCCCTCATTGAACGTAGCAAAGCTATGTACGGTGGAACTTGTATCAACATTGGTTGTATCCCAACTAAAACTTTGCTAGTTGCTGCTGAGAAAGACTTGTCTTTTGAAGAAGTGATTGCTACCAAAAACACTATCACTAGTCGCCTCAACGGTAAAAACTATGCAACTGTTGCTGGTACAGGCGTGGATATCTTTGATGCGGAAGCTCACTTCCTTTCAAATAAAGTCATCGAAATCCAAGCTGGTGATGAAAAGAAAGAACTGACTGCTGAAACAATCGTCATCAACACTGGTGCTGTTTCAAACGTCTTGCCAATCCCTGGACTTGCTACAAGCAAAAATGTCTTTGACTCAACAGGTATCCAAAATTTGGACAAATTGCCTGAAAAACTTGGTGTCCTTGGTGGCGGAAACATCGGTCTTGAATTTGCCGGCCTTTACAATAAACTAGGAAGCAAGGTTACAGTCCTAGATGCCTTGGATACTTTCCTTCCTCGTGCAGAACCTTCCATCGCAGCTCTTGCTAAACAATACATGGAAGAAGACGGTATTGAATTGCTTCAAAATATCCGTACTACTGAAATTAAAAACGATGGTGACCAAGTCCTTGTCGTAACTGAAAATGAAACTTACCGTTTCGATGCCCTTCTCTACGCAACTGGACGCAAACCAAATGTAGAACCACTTCAACTTGAAAATACAGATATTGAACTAACTGAACGTGGTGCTATTAAAGTAGACAAACATTGTCAAACAAACGTTCCTGGTGTCTTTGCAGTTGGAGATGTCAACGGTGGCCTTCAATTTACTTACATTTCACTTGATGACTTCCGTGTTGTTTACAGCTACCTTGCTGGAGATGGCAGCTACACACTTGAAGACCGTCTCAATGTACCAAACACAATGTTTATCACACCTGCACTTTCACAAGTTGGTTTGACTGAAAGCCAAGCAGCTGATTTGAAACTTCCATACGCCGTTAAGGAAATTCCTGTTGCAGCAATGCCTCGTGGTCACGTAAATGGAGACCTTCGTGGAGCTTTCAAAGCTGTGGTTAATACTGAAACAAAAGAAATTCTTGGAGCAAGCATCTTCTCAGAAGGATCTCAAGAAATCATCAACATCATCACTGTTGCTATGGACAACAAGATTCCTTACACTTACTTCACAAAACAAATCTTCACTCACCCAACCTTGGCTGAGAACTTGAATGACTTGTTTGCGATTTAAGTTGAGATTTAATCGTATCGAACAGCCCTCTTTGGGCTGTTTTTACTTCTGCGAAATCTCAAATCTTTCTTTTCCCTCTTTTATGATATAATAGAAACATGAAATTAAAAACTACTTTGGGCCTTCTTGCTGGGCGTTCTTCCCACTTCGTTTTAAGCCGTCTTGGCCGTGGAAGTACGCTCCCAGGAAAAGTCGCCCTTCAATTTGATAAAGATATTTTACAAAACCTAGCTAAGAACTACGAGATTGTCGTAGTTACAGGAACCAACGGAAAAACCTTGACAACTGCCCTCACTGTCGGCATTTTAAAAGAGGTTTATGGTCAAGTTCTGACCAACCCAAGCGGTGCCAACATGATTACAGGAATTGCGACAACCTTCTTAACCGCCAAGGGTTCTAAAACTGGGAAAAACATTGCCGTACTAGAAATTGACGAAGCCAGTCTATCTCGTATCTGTGACTATATCCAGCCAAGCCTTTTTGTCATCACGAATATCTTCCGTGACCAGATGGACCGCTATGGTGAGATTTACACAACTTACAAGATGATTTTGGATGCTATTCGTAAGGTGCCTACTGCCACTGTTCTCCTTAATGGAGACAGTCCACTTTTCTACAAGCCAGCTATTCCAAATTCTGTACAGTATTTTGGTTTTGACTTGGAGAAAGGCCCAGCCCAGCTGGCTCACTATAATACAGAAGGAATCCTCTGTCCTGACTGTCAAGGCATCCTCAAATACGAGCACAATACCTATGCAAACTTGGGTGCCTATATCTGTGAAAGTTGCGGATGTAAACGTCCTAATCTCGACTATCGCTTGACAGAACTAGTTGAGTTAACCAACAATCGCTCTCGCTTTGTCATTGACGGACAAGAATACGGTATTCAAATCGGTGGACTCTACAATATCTACAACGCCCTAGCTGCGGTTGCCATCGCCCGTTTCCTTGGTGCAGATTCACAACTCATCAAGCAAGGATTTGATAAGAGCCGTGCTGTCTTTGGACGCCAAGAAACCTTCCATATTGGTAATAAGGAATGTACCCTCGTCTTGATTAAAAATCCAGTCGGTGCGACCCAAGCTATCGAAATGATTAAACTAGCACCTTATCCATTTAGCCTATCTGTCCTCCTTAACGCTAACTATGCAGATGGAATTGACACCAGCTGGATCTGGGATGCTGATTTTGAACAAATCACTGACATGGACATCCCTGAAATCAACGCTGGCGGTGTTCGCCATTCTGAAATCGCACGTCGTCTACGAGTAACTGGCTATCCAGCTGATAAAATTACTGAAACAAGTAGTCTGGAACAAGTTCTTAAAACAATTGAGAACCAAGACTGCAAGCATGCCTATATCCTGGCTACCTATACTGCTATGCTGGAATTCCGCGAACTGCTGGCTAGTCGTCAGATTGTTAGAAAGGAGATGAACTAATGATTTATACCTCACTTTCCTCAAAAGCTGGCAATTACCCCTATCAGCTCAACATTGCCCACCTCTACGGAAATCTCATGAATACCTATGGGGACAATGGAAACATCCTCATGCTCAAGTATGTGGCTGAAAAACTGGGAGCCCATGTGACGGTTGACATCGTTTCTCTCCATGATAACTTTGATGAAAATCACTACGACATTGCCTTTTTCGGTGGCGGTCAAGACTTTGAACAAAGTATTATTGCAGACGACCTACCTGCTAAAAAAGAGAGCATTGACAACTACATCCAAAACGACGGTGTGGTTCTCGCTATCTGCGGTGGTTTCCAACTATTGGGCCAATATTATGTTGAAGCTTCAGGGAGACGCATCGAAGGACTAGGGGTCATGGGCCACTACACACTCAACCAGACCAATAACCGTTTTATCGGGGACATCAAGATTCATAATGAAGATTTCAATGAAACCTACTATGGATTTGAGAATCATCAGGGCCGTACCTTCCTCTCAGATGATCAAAAACCACTGGGACAGGTTGTCTATGGAAATGGAAATAACGAAGAAAAAGTCGGCGAAGGGGTTCATTATAAGAATGTCTTTGGATCCTACTTCCACGGGCCTATCCTCTCTCGCAATGCCAATCTAGCTTATCGCCTAGTCACTACAGCCCTCAAGAAGAAATATGGTCAGGACATCCAACTCCCTGCCTATGAAGACATTCTCAGCCAAGAAATCGCTGAGGAATACAGCGACGTCAAAAGCAAGGCTGACTTTTCTTAAACCAAGAAAAACCATATCAAAGAACTCCGTTATCTTGTCGGAGTTTTTTTGTCTTTTCTTTTACCCTTCTTCCTTGCATTTTCTCTCTTTTTTTGCCAAAATAGAGGGGTAGAAAGAAGGTAGCATATGTCTAAATTACAACAAATCGTAGCATATCTTGAATCAGAAAAACTAGACGTCGCTGTCGTATCTGACCCCGTCACAATCAATTACCTCACTGGTTTTTACAGTGATCCCCATGAACGCCAGATGTTCCTTTTTGTCCTAGCGGATCAGGAACCTCTCCTCTTTGTCCCAGCCCTTGAGGTTGAACGTGCAAGCAGCACTGTTTCCTTCCCAGTTGTGGGCTATGTGGATTCTGAAAATCCATGGCAAAAAATGAAACATGCTCTTCCACAACTTGACTTCAAACGTGTCGCTGTTGAGTTTGACAATCTTATCTTGACCAAATTCCATGGCTTGAAAACAGTTTTTGAAACTGCTGAGTTTGAAAACCTCACACCTCGTATCCAACGCATGCGCCTCATCAAATCAGCTGATGAAGTACAAAAAATGATGGTTGCAGGTCTCTATGCGGACAAGGCTGTTAAGGTTGGTTTTGATAATATTTCTCTTGATAAGACGGAGACAGATATCATCGCTCAAATTGACTTTGCTATGAAACGTGAAGGCTATGAAATGAGCTTTGATACCATGGTCTTGACTGGTGATAATGCTGCAAATCCACACGGTATTCCAGCAGCAAACAAAGTTGAAAATGATGCTCTTCTACTCTTTGATCTTGGTGTTCTAGTCAACGGCTATGCGTCAGATATGACTCGTACAGTCGCTGTTGGTAAACCAGACCAATTCAAGAAAGACATTTATAACTTGACTCTTGAAGCTCAACAAGCTGCTCTTGACTTTATCAAACCAGGTGTGACTGCCCATGAAGTGGACCGCGCTGCCCGTGAGGTCATCGAAAAAGCTGGTTACGGCGAGTACTTCAACCACCGTCTTGGTCACGGTATCGGTATGGATGTCCACGAATTCCCATCTATCATGGAAGGAAACGACATGGTCATCGAAGAAGGCATGTGCTTCTCTGTTGAACCAGGTATCTATATCCCTGGTAAAGTCGGTGTCCGTATCGAAGACTGCGGTGTTGTTACCAAGGACGGCTTCGACCTCTTTACAAGCACCAGCAAAGACTTGCTTTATTTTGATTAATATTCTTTGAAAATCTTCCCACAATAAAACGCATAGTATTAAGGTTTTTCAACACCTGATACTATGCGTTTTTCTTATTTGAAAGACTTTTGACTCAGCCTCTTTACTTAATCTTCTTGATACTTTGACTAAGAATAAATCCTACAATCATCCCTACCATATTTTGCATGAAATTCGGTAGGATTTCTGGTAGGGCTGCTGCCCAGCCATTCATCAATGTAGAACCCAAGGCGTAACCCCCTACCATGGCAATCGTTGCTAAGATAAGGCCTAACCACTGAGTTTTTCCTTTAAATCCTGCGAAAAATCCCTGCAAGCCATGGTTGACCAAGCTAAAGAACATCCACTGAGGATAGCCTGATAAGAGGTCAATCAAGAAACCTGCTAATCCTCCGACTACAGCCCCTTCGCGACTACCAAAGTAAAAGGCCGTAAAGAAGGCACCCGCATCTAAAAGAGTTAGAATTCCTGTCGGTGTTGGAATTTTTAAGAAATAGCCTAGAACCACAGAAAGGGCGGTTAATAGGGATACAAGGGCAATTTTAGTTGTTTTGGTTTGCTTCATATTGTCTTACTCCATACTGATCTGCTTGTGCAATGGCACGGTAAACGAAAGCTTTAGAGCTTTCTACTGCTGCTAAAAGTTCATAACCTTTAACCAAGTGACTGGAAATGCTGGAGGCAAAGGTACAACCTGCACCAGCATTTTGCCCTTGGATAACTGGATTTTCTAGGACTGTAAAGTTTTGTCCATCATAAAAGACATCTACAGCCTTGTCTTGACTAAGGCGATTGCCTCCCTTGATAATGACTGCTGGCGCTCCTAAGTCATGTAATTTCTGTGCTGCAGTTTTCATGTCTTCCAAGCTTTTAATTTCCTGATCAGCTAATAATTCTGCTTCAGGAAGATTAGGAGTAATCACACTGACATAAGGGAAAAAGCGAATCAACTCTTGGCAGAGTTCACTTACAGCTACGTCGTGTGTTTCCTTGCAGACCAAGACAGGATCCAGAACCACAGGCACTCCTGGGCGTTGTTTGATAAAGTCCAATGCCTTCTCAGCTACGCTGACAGTTGGAAGAAGACCAATCTTAATTCCCCCAAACTCCACATCACGCAAGCTATCTAATTCATGTTGAAAAATGGTATCGTCAGTTGGAAAGACTTCAAATCCTTTTTCTGTCAAGGCTGTCAAACAAGTCACTGCTACAAAACCATGCAAGCCGTTCAAGGTATAGGTAGCCAAATCAGCGGACAATCCACCACCACTAAAAATATCATTTCCTGAAAGTGCTAAAATACGATTATTCTTCATAACGAATCTCCTTTAAATACAAACCATTAGGTGCTGCAGTGGGACCTGCAAGTTGCCTGTCCTTTTTCTCCAAGATGAGGCCAATCTGCTCCACTGGCATACGATTATTTCCAATTTTGAGCAGTGTCCCCACCATATTGCGAATCTGCTTATACAAGAAACCATTTCCTGAAAAGGTAAAGGTCAAAAACTGACCTGTCTCATCAACTGTTAAACTAGCTTCTGTGATGGTGCGAACCTTATCCTCTACACTAGTCCCAGAGGCTGTAAAACCTGTAAAATCATGGGTTCCCTCAAGCTTTTTGATAGCCTCCTGCATCCGTCCCACATCGAGTGGATAGGGAAAGTGAGTGGCATAGTGACGGCGCATAGGATTTTTGGGACGTCCTCTATCCACAATAAACTCATAGGTCTTGCTATGCTTAGCATAACGGCAATGAAAATCATCCGCCACAAGTTCAATTGAAATCACATCAATATCTTCAGGAGACTGGGTGTCCAAAGCAAAACGGAGCTTCTCCTCATCCATCTGATAAGGTAGGTCAAAATGAATCACCTGTCCCAAAGCATGAACCCCACTATCTGTCCTACCAGCACCGTGAACAGTAATGGCTTGTCTTTTATTTAACTTGGTCAAGGTTTTTTCAATTTCTTCCTGAACGCTACGCGCATGAGGCTGGCGCTGAAAACCAGCAAAGGCGTAACCATCATAGGAAATAGTTGCTTTATATCTCGTCATAATTTCTATTCTATCAAGAAATTAGTCTGTAAACAAGGTCCTAAATCAAATAGTGTCTGGGTACAAAAATCTCAAAAGAAAAACTTAGGAAACCAATCCTAAGCTCTCTTTTGAAGTAGGTACATGATAAAGATAGAGGTTACAATTAACCAAGATCCTAAGATAGCAAAGACCAACATGCCATTGTGAGTTAGTAAGCCAATTGCACCTAGAACGAATGGAGTCGTAAAGGCTCCGAAACTACAGCCTAAAACTGCAAATGAAGTTGCTTGATTGAGGAGTTTAGCTGGAATTCTTTCAGAGACCAGTTGAAAGACCGTCGTCAAGGCTACACTGTAGGCAAAACCAGCTAGAATACTCCCTGCCACTACCACCCATAAGGATGGAGATAAAGCAATCACAATTTGCCCTAAGCCGAAGGTAATACCAGACCAGAGGAGCAATTTTTCCTTAAAGATAGAAATCAAAAAAGAAAAACTCACACCAGCCACAATCCCGATCAACTGCATAACACTAAGAACAAAACTAGATAACTGGGCATCTCCCAGTCCTCTTTCCACCATCAAGCTTGGAATACGAATAGTAATAGCCGTATTGGTACAAACTACAACTGCCGCTTCAATAGCTAAGATAAAAATCAAGCCCTTCATTTCCCGAGTTAAGCGACTTGCTTCCTTCCTTTTTTTCTTGACTTCTTTCTTTTCTTTTCCATAAGAGACAAAGAGCAAATAAAGGGTCAGCACCAAAAATCCAGCACTATAAGCTAAGAAAGTAGCTGTCCAACCGAAGGCCAACAATTGGCCGACTGCCAAGGTAATGAGAGAAGCCCCAACGACCTCTGCAGAACCGCGTAGCCCTAACATCTGAATTCGCGTTTTTCCTTGATAGCGTTCACTGATAATAGAAATTGCCTTAGCATTAATCATCCCAACACCCAAACCAAAAAGAATCCGTGTTCCAAAGACAAAGGGATAGGCTTGATACCAAAAGGGTGCTGTTCCACTCAGTGATAAAATCAACAATCCTAAACTAATCTGTAATCGCTCAGGAAATATTTTTTCTAAGAAACCATTTAGTAATAACATAATCATGATTCCAAAGGAAGGCAAGCTCGCTAAGAGCTCAATTTGTTCCTTAGGATAACCTTGATAATAGTCAAACATAGCTGGCAGGGCACTCGAGATGGAAAAGGATGTAATCAAAACGAGGGAGAGAGCCAAAATACTGGCCCGTTCTAAAAATTGTTTCATGAAATCTCTTTCTATATTTTCTCTTAATCTTCTGTCTCTTTTGATAGTTATCAAACAAGCAAGAAAAGAAGAAGCCTCTTTGGTGTATAGACTCCTTCTTAAACTCGAAAATGAATCCCTTGTGTCTTATACTCAATGAAAATCAAAGAGCAAACTAGGAAGCTAGCCGCAGGTTGCTCAAAGCACTGCTTTGAGGTTGTAGATAGAACTGACGAAGTCGGTAACATATATACGGCAAGGCGACGTTGACGTGGTTTGAAGAGATTTTCGAAGAGTATTAGGATGACTTTCTCTTGATTTTCTTGATAAAGTAGAAGATAAATCCTGCCACCATATAGGCAACAAAGATAATCAGACACCACTTGAACACGACATCCCAACCCTTGTTCACATTCAAAAAGAAGTAAGGGAAGGGACTGACCTTAGAATTAGGAATGTCTAGTTTCAGTACCAAGCCATTAAAAAGAGCAAAAATCATATAAAGCAAGGGTAAAATCGTCCACACAACTGGATCCCAGATTTTGTATTGACCCTGTTTGTCAAAAAAGAGGGTATCCGCTAAAAACCAAAGCGGAACGATATAGTGGCAAAGGAAATTTTCTAGAGTATAGAAATTAGTCGCAATAGGCGCTAAGAGGAAATGGTAAATCACACAGGTAATCATGATACTCATGGTGACCCCACCTTTTAAACGCAAGAGGCTTGGCCTTTGCCAGTTTTCACCTAAACGGCTCATAACCTTTAGGAGATAGAGCGTAAAAATCGCTACTAAAAGGTTGGACAGAACCGTATAATAGAGCAGCATCCCAAATCCACCATGCTTGGTAATTTCAAGATAAACTCCCGTAAAAGCCGCTAGAAACAAGAAGATACGGCTATAAAATACAAGTTTATAGTGTTTTGACATACTTAAATTTTCTTCACAAACTCTGATTTGAGTTTCATGGCACCAAAGCCATCAATTTTACAGTCGATATTGTGATCGCCTTCTACGATGCGGATATTTTTCACGCGCGTCCCTTGTTTCAAATCTTTTGGCGCACCTTTTACTTTCAAGTCCTTGATTAGAGTGACTGTATCACCGTCAGCCAATTTATTTCCGTTGGCATCGACAGCAACAAGACCCTCTTCTACATCTGCAACTTCAGCAGGATTCCACTCATGAGCACACTCTGGGCAAACCAGTAGGGCACCGTCTTCGTAGACATACTCTGAGTTACATTTTGGGCAATTTGGTAGGTTGTTCATGGTTTCTCCTTATAATCATTCACTATTCTTTGAAAATCAAAATTTCTCGAACAGCAACTATTATACCTTAAAATCAGCATTTTGACAAATTTAGAAAAAAACCGATATCAATCTATCGGCTTCTCTACATCTACATTCTTTTTTTAGCTTCTGCTTTGATTTTTTCAACTACTTCCTGAATGTTCAAGCCAGTTGTATCAAGGTAGACAGCGTCCTCTGCTTGTTTTAGAGGCGAAGTCTCACGATGACTATCCTTGTAGTCACGCGCAGCAATTTCCTCTTTTAGGGTTTCAAGGTCTGTTTCAATTCCCTTGGCAATATTTTCCTTGTAACGACGCTCTGCTCTTTCATCGACAGAAGCTACTAGAAAAATTTTCAATTCTGCTTGTGGCAATACAACAGTCCCAATATCGCGACCATCCATGACAATACCGCCTTGCTGGGCAATCTCTTGTTGGAGAGAAACTAGTTTCTCACGCACTTCAGGAATTGCTGCGATGGCAGAAACATGATTAGTCACTTCATTTTCACGGATAGGATGGGTAATATCCACATCTCCTACAAAGACAAGCTGTTCTCCAGTTTCTGAGCGCCCGAAACTGATTGGATGCTGGTCCAATAAGTCTAAGAGTTCTTCAACTTGTTCAACTTCTAATTGGTTCTTGAGAGCCATGTAGGTCGCTGCACGATACATAGCACCTGTATCTAGGTAGGTGAATCCAAAATCCTTGGCAATAATCTTTGCGACCGTACTCTTGCCACTTGAAGCAGGACCGTCAATAGCAATTTGAATTGTTTTCATATCAACTCCTATTTGATTTTGACAACATCACCTGGATTAGCAAACCAAGATCCTGTAGCCATATGCCCAGGATTCAAAGCCTCTAACTGAGCAATCGAGATTCCTGCACGAGCGGCAATGGCTGCTTCTCCTTCTCCAGCCATAACTTTTGTAGTTCCTTCTGGATCATTTGGATGTTCTGAGCTACTAGATGACTCTTCTACCTTCTCCTCTGAACTAGAAGATGCCTGCTCTGAACTACTACTAGAAGTAGAAGAAACTTGCTCTACTTTTGTATCTGAATCGTGAAAATCTTTCAAGGCTGCTGTGCGATTACTCCCACCAGACGAAAGATAAATCAGAACAATAATCATCACGACTACAATCACAAAGAAAATACTTGCTAAAATAGTCAAGATACGATTAGCCAGCACTCCTCCACCTTGTTCTCTCTTACGACGTTCTGATCTTGTTTCTTCTTGATTCTCATAAATATCTTCTTGCCACGGTTCTTTTGCCATACCTTACTCCTTGTTTTTTTTTACTTTTCTTATTACAATATAAATATGAAAATCACACTTATACCTGAACGTTGCATCGCCTGTGGGCTTTGCCAAACTTATTCTGAATTATTTGATTACCACGATAATGGAATCGTGCGTTTTTACGATGACCCTGACCAACTAGAAAAAGAAATCTCTCCTAGTCAGGACGTCGTAGAGGCTGTTAGAAACTGTCCGACACGTGCCTTGATTAAAGATTAACTCTAACATCGACAGGAACGTTCCACTCCTTCTAGTTTAGCATATTTCCATGTAAAATTATAGTCTTTTCTCTTTATTTTTTTCTGTAAAATCAGGAAGATTACTTTTTTCTTTGATGAGATAAAGTGGTCTTTTTTTAGTCTCTAGATAAATCTTACTGATATACTTGCCGAGAATCCCAATGGTCAAGAGTTGAATCCCACCAAGAAAGAGAATAACAGCCATCAGAGACGTCCAACCTGATGTCGGATTACCCAAAATGAGGGTCCGAACCACAACAAAAAAGGTCATAAGCAGAGAAATAAAACAAGATAGGAGACCAGCTGCAAAGGCTATAATCAAGGGAAAATCTGAAAAATTAACAATCCCTTCAATGGAGTAAAAAAAGAGTTGCCTAAAACTCCAACTGGTCTTGCCAGCCTGCCTTTCGACATTTGGATAGTCCAGATAGTGGGTTTTAAAACCCACCCAGGCAAAGAGCCCCTTTGAAAAACGATTGGACTCGGTCAAGCTTAAAATAGCATCGACTACAGACCGTCTCATCATGCGAAAATCACGGACACCTGAGGGCAAGACTACTGGGCTAATTTTTTTCATAAGGCGGTAAAAGATATCAGCACAGAAACTACGAAAGAAGGGTTCTCCCTCCCGACTGGTTCTCCGTGTTCCTACGCAGTCCAAATCTGCATTTTGGTCTAGTAAGTTTTTCATCTCAAGCAACATACTAGGAGGATCCTGGAGATCTGCATCCATCACCACCACTAGATCTCCTGTCGCATATTGTAAGCCTGCATAGAGGGCTGCTTCTTTGCCAAAATTTCGTGAGAAAGAAAGATAATGAACTGCCGGATTTTGCTCCCGATAGGTCTTTAAGAGTTCCAAGGTTCCATCACTTGATCCATCGTCGATAAAGACATACTCGATTTCTGTTTCCAAATCTGGAAGTAAAGCTTCCAAAGCCTGATAAAAAAGAGGAAGTACTTCCTCTTCGTTTAAACAGGGGACAATGATTGACATCACCATCTTAGTCTTCAAATCCATTTGGATGCTTACTTTGCCAACGCCATGCGTCTTCACACATTTGGGTGATGCCGAGTTCTGCTTCCCAGCCGAGTTCTGCTTTGGCTTTTGCAGGATCTGAATAGCAGGCTGCAATATCACCTGGGCGACGGTCTACGATGCGGTAAGGAATTGGACGTCCGACTGCTTTTTCCATGTTTTGGATAATTTCAAGAACTGAGTAGCCTTTACCTGTTCCAAGGTTATAAACGTTTAGGCCTGAACCTTTTTGGATTTTTTGTAGAGCTGCGACGTGACCTTTAGCCAAATCGACAACGTGAATATAGTCACGAACACCAGTTCCGTCTTCCGTATCGTAATCGTCTCCAAACACTTGCACTTGCTCTAATTTTCCAACGGCTACTTGAGTCACATATGGCAAGAGATTGTTTGGAATACCGTTTGGATTTTCTCCCAAATCTCCACTCTCATGGGCTCCGATTGGGTTAAAGTAACGAAGCAAGACCACATTCCATTCTGAGTCTGCCTTGTAGATATCCGTCAAAATTTCCTCTAACATGAGTTTAGTACGACCGTATGGATTGGTTACTGAAAGTGGGAAATCTTCCAAGATGGGCACTGTATGAGGATCTCCGTAAACTGTCGCAGAAGAACTGAAGATGATGTTCTTACAGTTGTTTTCTTCCATAGCTTTCAAAAGGCTAACAGTCCCAGCTATATTGTTGTCATAGTAGGCAAGAGGAATACGGGTAGATTCACCTACAGCCTTCAAGCCAGCAAAGTGAATGACCCCTGTTGGTTCTTCTTGTTTGAAAATGTCACGAAGAGTATCTGTATCACGGATATCTGCCTCATAGAAAGGCACTTCAACTCCTGTAATTCTCTCAACAACTTCTAAACTTTTTCTGTTACTATTAACAAGGTTATCCACCACAACAACCTGATGACCTGCTTGGATTAACTCAATAACTGTGTGGGTTCCGATAAAACCTGCTCCACCCGTTACTAAAATCTTTTCTTGCATCTTCTTTCCTCGATTCTCGGATTATTTTTTCTTATTTTACCATTTTTGATAGGGAATGTCATTTGCCATCCTAGAAGCTAAGCTAAAATTTCAGTAAAATATTTATTCGATTTTTAGTCGTTTGACATAGTTTTCAATTGGGTAGTTTGCTGGGTCCAAGGTCAATTCCCTGCTTTGGACCAGTTGTGCTAGGTGGTAACCAATGATAGGACCCGTTGTGAGGCCTGATGAACCTAGTCCACTGGCTGCATAGACACCTGACAATTCTGGAACCTCTCCAAAGAAGGGAGAGAAATCACTGGTATAGGCACGGATTCCCACACGCTCAGCTCTTGAAGTCGCTCTAGCTAAAACTGGATAGTGAGGCAAGGCTGCCCCCTCCATTTGTTGGAGTAAGGTTTCATCTACCGTCAAATCAAATCCCATGTCATTTTCATGAGTAGCGCCTAGGGACAATTTCCCACCCGCAAAAGGAATCAAATCCCACTCCCCTTCTGGCATAACCACAGGATAAGCTTCCATGTCTTGGGCAAGTTGATAATCTCGGAGTTGCCCCTTTTGGGGACGAACATCTACTTCATAACCTAAAGGCTCTAACAAGTGTCCCAACCAAGCTCCCGTCGCCAAAATAACCTGATCAAACACCTCTTCGCCAATCTGGTAACCTGATGCTAAAGGTGTCAGAGTCACTTTTTCTTTGATCAGCTTGACCTGACTAGCTTCTAGCAAACGAGTCACTAAGAGTTGACCATCTACTCTCGCTCCACCAGAAGCATAGAGCAGGTGGTCAAATCCCTGCAAACCAGGGAATAATTCATTAGCTGATGCTTGGTCCAGAATGGCTAATTGCCCTATCAAGGGAGATTCTTCTCTGCGCTGGTGGGCTAGTTGATAAAGTTCTTCCAACTTAGTTTCATCCTTTTTCAGGAGAAAGACTCCCGAACGCTGGTAAAAGTCGATTTCTTGCCCTGACTTCTCTAAATCAGCTAATAAATCCACATAAAAGTCAGCCCCCAAGCGCGCCATTTTATACCAGGCCTTATTGCGGCGTTTGGAAAACCAAGGACTGATAATTCCTGCTGCGGCCTTGGTAGCCTGACCTTGTCCATGGTCAAAGACGGTCACCTCTATGTCACTTTCTTTCGAGAGGTAGTAGGCAGCTGTTGCTCCCACAATTCCTGCTCCGATAATAGCAACTTTTTTCATTGTTTTCACTTTCTAACTAGATATGGTGGAAAGGATTGGTCGATGCTTCACTAGGCAAAATATCAATATCCCAGTCTTTTTCCTCTTTCCATTGACTAAGGAGTGCTGCGATTTTTTCCACAAAAAGCACTTCAATATAGTGACCTGGGTCCAATGCCAACAAGCCATCAGACAACATATCCTGAGCAGTGTGGTAGTAAATATCACCAGTGATATAGACATCCGCTCCTTTAGCTAAAGCATCCTTATAGAAAGACTGCCCGCTCCCACCACAGATGGCCACTCTTGAAATAGGCTTCTGTATATCAGTCTCTTGATAATGCACCAATCGAAGACTATCTAAACCAAAGACTTTCTTGACATGTTGGGCTAATTCTCCAAAGGTCTGAGGCTGAATATTTCCAATACGTCCAATCCCACGTTCAGGGCCTGTTTCCTGCAGATAAGTCGTTTCCTCGATACCTAGCATCTGACAGAACCAGTCATTAAGGCCATTTTCAACGATGTCAATATTGCTATGGCTGACATAAACTGCGATGTCATGCTTGATGAGATCAATGTAAATCTGATTTTGTGGACGGTTGGCTACCAAATCCTTGATGGGACGGAAAATCGGCGCGTGCTTGACAATAATCAAGTCCACACCCTTTTCAATGGCCTCTGCCACCGTCTCTTCACGAATATCCAGAGCCACCATGACCCTTTGGATATCCTTGTCCAAAGTACCAATTTGCAGACCACGACTGTCTCCCTCCATGGAAAATTCCTGAGGGCAAAAGGCTTCATACGCATTAATCACTTCACTTGCTAACATGGAGAACCTCCTTGATGGCTTGAATTTTATCTACTAGAACTTGACGTTCTTCCAAATTTTTTTCAGGGATTTGTCCAAGGGCAAACTCTAGCTTAGCAGCTTCTTTTTGCCATTTTTGGACAAAGACTGGGCTGACTTCTTTGGACAAGAAAGGTCCAAAGCGAACATCACTGGCTGATAACTTCATTTGTCCAGCTTCCACAACTAGAATTTCATAAAACTTGCCAGCTTCTTCTAAGATGCTTTCAGCTACGATCTGAAATCCGTTCTCTTGTAGCCAGATACGCAAGTCGTCTTCACGATTATTGGGCTGGAGGATAAATCGTTCTACATTAGCTAACTTGTCCAAGCCTTCTTCTAAAATCCTAGCAATCAAACGGCCGCCCATGCCAGCAATAGTGATGACCGATACCTGATCTGCCTCTTCAAAAGCTGCCAAGCCATTGGCTAAACGAACCTGGATTTTCTCCTTTAGGCCGTGAGCCTCAACATTTTTGACTGCAGATTGGTAGGGACCTTCCACAACCTCACCTGCAATGGCACTTTTGATTTGTCCTCTTTCGACTAACTCGATAGGCAAATAAGCATGGTCACTCCCCACATCGAGTAAAATGGCTCCCTGTGGCACAAAGGAAGCCACCAATTCTAATCTCTTTGAAATCATCTTCTCTCACTTTCCAAAACTCTTTTACCTCTTATTATACCATATTTCAGCTAGCAATCTTGTACCTAAAAAGACCGCAATCCACAGATTGCAGTCTTTCTTTATTTTTTCGATTGATAACGACTGGTCAAGATGAAAATCACGGTAAAGACCAACATCATGACACCATAGACAGGCAATGTTTGTCCTGTCAAGGTCAAAATTTCAAGTAGTTTTTGAATTCTTGGAAAGAGAGCTGTAGCTAGGAAGCCTCCTACTGACCAGACAATCAAGAGGACACGCCAAAGGGTAAATGGCATGCAGGCTCTAAATACGGATAAGAAACCGATAGACCCAAGTAAGTAATAGAGGAGGGTTGAGATTTCTAACTCAGACCAACCTTGACTACTTCCAAAAATTTTCACAAACAGGACGCTGAAGACGACCATGAGAGCGCTTGGTAGAGCACGAAGCATGGATCTTCTGAGGAAATTTGGCTCAACAGGTTTGATATTTCGCTCAAAAGTCAGAACGAATGGTGGGAAACCTTCCACGAACTGGTCAATCATGGTAATCTGGATTGGAATGAAGGGGAAAATCAAGATCCACTCAGACCGACCTAGTAAAGCACTGGCAATACAGATGACCGCTAATAGGAATGAATAGATGGTCTTTATCAAGAAAATCGGGGCGATATGGGCAATGTTATTGACCACACGACGACCTTCAAAGAGAATCTCAGGAACATCATTAAAGTCTGAGTTCAAGAGAACCAAATTGGCAATCTGCCGTGTTGCCGGGTCTCCCTCAGCCATCACGATGGAACAATCTGCCTCACGAAGAGCCAAGATATCATTAACACCGTCCCCTGTCATAGCTGTTGTATGCCCTGCTTTTTTCAGCGTTTGGATAATGAGTTTCTTTTGATGAGGGGAAACACGTCCGAAAATCGCAGTCTCCTCCGCCATAGCAACCAATTCCTCATCCGTAATTTTCGAGCAATCGACATAGCTGTGGTAGTCCGCAAAACCAGCCTTCTGGGCAATGCTGGATACCGTAACTGGATTGTCACCAGAGATAATCTTGAGCCCCACTTCCTGAGAACGGAGATAGTCCAGCGTCTCTGCTGCTCCCTCCCGAATCGGGTCCAAGATTTCCAGCAAGGCTAGAGCCTGAATATCAGATGGTTTCTGTGGCTTGTGATGGTCTAATTTCTCCTGACTGAGAGCTAAAACTAAGACACGTGACCCTCTCTCCAAGGCCTCCCTGGCTTCAGGGACTTCAGAGTCCAGCAACATCTCAGGGGCACCTAAGAAAACTGTTCCCAAACCTTCTAACTCCATGGCTCCCCACTTGCGATCGCTAGAGAAGGGAAGATTGGAAATCATAGGATAGGCTACTTGGCCTTGGAATCGCTGGCGAATAGCTTGGGCAGTTGGATTCTTATCCTCACTATAGGCCATATAGCTTGTCAGGATGCTGGCAATAGCCTCTTCACCGTAAGTTGCCGTCAGCGGAAGAACAGCCTCCACCTGCATCTTTCCTTGGGTGATGGTGCCCGTCTTATCCAAACAGAGCATATCCACGCGTGCCAAGGTCTCAACAGAGTACATCTCCTGCACCAAGACCTTTTTCAAGCCCAGCTTGATCACTGCTGTCAAGAGCGAAGTAATGGTCAAAAGGGCAATTCCCTTAGGCAACATCCCCAAAAGGGCTGTCGACGAGTTTACAACGGACGACTTAAGAGGCAAGCCTTTTAAAAGCAAGGCTTCTAGCAAGAGAGCCAGACCAAAAGGAATGATAATCTTCCCAGTAAAACCAGCTAGCCTGTCCAACGATTTCATGATACGAGAGTTGATTGGTTTAACGGTCTTGGCTTCCAGCATGAGTTTGGCAGCATAGTTGTCTGCACCTACATGGTGAACTTGAGCTAAAACTGCCCCACTGGCTAAAAAACTTCCTGACAAAAGCAAGGCATCCACTTCCTTTTGCACCAAATCACTTTCCCCCGTCAACATGGCTTCATTGACTTCCGCAAAACCTTCCAAAACCAAGGCATCACTGGGAATCTGCTCTCCAGCAGACAGACGAATGACATCTCCTAACACCAATTCTTCAGGATTCAGAGCCACTTCTTGGCCATCACGAATCGTTTTGACCTTTTCCTTGGTCATGAGATTGAGCTTATCCACCATGTGTTTAGCTCGCAGCTCGGTCACAATTCCAGAAAAAGCGTTAAAACAGATAACGGCAAAGAAGACCAGATTGCTCCAAGCCTGCACAAAGGCTAGTGCCAAAGCAATGGCAAAGTTCAAAGCGTTAAAAAGGGTAAAGACATTTCGTTTGATGATTTGCCAGGTACTGGTACTGGCCGAAGCAGTAAAATCATTGACCAAGCCCTTAGCCTGTCTTTCCTCGACTTCTCTTTGGGTTAATCCCATAATCTTATTTTTATCCATGAATTCTATCATATCATTTTTTCTAAAAGAATTCTAATCTCATCCCAAATATGCACCTAGTCAAGGGAAAAGTTTGCCAGCCCTCCTTTGATAAGGTATAATAATAACAAGAAAATAATCGAAGGAGATCGCATGTTTTATACTTATTTACGTGGATTGGTTGTCTTGCTCCTATGGTCCATCAATGGCAATGCCCACTATCATAATACTGATAAAATTCCTAATCAAGATGAAAATTATATTTTGGTTGCACCTCACCGTACCTGGTGGGATCCTGTTTACATGGCCTTTGCGACCAAGCCAAAACAATTTATCTTTATGGCCAAAAAAGAGCTCTTTACCAACCGTATCTTTGGCTGGTGGATTCGTATGTGTGGTGCCTTTCCTATCGACCGTGAAAATCCTAGCGCTTCTGCCATCAAATACCCTATCAATGTTCTCAAAAAAAGTGATCGCTCTCTCATCATGTTTCCAAGTGGGAGCCGTCACTCAAACGATGTCAAGGGTGGCGTAGCCTTGATTGCCAAAATGGCCAAGGTCCGTATCATGCCGGTTACCTACACAGGTCCCATGACTTTGAAGGGCTTAGTTAGCCGTGAACGTGTCGATATGAACTTTGGAAATCCAATCGATATCTCAGATATCAAGAAAATGAATGATGAAGGCATTGAAACAGTCGCCAATCGTATCCAAACAGAATTTCAACGTTTGGACCAAGAAACGAAACAATGGCACAATGATAAAAAACCAAACCCACTCTGGTGGTTTATCCGCATCCCTGCTCTCATCCTTGCCATTATCCTCGCTATCCTAACCATCATCTTTAGCTTTATCGCGAGCTTCGTATGGAATCCAGATAAAAAAAGAGAAAACCTTGGTTAAACAAATACAACAATCCCTTGGCAAAAGCCAAGGGATAAATCTTTTATTCGATTTTCCATTTTTGGGCTAACCAGCTGGAAAAAGCTAGGAATCGTTCAACTACTTGTTCATGGTGTCCATGAGGATCAAAGACAAACTGGCCGTTCGGATAGCATTTCTGAAGACTGGTATGGATCTGTTCAGCATAGGCTGGTGCTTGAGCCAAGCGATTACTATGATTGGCTCCTTCTGTTTGACCATTCTGTAAATACAGCAAACAGTCTAGATTTTTCACTGTCTCTGCCTTGCAGTAAGTCACAAAATCAGGATACCAAAAGGAACCGCAGATCGAAAAGACACAGGAAACCTTGTCAAAGCTGAAAAGACTGTAGACTGCCGCCAAACCACCTAGTGAGTAGCCTCCATAAGCAAGGCGAGTTTCGTCCAGGCGATAAAGCGACTGCAACTTGTCTAAAAGACCTCCAAATAAATGATCATGATAGGCGTTGGCCTGACCTCCAAAATCTGGAGCTCCATCTCTCAGAGCTGATGTCGCCCAGGGAGTGTAGTCGTCTAAGCGATTTTTAGAGGTCAAGCCCACTAAAATCACAGATTCGGAAAGGGACGATAGGAAATCCAAGTTTCCATCATTCAATAAAATAGCCGGATAGGTTTGATTGGGGTCGTAGTTAGAGGGAAGGCTGATTTTGACTTGAATTCCTTCCCAATCAAACTCATTATTTATTGATAAAGTCATTGATTTTCTCAAGGGAATCAATCACTGATGGACCATAGTCCATCAATTCATCGTAAGAGATGGTCATGATTTTTTGATTCTTAATAGCAGGAACGCTTTCCAAAACAGCATTTGCCTTCATCAACTCTACTGCTTTTTCATCCAATTTTTTATTACGATCGCTGGTTACATAGATAATCAATTCAGGATCCATTGACACGAGATTTTCCAAGGTCAAGCCTGATGTCCCCGTAGCAACGTTTGTATAACCAAGTTGGTTCAACAAACTTTCTTGCAAAGCAGACTTGTAGGCACCGAAGGTTTGATCATTATAAGCAACCATAATCAAAGCCTTTTTCTTTTCACCTTGGCTTGCTGGATTTGCTTTCTTAACAGCGTCAATTTTAGTTTGTAATTGGGCTGCGTATTCATTGGATTTTTCCTGAACATTAAAAATCATTCCAAGATTTTTGACATCTTCTACGATATTCCCCAAATCTTGCTGAATTGTTGAGAGAGAAGCTTTTTGAGTATAAACTGGGATTTTGTTTTCATTCCAAGTGCTAACTGTCCCCAAGGATTTTTCAGAAAACATCATGTTTCGCCCCATCACAGCGTCTGGCTCATAAGAAAGAACTGTTTCTTGTGAGACTGTTTTTTTATCTCCAATTTGAGGAATCGTCGCGATCGCGTCCTTGTATTTGTCCGTCACAGCATTATCAGGATTAAGCATGCCAGCAATTTTATCCTTCAACCCTAACTCCAATAAGATTTCAGTGGTTGAAAGATTGTTTGTAATAACTTTTTCAGGTGCCTTGTCAAAAACTTGTTCGACTTCATTCCCTTTCGCGTCATAGGTTTTGACCGTTAGTGGATAAGTCGTCTCTGCTTTAGCCTTTTGACTTGTTTCTGTGCTAGGTTGTGTGGTAGCTTTTTCTGTAGTAGTATTGCCACAAGCTGCCAAAGTTAAGGTAGCTACTGTTACGAGTAAAATGCTTAGTGTTTTTTTCATATTGTTTTCCTTTTCATTCTTATAAATAGTGAATCATGGCTTGCTGATCCTCGGTCCAAGTCACTTGACTTTGAACTCCATATACAGTTTGCAATGACTCAGGGGTGATGGTCTCCTTTGGAGTCCCTTGGTAAAGGATTTCCCCCTCTTTCATCAGATAGAGATAATCCGAATAGCGACAAGCAAGTTGAATATCATGCAGGACAGCTAGAACATTGACCTTGAGATTCTTCACAATGGCCAACAAGTCTAGCTGATACCTGATATCCAGGTGATTGGTTGGTTCGTCCAGGAGCAAGAGAGTCGGTTCTTGCGCCAAGGCGCGGGCTAACAAAACTCGCTGTTTCTCTCCCCCCGACAGGGACGAATAGAGACGAGTTTTCTTCTCGAGCATATCCACCTTAACGAGGGCATCTTGAACGAGCGTAAAATCCCTTTCCCTTTCCTTCTGTAAAAAAGAGAGGTGGGGAGTTCTTCCCAGCAAGACGATTTCTTCAACTGTACAATCAAACTGCAGTTGGTTAAACTGGGTCACAACTGCCATTTGCTTGGCTGTTTCTTTGAGCGTCCATTGTTCCAGAGGCTTTCCATCTAGGCTTATCAAGCCTTTGTCCGCCTTTTCCTGACGATAGAGGAGTTTAAGTAGACTGGTTTTCCCGCTTCCATTTGGTCCTAGTATCGTGTGAAATTGATTCCCTTCAACTTTAAGAGAAACTCCCTTGAGGATTTTTTTCTCTCCCAGTCCAAAGTGGACATCCTGACAAATCAAGTCCATATCAGCTCCTCACCTCCCTTCGCCTACCTCCAACAATGTAGATAAAGAAGGGAGCACCTACTAAGGCTGTGAAAATACCAATAGGAAGCTCTGCGTTTGGAATGATGATACGAGAGAGTACGTCTGCCCAGATGACAAAGAGGGCACCTAGCAAGGTTGCAACAGGAAAAAGCCTCTTATAATTCGTTCCTACTAACCCTCGAGCTAAATGTGGAGTAATCAGACCGACAAATCCAATAATCCCACAGGTTGCCACTAAGACTGCTGTCAGCACAGCCACCATGGTCACATAAAGATACCAATAAAAGCGTAAGGGAATTCCCAAAGTTAAAGCAGCCTCATCTCCCATCATCATCGCATTAAAAACACGATACTGGGTAGAGAAAAATAGAAAGGCCATTCCTACTACTATAGTTGGCAGGACCAAGTCTGCCCAGGAAGTCCCAGCGAGCGAGCCCATGGTCCAAAACTTAATGGTCATCACACTATCCGCATTAGCTCCAACTGAGATAATAAAGTTTGAAAAAGCCAGAAAGAGAGCATTGACCACGGTTCCTGATAAAATCAGACTAGAAGTCGTCATCCTTCCCTGCATAGAGGCAATGATGAGGACAGCAATTGTTGCCAAAATAGCTCCAAGAAAAGCTCCAAGGCTAATCATCACTTTTAAACCAAGAATGATGCTCAAGGTTGCCCCTAGAGTTGCACCCGCAGATATTCCTAAGACATAAGGCTCTGCGATGGGATTGTTCACTGTAGACTGCATCACGCTACCACACATAGAAAGACCAGCCCCCACTATCAGACCTAACAATACTCGAGGGAATCTCATGTTCCATACAATGGCAAGAGTAGACTTGGAAACCTCTCCTATCTCAAGAGGAAATCCCAACCTGCTCAAAATAATCCGATAGGTAGCTCCTAGATCAATCGCAACAGATCCCATAGAAACTGCTAGAAAGAGAGAAATCCCTAAAACACCTAGCAAAATACCTAAAAGTAACACAAATTGCTGGTCTTGTCGGCTTCCAGAAAATTTGGAAAGCATGCAAACCTCCTTTGATAGAATCTTAAAAATTTAGAAAATTCTCATGAAAAGTATACCATATTTTCAACTGTGTAACAAGCTATGGAAAAAATACAATTAAAATCAGAAAAATTATGGTTGGTTTTTCCATACAGTGTTAGGAAGCATAAGCAAAGATAATACTTGAGTATATCGATGTAAGGTGACAACATAAAAAGCCCTCTGAAAATCAGAGAGCTGATTTGAGCCCGGGCTAAAATCCTAGTGAAACAAAAAAATCTACACGATCAGAAAAGTCTCTATCGTGCCATTTTCATACATGATGTATAGTCCAAGTAGAATGAATACTAAGGGTACAATGATTCGCTCGTATTTTTCAATTGTCTCGAATATTAACGGAATAGAGGATAACACCCGACTAATCTCGCATAAGATAATTATGCCGATTACAAACACAAGCAAGGCCACGAGGGTCTGTGACCAATCTAACGAAGCAAAATAAGGTATATAGATACCTAAATTATCTCCGCCAGACGCAATTGTCAGCAATGTAACTGTCCAAAACAGTTGATTTGCCTTGCTTTGTTCTAATCTTTCAATAATTTCTTCCTCTTCTTCCTCTTCTTCCTCACCTTCTCCAACAATTGCAAAGCGAATCCCTAAATAGATAGGGATTAAACCAAGCAATCCAACCATCCATTCTTCAGGCACGAAATTAACGACATAAGCAGCAACTAAACTCGCCCCTACAAGTAAGCCTGTGCCTAGATATTGCCCCGCATAAATATGCCATTTCTGTTTATTCTGTGATAGCTGTGCAAATAAAATAAATAAAATAATTAAATAATCGATACTGGTGGAAATATAAACACCAATAGCAGATATGATTGTCTGTCCCATAAAAAAACCTCCTGTATTGGTCAGTAATAAATCAGCAGATTTTAGGAGAGCACAGACACATTAATTTAGCTATCGCTAGTGGGTAATGTCGAACATAGGAAAGCATTTTACTCCTCCTCAAAACGTAGTTACAAAGTAATTTCTAACTGGAATTCGGTGACTACTTCCATGTAAAGTATAACATACTATACTTTACTTCGTAAAGTGTGGGCTCTCCGAGGGGGCTTGCAGACAGCTACTCGGCTTTTCAAGCCGAGTAGCTACGCACCTTTATGGTGTAATTAGCTGATACCATTTGAGGTTTTTGTAGTCTCCAAAATTGTGACCGATAAAACTCCGTTGGTAAAATCATGATGCTAGGAACGGTTTTTGTAGTCTCCAAAATTGTGACCGATAAAACATCATGTTGCTGACGGCTTCCTGTTATGCGGTTTTTGTAGTCTCCAAAATTGTGACCGATAAAACCTCAATAAAAAAGCCCTCTGAAGTCAGAGAGCTGATTTGAGCTCAGGCTAAAATCCTAGTGAAAAAGATGGAACTCCTTGTGTTCATCGAACACGGTGTCGTTTCCCTATTTTCATACGGATTTCTTACGCCCTTAGCATCATGATTCTTGCTGGATAAACCTTTTATAGACTAGGCGACGAGGCGAAGGTTGTACTAATGGTACATCGAGCCGAAGCCAACGAAGTATAGAAACGGTTTAGACGCAAGATTAGCGACGAAGTCCTAGAGAGTTGATTAACTCACGGTAACGGTTAACGTCGTTTTTACGCAAGTATGCAAGCAAGTTACGACGGCGACCGATTTTTTTCATCAATCCACGGTAAGTAGCGTGGTCTTTTTTGTGTTGTTTGATGTGTTCGTTAAGGTGGTTGATTTCCCAAGTAAGGACAGCAACTTGAACCTCTACTGAACCTGTATCACCTTCGTGACGTGCATATTGTGCGATGATTTCATTTTTTTTCTCTTTTGAGATTGCCATGATGTTTCTCCTTTTTATTTGGCTTCATCCGAGTGACAGGTTGGCATGCCTGTAACCAAGAAGAAGTTATTTGTCTTTACGACAATCCCTATTCTACCAATAACTAACTTCTTTGTCAACAGATTTACTTTCTTGTTTTAAAGATGCTATAATAATCATAGCAAGAAATCTAAGTTATCTGTTTTTTAAAACGAGGTGATTATCATGCGTAGATTCTATTTCCATCTCCCCTACTATCTGGTCATATTCTTCTTTTATTGGCCACTTTATGAGTTGTTATCACTAATCATTTCTGACCCCCTTTTGCTCAAGAGT
This sequence comes from Streptococcus mitis, assembly GCF_000960005.1. Classification (GTDB taxonomy): domain Bacteria; phylum Bacillota; class Bacilli; order Lactobacillales; family Streptococcaceae; genus Streptococcus; species Streptococcus mitis_CK. Next base: position 161,357 of record NZ_JYGP01000002.1, on the reverse strand, counting down.
CTCTACGTAAATAATATTCTCTTCTATACACCTCTGGTAATCTTGATTGTATCGCTACTTTATAGCTACCGTTTCCGTTTTTCACTTTGGTGGTTAATTGGTAACGGACTGCTCTTTTGCTTTACTATCATAACCTTTGGTGAATTTATCTGGTTCTACTTTTTAGCCTATGAAACCTTTGCTCTGGTGGGCATGGCTTCCGGTATTGGTATCAAGCATATTCTACAAAAAATGAAAAACAAAAAACTTTCACAAAATCCTTGAAAAATCTCACAATCATGCTATAATAATCCATAGAGACAAGTCACTTAGTCCCTTTCTACTAGAGAGTGCGTGGTTGCTGGAAACGCATAGAAAGCCTAAACTGATACTACTCTTGAGTTTTTATGAAAACATAAAACGGTGGCCACGTTAGAGCCAATCAGAGGTGTCCCTCTTTTTTGAGGAACATAAATGAAGGTGGAACCACGTTGCGACGTCCTTTCGAGGATGTCGCTTTTTGTTTTTCTAGCTTTCACAGTCCTCTGTCCCTGTTTTCAGAATAGGGTTAACACATTCGTCAATAATATAAGTAAGGAGAACATCATGATTAACATTACTTTCCCAGATGGCGCTGTTCGTGAATTCGAATCTGGCGTTACAACTTTTGAAATTGCCCAATCTATCAGCAATTCCCTAGCTAAAAAAGCCTTGGCTGGTAAATTCAACGGCAAACTCATCGACACTACTCGTGCTATCACTGAAGATGGAAGCATCGAAATTGTGACACCTGATCACGAAGATGCCCTTCCAATCTTGCGTCACTCAGCTGCTCACTTGTTCGCCCAAGCAGCTCGTCGTCTGTTCCCAGACATTCACTTGGGAGTTGGTCCAGCCATCGAAGACGGCTTCTACTACGATACTGACAAAACTGCTGGTCAAATCTCTAACGAAGACCTTCCTCGTATCGAAGAAGAAATGCAAAAAATCGTCAAAGAAAACTTCCCATCAATCCGTGAAGAAGTGACTAAAGACGAGGCACGTGAAATCTTCAAAAATGACCCTTATAAGTTGGAATTGATTGAAGAACACTCAGAAGACGAAGGTGGTTTGACTATCTATCGTCAGGGTGAATATGTAGACCTCTGCCGTGGCCCTCACGTCCCATCAACAGGCCGCATCCAAATCTTCCACCTTCTCCATGTAGCAGGTGCTTACTGGCGTGGAAATAGCGACAACGCTATGATGCAACGTATCTATGGTACAGCTTGGTTTGACAAGAAAGACTTGAAAAACTACCTTCAAATGCGTGAAGAAGCTAAGGAACGTGACCACCGTAAACTTGGTAAAGAGCTTGACCTCTTCATGATTTCTCAAGAGGTTGGTCAAGGACTTCCATTCTGGTTGCCAAATGGGGCAACTATCCGTCGTGAGTTGGAACGCTACATCGTAGACAAGGAATTGGCTTCAGGCTACCAACACGTCTACACTCCACCACTTGCTTCTGTTGAACTTTACAAGACTTCTGGTCACTGGGATCATTACCAAGAGGACATGTTCCCAACTATGGACATGGGTGACGGGGAAGAATTTGTCCTTCGTCCGATGAACTGTCCGCACCACATCCAAGTCTTCAAACACCATGTTCACTCTTACCGTGAGTTGCCAATCCGTATCGCTGAAATCGGTATGATGCACCGCTACGAAAAATCTGGTTCCCTTACTGGTCTTCAACGTGTACGTGAAATGTCTCTTAACGACGGTCACCTCTTTGTGACTCCAGAACAAATCCAAGAAGAATTCCAACGTGCTCTTCAGTTGATTATCGATGTTTATGAAGACTTCAACTTGAATGAATACCGCTTCCGCCTCTCTCTTCGTGACCCTCAAGATACTCATAAGTACTTTGATAATGATGAGATGTGGGAAAATGCTCAAACCATGCTTCGTGCAGCCCTTGATGAAATGGGCGTGGACTACTTTGAAGCCGAAGGTGAAGCAGCCTTCTACGGACCAAAATTGGATATTCAAGTTAAGACTGCTCTTGGAAAAGAAGAAACTCTTTCTACTATCCAACTTGACTTCTTGCTTCCAGAACGCTTCGACCTTAAATATATCGGAGCTGATGGTGAAGAGCACCGTCCAGTTATGATCCACCGTGGAGTTATCTCAACTATGGAACGCTTCACAGCTATCTTGATTGAGAACTACAAGGGTGCCTTCCCAACATGGCTAGCACCTCACCAAGTAACTCTCATCCCAGTATCTAACGAAAAACACGTGGACTACGCATGGGAAGTAGCTAAAAAACTCCGTGACCGTGGTGTCCGTGCAGATGTAGATGAGCGCAATGAAAAAATGCAGTTCAAGATCCGTGCGTCACAAACAAGCAAGATTCCTTACCAATTGATCGTTGGGGACAAGGAAATGGAAGACGGAACAGTCAACGTTCGTCGCTACGGACAAAAAGAAACACAAACTGTCTCAGTTGATGACTTTGTTCAAGCTATCCTAGCTGATATTGCCAACAAATCACGCGTTGAGAAATAAAACAATCACAGTCTGAGAAACATTTTCAGAGCCAGAAAAAGCAACAACTATTTCAGCTGTTGCTTTTTATATTTTATTTAATCTGAGCTAGTAGTGATTGGTCAAAGCACCACACAAGATTTACTTTCATGAGTTAGATAAAGTCAGTATCCTCAATCCTTGTCTGCTTCATTTTCTTTTACAAGATCTTTTTGTGAATCCTTTTCAGAGAGTTTTTGATCGATATACTTGTTAATGGTTTCATAAAATTCCTTGGTCGAATCACTGTCTAATTTTGTCGAATTATGAACTTGATTGACTTTCAATTGAACAGATTGAATACCGTAAGAGGCTTGTTTTTGGTGGAGCGTTTCTAATTCTTCTTCTGAAATCGGATCTCCAACAACCGTCAAGACCAACTCATTGTTTCTTGATTTGTAGACTTGATTAATGACCGTGTGATTGGCGAACTCTTTTCCTACAAACTGTTTGATTCCTTCTTTTCGCGCTTGATCTATCGTTAGAGTGACTGCTGAATAGCTGGCTGGAAGAATCAATAATACAATCAAGGATATCAAGCCAATTCTCATTTTAATGTTTAGCTCTTTAAATGAACTTAAGGGAGATTTTCTCATCATAATTCTTGTTCCAACAATGTTGATTAGCATGATAAAGACACAGTTGATCAAGAAAAGATAAAGAGCCCCAAATAAAAATCGTACATTTCCATTAGCTAAACCGTAACCTGCAGTGCAGATAGGTGGCATCAGAGCTGTTGCAATGGCTACTCCTGGTACGATATTGTTTGCTTCTTTTTTCCTTGAACCAATGAAACCTGCTATCCCACCAGCAATAGCAATGAGAACATCCCAAATGGTTGGAGAGGTTCGTGCAATCAATTCGCTACTTTCATAAGATAAAGGAGAAATCCAGAAATACAGAGCTGAGACAAGCAAGCTGACCAATACTTGAGTAAATAAAACCTCTAGAGATTGCTTGATTAAACGCGTATCAAAAATAGCTAAACCAAACCCCAGTCCAACAATCGGTGTCATAAGAGGGGAAATCAGCATGGCTCCAATAATGACAGCCGTTGAATTCATATTTAGGCCGATAGAGGCAATAAAAATCGCACACATCAAAATCACTGTATCTCTTAATCGAACATGAAGATCATCATATAATTTCTCACGGTATTCACGTGTTGAATAGTTTCTGGTCATTGGTTACTCCTTTTATTTCATATAATCTTGTTTCTGCATGGATGAAGGTAGAGAGACTTCTGTCCAATCTTACATATTTTTCTTCTCACCTGTTATTCTTTTGAACATTATCTTTTAAATATCCGTCAGTCCATCCTTAACATTATATCAAAAATTTTACAGTCTTTCTCTGACGAAATCTATCAATTGAATAGATAGATGAAGCAAGAAATTTTTGTTTCCTTATCCGAAGAAGGAAAAACGGTATCTCTCCTTAATACTATGTGTTTTATTCTTTATAATTTAGCTATTTCAAAATTACAAGTTCTCCATTCTTAATTTCCCAAACTTGGTCAAACTTACTTAATAATTCGTTTTGGCGATGTAAAGTAACAATGACGGCACTTGGTAGTTCCAGAACTCTTTCCAATTCCATTTTAAACTGATTAGTATCCAAGGCAGAGAAAGGTTCGTCTAGGATAAGCAATGGATTTTTACGATTTTTCTCACGATTTAAATACATTCGTTGTTGCTGACCACCTGACAGGGATTGTGGTGGAATTTTTTCAAAATCTTCTTCTCTGAATTTTTCATTGAAACTATTGAATAGCGTTACATTATTTTCATAACTCGAAATAAATGTATGTTCTTGTTGCAGAATCATACCGAATCTTCCCCAAAGATGGTCCAAAACAAGCCCATCTAGCACAATTTGTCCTTCAAAATCTTCATCTGTTCCATTTAAAATATTGAGAAGACTACTTTTTCCAGACCCATTCTTACCAATAAGCGCAATTTTATCCTCTTTTTGAATCGTAGCGGAAGTAATTATCAATTTTGATTCTCCCAGTTGTTTGGAAATGTTTTTCAAAGTAATCGTATCAAAAGAATGTTGAGGTGCTTGAACTGAAACGGGTCTCCCAACAATGTTTTGAAAACTCTTGATTACAGGCTTTACGGACTCTAACATTTGTAAATCATAAAGGATTTCCTGTATTGGTTCAGAAAAAGCATTAATATATCCGAAACTCGCCACCACCTCAGGAATACCGAGTTGCTGGTGAGATAGAGAGTAGGCTAAATAAATAAACAGAACAAGACTAATGAATTCAAAAGAAACACCTGTCAATAAGATGCCTGTAATTTTTGTCAAACCATACTTAAAATACTTATCCTGCAAATTCTTTAGAGAACTCTTTTGTTGATTCAAAAAATGCGACATAGTTAGTTTATTTACCAAATGATGTCCCATAAGCAAATCCTCCAAAGTTCGATAGTAATCTCCTTGTTTTTTCAAGTAAACCTGTCTACGATTAGCGGTCAACTTCCCAACGATTTTAGGAATTTGAATACTAATTCCAGTGGAAAAGATTAAAATCAGTGATACAATAGGATTAATTGTTCTGCTAATAATGAAAGCGTAAATGATGATACGTAAAATTTGTTTGATAAAACTCATCAATGGAGGAAGGTAATCCTTTTCCAACGAATCTAGGTCATTAGATTGATAGGAAATATACTCTGCTACTGTTTTCTGCTTAAAATCGTGGTGACTGAGTCCCAGAAGTGAACGAAACCACTCATTTTTCAAAGTAGTCGAAAAGATAATCCCCTGCTTCCAATCAAGTATCATTTGGATATAGTTACAACTCAAATAGCCTGCCACTGACATAGAGTAACCATATAGAGCTACTTGATAATCCCCTTTGATTAATGCCTGCGTGAAATACGGTAACAAAGCTGTGCAGATATTCGATACTACACCAAAAAGAAAATTAAAGAAGAGATACCATCTAATAGTTTTAAGATATGGTAGCATATACGATACTCCTTGCTAATGCGTTTTTTTACATATCGCAGAACAATCTCTACTATTCCCTATTTCAGATAGTGCGATATTCGGACATTGAGTGCAATAATTGTAAATCACACAAGTACTGCAGTTTTTACTATCATTCAAAATATAATTTGCTATTTTGTAAAATATAGGTCTATCCCATGTTTCTTTGATAGATGTAAAATGAATATTTCCAATACTTCTATTGAAAGTAAGCTTTTTCAGTTTTTCTAACGATTTAGGCTATTTCGTGACACACCCACAATCCGTGAAAATTCTGGTTATATCAGATTATGTGATTTTCGTAAGAATTTTATATTGTCTCCAATCATGGCAGTCTCCTTTTACTTGATAAAACTATTATAACATTTAGAAATTAAAAACTGGTTCAAAATCAATAGAATGTGTGTATTCGATACATTCAATAAATTCTTGGAAACAGTTCTACACCAGTTACACAAATCTATATACACCTATCTCATTCAAAATAAAAAGAAAGCTGCAGTTCTTTTAATCCTGTATCAACGATTCATTCTGAAATCGAATAGGAGACATTTCCCAAGTCTACAATTCACTTCATCTCAAATTAATTTTTGTAATTCACCCTTAGTTTATAGATTTTATACTCAACAAAAGTATAAAGCATACAAAACTTCACTTTGAACCAGTATTTATACTATATTCCGTATTAAAAATTCTATTATTGATTTTGTAAAAAACAGTCTTCAAATATCCTGAAATATAGCAAAAAGAGATTGGGTAAAAACTCATTGTCTCTGCTCACTCAAGGACTAGGTTCACTTGAGCAAACTGAATCCGCACTATCGTTCCTTTTCCGACCTCAGACTCGATCCGAATCTGATGACCCAGTTCTTCAGAAATTTTCTTAGATAGATAGAGTCCAAGTCCAGATGACTGCTGGGTCAGGCGTCCATTATATCCTGAGAAACCGCGTTCAAAGACTCGGAGGACATCACTGTTTTTTATCCCGATTCCCGTATCCTTGATACAAAGCTCTTGCCCCTCCATATAAATCTCCAGACCACCTTCCTTGGTGTACTTTAGACTGTTTGAGATGATTTGCTCAATAACCACTAGTAGCCACTTCTTATCCGTCACAATTTCTTTATCAAGGTCATGTAGACTGACATTTAAGCCTTTTTGAATAAAGAAAAGAGCGTATTTACGAATTATCTCCTTAACCAAGTCCTCGATTTGAACCTGCTTTAAGACCAAATCATCATGGAAACTTTCTAAACGCAGGTACTGTAAAACTAGATTGGTATAGGAATCAATCTTGAAAATTTCCTGTTCTAATTGCTGCTTCAGTTGGCGGTCAGCTACTTCTGCAACTAAGAGTTGACTGGCTGCAATGGGGGTCTTTATCTGATGGACCCACAAGGTGTAGTAATCCAGCAAATCCGTCAGTTTTCTTTCTGAATCTGACCTCTGCTGATAAAGTTCCATCTCACGCGCTTCTAATTTTTCTGCTAAAGCCCTTTCCAAAGGAGACTTGGCTTCCCTCTCCCCATAGAGAAGTTCCTGACGATAGACCTGCATTTCTACCAATATATCCCAAGTAAAAAATAAGATGGTTACAAAGCAACACAGCAGGAAAAAGTAGAGAAAGTAAGTTCCTAAACTGGCGAATAAAAACTGAAAGAGCAAAACCAGAAATGCCAAAGAAAGCAGATAGACAAACAGACGACTACGGGAGCGCAGATAGGCTAGAAAAAATGGTTTCCAATCAAGCATGCTTTAATCCGTACCCTATCCCTTTCTTGGTCTCGATAAATCCTACCAAGCCCTGCTCTTCCAACTTTTTACGCAAACGAGCCACATTAACTGAGAGGGTATTATCATCAATGAAAAAGTCACTGTTCCAAAGTTCTCGCATCAGGTCGTCACGCGCTACGATGTTGCCTGCATGCTCAAATAAAACACGTAAAATCTGGAATTCGTTCTTGGTCAAATTCAAGACTTGCCCTTGATAATGTAAATCCATGGATTTGGTATTGAGGATAACACCAGCATATTCCAGTAAACTCTCGTCACGCCCAAACTCATAGGAACGGCGCAACAAGCCCTGAACCTTGGCTAAAAGAACCTGCTGGTCAAAAGGCTTGGTCACAAAGTCATCCGCCCCCATATTGATTGCCATGACGATATCCATAGCCTGGTCTCTCGAAGATAGAAACATGATGGGGACCTTGGAAATCTTGCGGATTTCCTGACACCAGTGATAACCATTAAACAAGGGCAAACCAATATCCATGAGGACCAGATGAGGCTCCGACTGAACAAATAGACTCAAAACTTCCATAAAGTCTTCTACCAGAACCACTTCAAATCCCCATTCAGAGAGCATTTTTCCGACTTGTTGACGAATGACCTGATCATCTTCTACTAATAAAATCTTGTGCATGCGCTCCTCCTTTTCTATTATTATAACAGATTTTTCCATGCTGGAAGGTCTGAAACTGAATTTGAAAGAGCTTGTTTTTAGCTAGTACAAACAGGCAATGCTACTAGCTAATTTGAGGGAAATTTGATAAGATAAATAAAAAGAAAGGAGTTCTTATGGCCAATATTTTTGACTATCTGAAAGATGTCGCACACGATTCCTTTTACGACTTACCTTTGAATGAATTAGATGTTTTAGCCTTAACAGAAACCACCTATCTCTCCTTTGATAATCTGGTCTCAACAAATCCTAGACGTCTCTTAGACCTAGCACCTCTGGTTCCAAGGGAGCCCAACATGTTGACCAGTAAAAATCGCCTCCAGCTATTAGATGAACTAGCTCAACACAAGCGCTTCAAAAATTGCAAACTCTCCCATTTCATCAACGACATCGACCCTGAACTGCAAAAACAATTTGCGGCTATGACCTACCGTCTCACTCTCGACACCTATCTGATTGTCTTTCGTGGAACAGATGACAGTATCATTGGCTGGAAGGAAGATTTCCACCTCACCTATATGAAGGAAATTCCTGCTCAAAAGCACGCCCTCCACTATTTAAAGAACTTTTTTGCCCACCATCCTAAGCAAAAGGTCATTCTGGCCGGGCATTCCAAGGGAGGAAATCTAGCCATCTATGCTGCTAGCCAAATTGAGAAAAGCTTGCAGAATCAAATCACAGCAGTTTATACCTTTGATGCGCCTGGTCTCCACAAAGAATTGACCCAAACCGAGGGCTATCAAAGGATAATGGATAGAACCAAGGTCTTCATACCACAAGGTTCCATTATCGGTATGATGTTGGAAATCCCTGCCTACCAAATCATTGTTCAAAGTACTGCCTTAGGTGGTATCGCCCAGCATGATACTTTTAGTTGGCAGATTGAGGACAAACACTTCGTTCAACTGGATAAGACCAACAGTGATAGCCAACAAGTTGACACAACCTTCAAGGAGTGGGTGGCCACAGTCCCTGACGAAGAACTCCAGCTCTACTTCGATCTCTTCTTTGGCACCATTCTTGATTCTGGTATTACTTCTATCAATGACTTGTCTTCCTTAAAGGCTATCGAACACATTCATCATCTCTTTGTCCAAGCTCAATCTCTCACTCCAGAAGAAAGGGAAACCATGGGACGCCTCACCCAGTTATTGATTGATACCCGTTACCAAGCATGGAAAAATAGATAGTACCTTTCAAAAATCAAATGTATATAAAACAAAAGACCTAGAATACATACTTTCATGTGCATTCTAAGTCTTTTTAAATAAAATCTAACTACCAAATAATTCCTTTATAGGCTACCAAAATGATAATTAACAGCGGGACATAAAAGGCAAGGAAGAGCCATTTCATCTTGACACAGAGGGCCACGTACTCCCGAATAAAAGCAGATGGTATATAGTAGCCTGCCGTCCTACATCCGAGGCCATCTCCCTTCATATTTAACTTACGAGCATAAGTACTGGTACGAAAAACATGATAGTCATTTGTAACAAAGAGAAATTGAGGTTTGGCTACCAGTTTCTCACCAAGTTCCTTAGAAAAGAGAAGGTTCTCGTAGGTAGTCCTTGATTGATCCTCCAGAATAATCGCATCTTGGGGAACATCTGTCTCTTCAAGCAGATAGTTTGTAATGGCCTGCGCTTCAGAAATCTTCTCATCTCCTCCTTGACCACCACTGGCTATGATTTTGATATGAGGATTCTTAGAATTGTGGTAAGCTTCTACCGCTTTATCAATTCTGCGTTTCAGCAGAGGGGTCACCTTTTCCCCGTCCAACAAACCTGCACCATGAATGATGATAAAATCATAATGTTTCTTCTTGGGAATAAAGAGATACAAGATAGAGTACAACATAAAACCCACAAAAGCAAAACCAAAAATAAAGTAAGAATAAGCAATAAATGCAAATAAAATGTTTAGAAAGTGATTGGTGTAAAATAATTCATTTCTATCACCCAATCGAAATGACATCAAGGCAAAAAATAGCAAAATGACTATTCCAAGGAGCATGGAGAGATAATTAGCCTTTGAACGTCCCTCTCGCTTCAGCAGGATAAGGCCATTATAGATTAAAAAGATGCCACCTAGAAAAATCAGTATCGGAAGTAAAATAAAGGAAAATATAAAAAAAGCGAAATGAATCTTCTCATACCCATTTTGATAAAAAAGGTAGCCTAAATAAAAATAACTAGAAATGAGGGATAATAAGAATAATACTGGATTCCACAAACTCCTATTATCCTTCCAAAATGACACTACAAAGGCTAATAGAATTCCTATAACGAGATACATGTCTTCCTCCTTTTATGAGTTCATTCTATCATAATTATCCAAAGAAAAAAAGAGGGCATCTACCCCTCTTACTCCTTCATTTGACTTTCTGCATCGGCCACAACTTGCTCTAAACTGGTCTGACCAAGTTCAGCCTCCATAGCCAGCTGAATTCTCTCCAATTTTTGATCCAAAACATCATGAATATGAGCTCCAACTGGGCAATTTGGATTTGGATTGTCATGGAAACTAAAGAGTTGACCTGTCTTACCAAGACACTCAACCGCCTGATAAACATCTAAAAGACTAATGTCCTTGAGATCCTTAACAATCTCTGTTCCGCCTGTTCCACGCGCGACTGAGATCAACTCTGCCTTCTTCAACTGGGACAAGGTTTTTCTGATAATGACTGGATTGACCCCAACACTAGCAGCTAGAAAATCACTGGTAACCTTGCTTTCCTTCCCCTTGAGGGCAATGATTATCAGCATATGAGTCGCAATGGTAAATCTACTTGGAATTTGCATCCTCTTCTCCTTTTTACGAGGCTAGCCTGCCTCTACTCTTCTTTTTCTATTATTATACCCTTTTAAGTTGTAATGTCAATCGTTACCACTTTTCAACCAGGCATCTAACTCTCTATCGTAGCCCTCTTTCTGGGCCAATTCTCTCAGAAATTCCTGATGATGAGTATGATGGATCCCATTGACCAGACTTTCATAATAAACCTCAAAATAGGGAAGTTTCAGATCTTTAGCCAGTTGCAACTCAGCTACCACATCGTAGTCTACCCGTCGGAAGTCCATATCTACCAAGCCCTTATCATCAAATTCTAAAATCATATACTGGGCCCGCAAGTCCTTCCGTAACTGGGCATCTAGAAAGAAAGGCTGCCCAATCGAACCCGGATTAACAATCAATTGCCCACCAGTCCCGTAACGAAGCAACTGCTGGTGAATATGACCATAAACAGCAATATCACAAGGCGGGTTGGTCACCAAGCGGTCAAAATCCTCTTGCGCCCCAGTATGAATCAACTCTCTCCCCCAGTTCTTATCAGGAAGATGGTGGCTAATTCCCACCGTCAAATCCCCAAACTGACGATGAAGCTGGAGAGGTTGATTGTGGAGCAGTTCAATTTCTTCTAGGGAAATTTCCTCTAAAACATACTGACACTGGCGCAAGAGATAGCGTTGACTGGGACGAGTACTATCCAATTCCTTGCGGACACCATGCCAAAGACTGTCTTCCCAGTTTCCCAAAACTCTAGCCGTAATCGGTAGTTGAGCCAACAAGTCCAAAATCCTTCTACGGCCTGTCCCTGGCATAAGAATATCTCCCAAAAGCCAGTATTCATCCACTCCTAGCTGCCGAGCATCTGCCAAAACAGCCTCCAGGGCGGTGGTATTTCCATGAATATCTGAAAGAAGAGCTATTTTCGTCATATCCATCTCCTCGTTTTTTCTCTTGCAATAAGTATAACATAAAAAGTTACAGCTAGAGAAATCTAGCTTTTTTTGATATACTAGATAAAGATATTAGACAAGAGGAAACGAATGACCCCGAATAAAGAAGACTATCTAAAGTGTATTTATGAAATTGGCATAGACCTGCATAAAATTACCAATAAGGAAATTGCTGCCCGCATGCAAGTCTCTCCCCCTGCCGTAACTGAAATGATTAAACGGATGAAAAGTGAAAATCTCATCCTCAAGGACAAGGAATGTGGCTATCTACTGACTGATCTCGGACTCAAACTGGTCTCTGAGCTCTATCGTAAGCATCGCTTGATTGAAGTTTTTCTAGTTCATCATTTAGACTATACAAGTGACCAGATTCACGAGGAAGCTGAGGTCTTGGAACATACTGTCTCTGACCTGTTCGTGGAAAGACTGGATAAATTGCTAGGTTCCCCTAAAACCTGCCCCCACGGAGGTACTATTCCTGCCAAGGGAGAACTCTTAGTTGAAATCAATAACCTCCCACTAGCTGATATCAAGGAAGCTGGCGCCTACCGCCTGACTCGGGTGCATGATAGTTTTGACATTCTCAATTATTTGGATAAGCACTCACTTCACATCGGTGACCATATCCAAGTCCAGCAGTTTGATGGCTTCAGCAATACCTTCACTATCCTTAGTAAAGACGAGGACTTACAAGTAAGTATGGACATTGCCAAACAACTCTATGTCGAAAAAATCGACTAATTTCTCAAGTACCCCAACCACCCCTGAAAATTTTATTTTCAGGGTTTTATTTCTATCATTTGATTTTACTTTAATTTAATTGTATAATATTTGTTAAAAAAGAAAGATATCTTAATATATGAAAAAATCACTAAAAATTTTTGCGACATCCAAATGGTTTGACCTCTTCGGGGTTGCTTTGGTCGTTGGGATTGCGATTGCATCTGGTTACCTCAACTCACGCCTCGATAAATTTGTAGACTGGGGACCATGGACAGCTCTTGTTCCATTTGGATTGATTTCCGTAACCAATGTTGGGATTTCCATGTTGTCCACTCGTTTCACGGGAAAATTAAGCAAATGGGGAAATTACTTTGGTATTGTTAATACCATTTTGTCCGGTGCTATTGATTATATCCTTGGAAATAAGGCGGCCATCATTACCTATCCCGTCACCTTCCTCATTTATACCTTTGCTATTAAGAAATGGGAAGCTTCGCAAGAAGGAAGACCCAACCAAATGAGCCAAAAACAGCTAAAATTGGCGGCCATTATCATCTCCATCATCGCCTTCCTCTTTGCCTTTGTGACCAACTATATCGGATATGGGGGCAAGATGAATCTCCTTGCCTACGTGACAACTATTGCCTTTGCACTGTCCCTCATTGCCAATGCTTTGAATGCATTGAAACTAACAACTCAGTGGGGCTTTTGGTTGATTTACAATTTCGTTCAGCTGACAAAAGCTGGTATTCAAGGAAATTTTGCCAATATCGGAAAATACATCTTTTATATCCTCAATGCAATCGGAGCTTTATTTGTCTGGAATGATGAAGAGGTGGAACAATAAGAGGGAAATCAAATAAAGAAATCTAACAGAATCTCCTTACTAAAATTTTTTATCATTTTACTTGTAACTCCCATTCTTTTGGAGTAGAATGAAATTAGATAAAAGAGGGAGGTCTTGTCATGAAAAAACTCTTTAGAATCCATTTTGCAGCCATCGTAGTCAGCGATTTGCTACTGTTGGTAACTTTCAGACCCCGATACGAACTTTCTTTGGAGAGAGGCCTGATTTTTTGCTTCATTTTCATCCTTGCTCAAGGACTCCTGCTATTTCGCTTGGTCAATCGACTCAAAAAACATTTCTCTGAGATTTATCCTCAAATCAATAAAAAGATTCGCTTCTACTATTTAGGAGTTCTTTCCATTGATTTTCTATTTTTTGTCCTCTTAGCCTTCATTAGTTCTCAGCGTTTTTACTCTCTTATGCCAATCACCACTGCTTGTCATTCTACTTTATATTATATGACGGCTGACTATCTAAGAGAACACTATCCAGACTTTTACGACAAACACATCTCTTTATGGGAGTGTCTCTAAGGAAAAGGAGGGCTTAGCATGAAAAAAATCATCTCCATCAAAACCATTCAACTTCTTATCATCGATGGAATTATGCTGGCATTTTTGACATTTAAAGAGAGGCTCACTTGGGATTGGATTTTGATTTATAGCGGTTGGCTCATTTTCTTTCATCCTGTGCTATTGACCTATCTTTCTAACCAACTTTGTGACCACTTTAGTCACCTCTATTCCCAGATTAGACCAAGATTCTGGCGTTTTACCTTACAAATCCTCCTATGGGATAGCCTGATCATTCTCTCCTTGCTGTTTTTAAGTGATGTCCCACTTTTCCTTCAGGGAACTCTCCTTATCATAGGTCATCTCATCTCTTCCTATCGCATAAGCCAAAGCCTGAAAAGAGATTTCCCCAAGGCCTATCAAGAACCGATGTCTTTTTGGAGTATTTTATGATAGGATAAGAAAGACCAAGCCGACTGGGCTTGGTCTTTCTTATCTATTTTTAGTATCAAGGATAATGGTAACTGGTCCGTCATTGACCAGCTCAACCTGCATATCCGCTCCAAAGATACCTGTCTGAACGGGTACTTCTTGCGCTAATTTTTGATTGAATGCATCATAGAAGTCTGATGCCATATCAGGCTTGGCTGCACCTGTAAAGGCTGGACGATTGCCTTTCTTAGTATCCGCAAAGAGGGTAAACTGAGAAATAGAGAGGATTTCTCCTTCAATATCTTTGACAGACAGGTTCATCTTGCCTTCTGCATCTGAAAAAATCCGCATGTTGGCAAGCTTTCTCACAGCATAGTCCAAATCTTCCTCTTGGTCCTCTGGTCCAACACCAACCAGCAATAGGAGCCCCTGATTGATTTTTCCCTGAACCTGACCTTCGATACTCACTTGGGCTTTTTTAACCCGTTGGATAATGATTTTCATAATAGCCTTTCTAGTAAGAGCTAGGACAATTAGCCATTGGTCCGTTTAACAGAGTAAACTTCTGGCACACTCTTAATCTTGTCCACAACCGTAGTCAGCGTCGAGAGGTTAGCAATGCCAAAGGATACATGAATATTAGCAAATTTCATATCCTTGGTTGGTTGAGCGTTGACCGTTGAAATATTCTTGGTTGTGTTTGAAAGAACTTGCAGTACATCGTTCAACAGTCCTGTACGGTTGAGGCCGTAGATATCGATATGAGCCATATACTCCTTATTTGAGCTAGAGTACTGGTCTTCCCATTCCACATCAAGGAGACGTTGCTCGTAGTTTTCTTGGGCACGCAGGTTCATACAGTCCACACGGTGAATAGCCACACCACGCCCCTTGGTGATATAGCCAACAATATCGTCACCAGGAACAGGATTACAACACTTGGCAATCCGCACTAGGAGACCTGAGGCACCTTCAATGACCACTCCACCCTCATGCTTAACCTTGAGGGTTTCTTTGTTCTCAACCTTAACCTCGCCACCCTTGACAAGTTCTTCTGCCTCAGCCTTGGCCTTGGCACGTTCTTCTTCACGACGTTCCTTTTCAGTCAGACGGTTAAAGACAGTAATCGCACCGATTTCTCCAAAACCAATAGCCGCAAAGAGGGATTCTTCTGTCTTGTAGCTAGTCTTTTGCAGAACTTGATCCATGTGACGCTTGTCCATGAATTTATTGGCCACATAGCCATTTTCTTGGAACTGAGCCATCAACATTTCACGACCCTTGTTGACAGACAATTCCTTATCTTGGTTTTTAAAGAACTGGCGAATCTTGTTACGGGCCTTGCTGGTCTTAACCATATTGAGCCAGTCTCGGCTCGGCCCAAATGAGTTCGGATTGGTGACAATTTCGACCTGATCCCCTGTCTTGAGCTTGGTTGTCAGTGGAACCATACGGCCATTGACCTTGGCACCAGTTGCTTTTTCCCCGACTTTTGTATGGATTTCGTAGGCAAAGTCAATCGGTCCTGAATCTTTGGGAAGAGAACGGACAGCACCATCTGGAGTAAAGACGTAAATCTCCTCAGCCAGATAGTTTTCCTTAACTGAATCGACAAATTCCTTGGCATCATCAGCCTGGTCTTGGAGTTCCATCATCTCCTTGATCCAGTTCATCCCAATAGCTGATTCCTTGCTGTTAACCTGCCCCTTGATGCCCTTCTTATAAGCCCAGTGAGCTGCAACCCCGTACTCAGCCACCTCGTGCATTTCCTTGGTCCGAATCTGGAATTCAATCGGCCCTTTTGGCCCATAGACAGTCGTATGGATAGACTGATAACCATTAGCCTTGCGGTTAGCGATATAGTCTTTGAAACGACCTGGCATTGGTTTCCAAAGTTCATGCACATAACCAAGCATGGCATAGACATCACTTTGGGTATCTAAAATACAACGAATGGCAATCAGGTCATAGATTTCCTCAAACCGTTTTCTCTTATCCTGCATTTTGCGGAAAATCGAGTAAATATGCTTGGGACGACCGTAAATCTTCCCTTTCAAGTGACGATCCGTCGTATAGTCTTCTAGTTTCGTAACTACCTCATCCACCAAGGCTTCACGCTCTCTGCGTTTTTCCTTCATCATATGGGTAATCTTGTAAAACTCCGTTGGGTTGAGATAACGGAAAGATAGGTCTTCCAGTTCCCATTTGACGCTAGAAATCCCCAGACGGTGAGCAAGAGGTGCATAGATTTCCATAGTTTCTTTGGAAATGCGCTCCTGCTTGTCTTTTCGAAGGTGTTTAAGCGTCCGCATATTGTGCAAGCGGTCAGACAGTTTGACCAAGATAACACGGATGTCCTCAGACATGGCCATGAGCATCTTGCGATGATTTTCTGCCAACTGCTCTTCGTGAGACTTGTATTTAACTTTACCAAGCTTGGTAACCCCATCTACGATTACCCGCACATCAGGACCAAACTCCCTTTCCAAATCGTCCAAGGTCGCTTCTGTATCTTCTACCACATCATGCAAGAAACCACAAGCTACTGTTACAGCATCCAACTTGAGCTTAGCTAAAATACCTGCCACTTGGATGGGGTGAATGATATAAGGCTCACCTGATTTGCGATATTGACCACTATGGCATTCAACGGCGTAAACCAAGGCCTTATGGACAAAAGCCACATCTTCTTCCGATAAATATTTCTGTGTTAAAGCGACAACTTCTTCGCCTGTTAAATTCACTTCTTTTGGCATCTCTACTCTCCAATTCTTCCTACCATTTTATCACTTTTTTAAGAATATGAAAACTAGAAAAAGAGGATTCTAAAGCTTATTCAAGTTGTTGGGAAGGAGGATAAAAAAAGATTTACACTAAAACAATAAAATTATCTGATTTTCATCTATCTTTTTGGATATAGGCCACACTAAAAGTCAGTGAAATGAAAATACATTCTTCTTTTTTCAATAAATAAGGTTTGATATTTTGGTAATTTTCTAATTTTTTTAGTGTATAATGGTAATATAAACAGTTTTTTTACGATAATTACTGAATTTTCATCTCTCTAGAAAGGCAAACAACATGAAATCACACAAAAGACTGACACTTTTAGCCTTGGCTGTTCTTGGCTTATCGAGCCAAGTCGTTTTAGCTGACGATACGAGTCATTCCACTACTGCCCCTATGACTAGTTCAACTAGTAGCTCAATAAACACTTCCACTAGTCATTCTACTAATAGTTCTACAAATACTTCTGCTAGTAGTTCTCAAACTAGTAGAGAAACTTCGTCAAGTAAAGCTAGTTCGAGTGAGCAAGAAAGCAAACCTTCTCTTTCCACAGAAACCAAACCCAATCAACCTATACAAACTGGCTGGGTAAAAGAGGGGAACAAGTGGACTTTTTATAGTCAAACTGGGGTCAAATTTACAGATACCCTCTATGATGGTTATTTCTTTGATAGTCATGGCTACTTGCTTGAAAACAGCTGGTACCAAATGGGAAATAATTGGTACTATATCAATGGTTCAGGTAAATATTTATCCAACCAATGGAGCCAAATCAATGGCAAGTGGTATGCTTTTGATGGCTACGGTAGAATGTTGGCCAATGTCTGGAAAGGCGATTACTACCTCAAATCCAGTGGTGCTATGGCAGATAAGGAATGGGTCTACGACCAAAGCTACTCTAGTTGGTTTTACCTCAAATCTGGCGGACGTTATGCCCAAAAACAATGGATTGGTTCCTACTACCTCAAATCTGGTGGCTACATGGCCCACAAGGAATGGATTTATGACCCAGACTATCAAGCTTGGTACTATCTTAAGGACGATGGTGTGTATGTTACAGGAACCTATGCTGTGGATGGTAAAAATCAGCTCTTCCAAGGGAATGGAAAATGGGTTCGTGAATTAGCACAAGGTTTTCAAAAAGGACATTACTCTAAAACTATCTTTCTCGATCCAGGACACGGTGGTAAGGATCGCGGGGCTTATTACTATGGCATAGCTGAAAAAGAATTGAACCTACAAGTTTATCGTAAGCTACGTAAACGACTAGAAGGACTCGGCTATACCGTTCTCACCTCTCGAGATAGTGATATAGACGTTGATTTTATTATCGAGCGTTCTCGTATGGTCAACAAGACCAATGCTGACTTTTTCATCAGCCTTCATTTCAATGCAAAAGGGAATGATACAACCGTTAATCTGGGTATCCAGACCTATTCTTACAAGGATGAACCTGGTTTCCCCAGCAAGATTAACAAGGATTGGCACAACAATCCTGAACGAATGAGTGAAAGTAATCGTCTCGCAGCCGATATCCATTCTTCACTGCTAGCTGAAACTGGAGCTAGGGATGCTGGGCTCTTGCAAGCAACCTTTGCTGTCCTACGTGAAACAGCTAAACCAGCTGTTTTGCTAGAGATGGGATATATGGATAATCCAGAAGAAAACCAAAAAATCCGCAGCAGTGACTACCAAGATAAACTAGTTGAAGGGATTGTCAAGGGAATCCAAAAATATTATGCTGGTAATTAAAACAGTTTAAGCCTCGAACTAACTCGAGGCTTATTTTTTATCCAAACCATCTTCTTCTTTCTAGACCTATTTCCTTTTCCAGCTTATTCTCCCCAACTGTGCTATACTTAATTTATACTCAATGAAAATCAAAGAGCAAACTAGGAAACTAGCCGCAGGTTGCTCAAAGCACCGCTTTGAGGTTGTAGATAAAGTTGACGCGGTTTGAAGAGATTTTCGAAGAGTATTAGTATATTCTTTGAGATTGGAGCTAGTATGAAAATCCATAAAACCGTGAATCCTGTTGCCTATGAAAATACCTATTACTTGGAAGGTGAAAAACACCTCATCGTCGTCGATCCTGGTAGTCATTGGGAAGCCATTCGTCAGACAATAGAGAACATCAACAAACCGATCTGCGCTATTCTCCTTACCCACGCCCATTATGACCATATCATGAGTCTGGACTTGGTTCGCGAAACTTTTGGCAATCCTCCGGTCTATATTGCAGAGAGTGAAGCCAGCTGGCTCTATACTCCCGTCGATAATCTCTCTGGGCTTCCTCGTCACGATGATATGGAAGATGTAGTCGCAAAACCGGCTGAGCACACTTTTATCTTTCACGAAGAATACCAGCTAGAGGAATTTCGTTTCACTGTCTTGCCAACACCAGGACATTCTATCGGTGGTGTTTCCCTAGTATTTCCTGATGCTCACCTAGTCTTGACAGGTGATGCCCTGTTCCGTGAAACTATCGGACGAACGGACCTTCCGACTGGTAGCATGGAACAACTCCTCCATAGTATCCAGACTCAACTCTTCACCCTACCAAACTACGATGTCTATCCAGGACATGGTCCAGCTACTACTATTGCTCATGAAAAAACTTTCAATCCTTTTTTCTAACAAGATGGTGACAATGACTATCGCATTTTAAGTACATTATCCAACAGTCTTTCCACTATAAAAGGCATCCAGTCAAGGTTTTCACACCTGATTGAATGCCTTTTTCTGATGACTAGATTTTTTGCCTTACCAAATAATCACGCGCTCCTCTGGCGAACGCCACATACCGTCTCCTTCTTTGACATCATAGGTTGTAAAGAAATCATCGAAGTTTGGTACTTGTACATTGACACGGAGTTTGGCTGGCGCGTGCACATCAACGCTAGCCAAGAGTTTCATAAATTCTGGACGACCTTTCATGCGCCAGATGCGACCGAAGTTATGGAAGAACTCTTCTGCTGAGAAGTCTGGTTCTCGCTTGGCTGCTTCAAGCGCTGCAGCGATTCCTCCCAAGTCAGCCACGTTTTCTGATACCGTCAATTTACCGTTGATGGTTGCACCATAAGAATCCTGTCCATCAAACTGGTCGATAACTTTTTGTGTTTTCTCCTTGAAGGCAGCATAGTCGCTCTCTGTCCACCAATCCTTGAGGCTACCATTTTCATCAAAGGAAGCTCCGTTGGTATCAAAAGCGTGGGAAATTTCATGGGCAATAACCGCACCAATACCACCGTAGTTAGCAGAAGATGACTGATGCAAGTCATAGAAAGGTGCCTGTAAGATAGCTGCTGGGAAGACAATCAGGTTCTTCTGTGGATTGTAGTAGGCATTGACCATATGAGCAGGCATACCCCATTCCTTGTAGTCGACAGGCTGATTCCACTTGCTCCAACTGTGCTTGATTTCCACACGCGCAAAGGCTAAAGCATTGTCAAAAAGACTAGCATTTTCATCGACCACCTTGTCCTTGTAGCGTTCTGGCAATTCTTCTGGGTAACCAATATAAGGCTTGATGACATTGAGTTTGACAATGGCCTTGTCACGAGTTTCAGGAGTTAGCCAGTCATTCTTAGCCAAGCGTTCCTTATAGACATCAATCATGGTTGCCACTTTTTTCTCCACATCTGCCTTGGCTTCTGGAGAAAATTTTTCATGGGCATACCAGAGACCCAAGGCTTGTTTGAATGGACCTTGTGCTAACTGGTAGGCTGCCTTAATCTTGTCTTTGGCTTCTGGAACTCCTGAAAGCGCACGGCTATAGGCACCTGACAAGACACGGATTTCTTCTGTTAAATAGCTGGTTGAAAGATTGACAACACTCAAAATCAAGGTTGCCTTGAGAAGAGGCCAAGCTTCTTCACTATAGAATTGCTCTGCTGCTTGCCAGAAACGTTCCTCGTCTACGATAACCTTGTCTGGCACTTGTCCAAGAACTGCTTGGAAGAAGTCATCCAAAGGTAGGGCAGGCGCGAATTTTTTGAAATCTTCATAAGAATATGGATGGTAGAGTTTAGCATACTCTGAACTTTCTTCATTAGAGAGCACTACTGCCGCCACGCGACGGTCCAATTCTAGTCTTTTCTCCAGCAAGTCTTCAATTTCTTCATCAGAGAAATCATAAGCCTTGAGAAGATTTGCGCTAGTTTCTTTCCAAAGAGTCAAGAGCTCTTCGCGTTGAGGATGGTCTTCAGCATAGTAAGTCGTATCTGGCAGAATCGTGCTTGGAGCGCTAGCCCATAAAACGTTGATTCTGGCATCCATAAAGTCTGGCGATACACCAAAAGGAAGGAAGTTTGGTTTTCCAGCAAGTTCAAACTCTGCTAGTCTAGCTGTAAAATCTGCAAAAGTCTCCAATTCTTGGAATTCTTTAAGAAGTGGTAAGACAGGTTTGATACCGTCAGCTTCTCTCTTGTCAAAATCACGAACTAGGTGGTGGTATTTGACAAAGTTTGCCAAGATAGCATCCTCAGGCACCTCTTCACCTGCCAACCACTTGTCTGTTGTCGCCAGCATCAGGTCTTCAATTTCCTGGTCTAAATCAACAAAACCTCCAGTTTGAGACTTATCTGCTGGGATTTCTGCTGTTTTCTGCCATTCTCCATTGATTGCATCATAAAAATCATCTTGATAACGTGTCATCTTGTTCTCGCTTTCATTTTTTTAAGTTATTGCTAGCTTAACAAAAATTGCTTGGGAATGCAATTAAAAATGAACTTTCTTTTTCCATCATTTTTCAGTTATTATTTTAATTTTTTCAAAAATTAACTTGACTTAATTTTTTTTTTAATGTATATTAAGAGACAGGAGGAATATAAGTTTATGATACGTATCGAAAACCTCAGTGTCTCCTACAAAGAAACGTTGGCACTTAAGGATATTTCACTAGTGCTCCATGGGCCAACAATTACAGGTATCATTGGCCCAAACGGTGCTGGAAAATCAACATTATTAAAAGGGATGCTGGGAATTATCCCACATCAAGGTCAGGCATTTCTCGATGACAAGGAAGTTAAAAAATCCTTACATCGAATCGCCTATGTCGAACAAAAAATCAATATCGACTACAACTTTCCCATCAAGGTCAAGGAATGTGTCTCGTTAGGACTCTTTCCCTCTATCCCTCTCTTTCGAAGTTTAAAGGCTAAACATTGGAAGAAAGTGCAAGAAGCCCTTGAAATCGTCGGTCTAGCTGACTATGCTGAACGGCAAATCAGTCAACTGTCTGGAGGTCAATTCCAGCGGGTCTTGATTGCCAGATGTTTGGTACAGGAAACCGACTATATCCTCTTGGATGAACCCTTTGTTGGGATTGACTCTGTCAGTGAGGAAATCATCATGAATACGCTGAGAGATCTGAAAAAAGCTGGGAAGACGGTTCTCATCGTCCACCACGACCTCAGCAAGGTTCCCCACTACTTCGATCAAGTCTTGCTTGTCAATCGAGAAGTGATTGCCTTTGGTCCAACCAAAGAAACCTTTACCGAAGCCAATCTCAAAGAAGCTTACGGTAATCGACTCTTTTTCAATGGAGGTGACCTATGATTGCAGAATTTATCGATGGATTGCAAAAATTCCATTTCTTACAAAATGCCTTGATAACAGCCATTGTCGTCGGGGTCGTAGCTGGAGCTGTAGGATGTTTCATCATCCTACGCGGGATGTCACTCATGGGAGATGCCATTTCACATGCTGTCTTGCCAGGTGTAGCCCTCTCCTTCATCTTGGGCCTTGACTTCTTTATCGGAGCCATTGTCTTTGGATTGCTAGCTGCCATCATCATTACCTACATCAAGGGAAACTCGATTATCAAAAGCGATACCGCCATCGGCATTACCTTTTCTTCTTTCTTAGCCCTCGGTATCATCTTGATTAGTGTCGCTAAAAGTTCAACTGACCTTTTCCATATCCTTTTTGGTAATATCCTAGCCGTCCAAGATACGGATATGTTTATTACTATGGGTGTTGGGGCAGTCATTCTCTTGTTAATCTGGATTTTCTTCAAGCAACTCTTGATAACTTCCTTTGATGAACTATTGGCTAAAGCCATGGGAATGCCTGTCAATTTCTATCACTACCTTCTCATGGTACTCTTGACTCTCGTGTCTGTGACAGCCATGCAAAGTGTCGGAACTATCCTGATTGTAGCCATGCTGATTACCCCAGCTGCAACTGCTTATCTTTATGCTAATAGCCTGAAAAGCATGATTTTCCTTTCCTCAACCTTTGGAGCTACAGCTTCAGTTTTGGGACTCTTTATCGGCTATAGCTTTAACGTTGCGGCAGGTTCTAGTATCGTGCTTACAGCTGCTAGTTTCTTTCTCATTAGCTTCTTTATCGCTCCAAAACAACGATATTTGAAACTGAAAAATAAACATTTGTTAAAATAAGGGGCAAAACCCCAATAAATTGGAGGATCTAATGAAAAAATTAGGTACATTACTCGTTCTCTTTCTTTCCGTCATTGCTCTTGTAGCATGTACTAGTGGAAAAAAAGATGCAGCTTCTGGTCAAAAACTAAAAGTTGTTGCTACAAACTCAATCATCGCTGATATTACTAAAAATATTGCTGGTGACAAGATTGATCTTCACAGTATCGTTCCTGTTGGTCAAGACCCACATGAATACGAACCACTCCCTGAAGACGTTAAGAAAACTTCTCAAGCTGATTTGATTTTCTATAACGGGATCAACCTTGAAACAGGTGGTAATGCTTGGTTTACAAAATTGGTAGAAAATGCCAAGAAAACTGAAAACAAAGACTACTTTGCAGTCAGCGAAGGCGTTGATGTTATCTACCTTGAAGGTCAAAATGAAAAAGGTAAAGAAGACCCACACGCTTGGCTTAACCTTGAAAACGGGATGATCTTTGCTAAAAATATCGCAAAACAATTGAGCGCTAAAGACCCTAGCAACAAGGAATTCTACGAAAAAAATCTTAAAGAATATACTGATAAGCTAGACAAACTTGACAAGGAAGCTAAAGAGAAATTTAACAACATCCCTGCTGAGAAGAAATTGATCGTAACCAGTGAAGGATGCTTCAAATACTTCTCTAAAGCCTACGGTGTCCCAAGTGCCTATATTTGGGAAATCAATACTGAAGAAGAAGGAACTCCTGACCAAATCAAGACCTTGGTTGAAAAACTTCGCCAAACAAAAACTCCTTCCCTCTTTGTAGAATCAAGTGTGGATGACCGTCCAATGAAGACTGTTTCACAAGACACAAACATCCCAATCTACGCACAAATCTTTACTGACTCTATCGCAGAACAAGGTAAAGAAGGCGACAGCTACTACAACATGATGAAATACAACCTTGATAAGATTGCTGAAGGATTGGCAAAATAATACTCTTCGAAAATCAAATTCAAACCACGTCAGCGTCGCCTTGCCGTACTCAAGTACAGCCTGTGGCTAGCTTCCTAGTTTGCTCTTTGATTTTCATTGAGTATAAGCCTCTGAAAAACGTCATTCTCACATGAGCTGGCGTTTTTTCTATGCACACATTTCCGGTCAAATCATTGGAAAATTCCGGCTGTTTCAGCTAAAATGGAAGAAAAAAGATTGGAGTATCCTATGGTAACTTTTCTCGGAAATCCTGTGAGCTTTACAGGTAAACAACTACAAGTCGGCGACAAGGCGCTTGATTTTTCTCTCACTACAACAGACCTTTCTAAAAAATCTCTGGCTGATTTTGATGGAAAGAAAAAAGTCTTGAGTGTCGTGCCTTCTATCGATACAGGCATCTGCTCAACTCAAACGCGTCGTTTTAATGAAGAACTGGCTGGACTGGATAATACGGTTGTCTTGACTGTTTCAATGGACCTCCCTTTTGCCCAAAAACGTTGGTGTGGTGCTGAAGGTATTGAAAATGCCATCATGCTCTCAGACTATTTCGACCATTCCTTTGGACGTGATTATGCTCTCTTAATCAATGAGTGGCACCTATTGGCACGCGCAGTCTTTGTCCTCGATACTGACAATACTATTCGCTACGTTGAATACGTGGACAATATCAACTCTGAACCAAACTTCGAAGCCGCAATTGCAGCTGCTAAAGCCCTATAGAAAAAATCCTCTGTCACAAAGAGTTCCCTACTCTTTGAAACGGAGGATTTCTCTTATTCATAATATTCATTATTTTGAAATGAATCCTTCAAAATCTTTTAGTTGAAAATTATATTTTTCAGTGAGTAACACATTATCCACTGCAACATCTTCTCCCAATGGGTAAATATTTCTTTTGAAACGGTTGTAGGAGGAAAATCTCTCCTACACTATTATTGATTCTGATAGAAAATTGCAAAATATCATCTACCAAACTTTCAATTATTAAGATTTTTTACAGTTTATCTGAATTAGAATCGCAAGGCTTCTCAATAATATAATTGTCGAATTTTTTCAATCTAACTTCCTCTCCACTATTTCTTCCTTTATCAAGAAAAAGTTACCTCAATATTAATAAAGTACAATTCTAAATTAACTCCAATTATTGATTCATGATAATATTTCAGTAACTCATCGTGCAATTAAAAACAAGGATTTTTATTTCAGATGATCCATCGTGAACACTTCATCAGCCATCTCCCAAATTGCCGGATTATGTGTTGCGATAATGATTAGCCTATTATCATCTCGAAGAGATAGCAAAATCTCCATAATCAACTGAGAGGTTGCTGGGTCTATTGAAGCTGTTGGCTCATCTGCCAGAATAAGGGGTGGATTCTTTAAGATAACTTTTGCCAAGGCAACCCGTTGCGATTCTCCGCCCGATAACTCAAAGATGCGCTTATCTAGGTCAAGATAAGCCAGGCCGACCTGTTCTAAAGCCTGCTTCTGCCTCAACCGCCGTTCCGCCCGACTCAACTTTTGACCAATGAGACCTAGCTTAAGGTTTTCTTCAATACTTTGGTTTTCAATTAAGCCAAAGTTCTGGAAGAGGTAGCCCAATTCGTGACGGAAAAAATCACTCGATTTATAATTGGCCAAGTCTTTACCTCGGTAAAAAATCGTCCCATCATAAGATTCTAATTTCCCAATCATGTTCATCAAGGTTGTTTTTCCGCTACCACTTGAACCAATTAATGCATAGACTTTTCCAGCCTCAAATGTCATTGAAAGATTCGAAAATAACTCTCGTTCTCCAAAAGATTTACTCACCTGTTTAAGTTCAATCATATTAACCTCCCTTCAAAACAAGCATGGACATCTTGTTTTCTTTCTGCATTTGGACATGTAACTGTAAAAGAGATAGACCAGTAAAGAGTAACGAGACTAAGAAAGCAACTACTATCTCTACCATAAGAAATACACTCGCAATAAATCCCAGTAAAAACACACCCAGTTGAGCAAAGAGATAAGTGCGATGGATTTCTAAGAACCTGAGACCTGCAATGCGTTTGATAAAAATGGCACGTCTAAATTCTTCAAAGTAGAGCCTATTCATAGTGTTAAACAACAAGATTGAAGTTGCAATCCCAAGCACAGCTCCTGCTAGCATTACCCAACGTTCCCTCTGGATATTATCCAATAATGTGATGTAGTTGTGGTAACCTGTTTGCATTTCTGAGACCCAATTTTCAATGCCTTGTCTCTGGATAAGCTCCTGGGCATCAGACAATTGATTAAAGAGAACGTAGTTCTGTACTGCGTCTACCCAAAACAAAACGGACTGTGGACCAGTTGATTGGGGTGTTATAACAATGATGATTGGATCTTTCAAAAACTGCTGATAAGAAATAGGGGTCGTATTATACACAAAACGATCCTGACCTGATTCCAAATAACCTACCGTAGCAGTCATTTGCTGTCGTTCATCTTGACTAGACATGCGACTGGTTAAGTCGTCTTCAAAAACAGATTTATAATGTTCTTCCTCTGAACGGAGGTGTTCAGGCAGCAATAAGACAAACTCCCCTACATCAAGGTGATTCATCTTTTGCTCAATAGTTGTATCTACAGGAATGTTTTGACGCTCCAAGTATTGCGGTGTGACGATAAGGACATTGCCATTCGGGTTGTAATCGTGCCATTCTGTAGAGGTTATAAAGTTTTTGGAGGAAGCCATGCCATTTTGCAAAGTACGGTCAATTAACTGGTGTCTAGATAAGAAAGCCTTTTGTTCTGAAACAGCCAGATCCATCAATTGATACCAAGTTCTGAGTTTCCTTTGAGCTTGTTCATCAAAACCAGGACTCGTTCCTTCACGGCTGATTGATAGGGTAATCAGTTGCCTTTCCTGGCTCCAAGCCTCTTGTCCAATCCGATGCTGTTGCCAGGCTTGGGAATACTTTAAGCTACTCCCTATTCCCAGCGTTACAATAATAATCGCTAATAGTTGACCGATTAAAATCAAACTAATGATTCCTCTGACAGGCACTTGCCCTTTTATAATCTGCATCAGGTGTATCTTTTTTATCCCAACTGCGAAGAGTTGAGCGAAAAACAGGGAGATCGACAACAAGATGAGATTATAACTGAGCAAGCCTTCTCCTATGGTCATTAGGGATTGCGTTGGAAGCGACAGAATTTTTTGCATAAGAATGGCGAGCACGCCAGCTAAACTGAAACCAACAGCTATCCCTTTCAAATCCTCACCAACTGGTCTAAGGAAAATGGACCACCGTTTCTCTCCTGAAATGAGGCGAATGCCCGACGACCGTAATTGTCTAATTTGACTAATTAAAGTCAGTGCTCCAAAGGTTAAGGTGAAAATCAATAAACTGATTAACTGAAATCCGTTACTAAAGATAGCCATTAACGTAGATAGTTTAGATGGAATTGTCAGGTGCATGTTAGTCAAGCCAAGTTGACTTAGCTCCTCTCTTAGCAAGTGAATATCTAGGTTTCCATCGAATACAAAATAGTTTGTTTCAACACTACTACTTTGAGCATCTTCTAGATTTTTTTCCTGTAGCCCATCAGGCAACTTTCCGTTCCCAAAGGTCGTATAAGAAAACACTGGAGTACCTTCTGAGTTAGGATCCTGGTGTTGAATCGCAATAAAGCTATCCGTTTCTTCTGCTAGTTTTTCCAAGCGTGTAGCAACATGCTGAAAAGTTGTTTCAGGGGAAGAATCACGTACAACAACGTTGGGGTAATAATAGGAGACATATGTATCAGTCCAAATGGTAAATACCCAAACAAAGAACAAACTAGCAAGCAGGTTGGATATGAGTATAAATAATTTTTTCATAGTGCATTCCTTATTCTAAAACAGCGGGCAGAAATACCCCTGCCCTCTATAAACTAACAAGCTTACTAAACTATTGATAAAAGAATCTTCTTCAATTATTCTTTACCATCCCGCATCAAATGTAACTAATTTTTTAATTCCACGTTTTTTTCTCATACAATGAAACCCCTTTCTGTTTCCTTGTTTTTATTCTAACATATATATTTTATTTGTTCAAATGTTTTTATTATGTTTTGAACTTTTTTTAAAAATTATTACCACAAAGATTTTTTTATTCCTTTAACTTGCTATTTTGAACTAAAAATTTTATAATGAAATTAAGTAAATAGGAAGGTTTATTATCTTTAATGAATACACTCGCAGAGAAATTCAGATTGAAAAGAAAAGAGTTGAGACTCTCCCAACAAACTCTTGCAGAAGGAATTTGTGAACAAAGCCAGATTAGTAAAATTGAGAGAGGGCATTTCATTCCCTCCGCAGACCTTTTGTTCAAACTCTCACAACGACTTGAAGTACCATTAGATTACTTTTTCAATGAACAAATTGAAATTAAATCTAACCTCTCTAATTTCAAGCAATTATCTACTCGCCTATTAGATGATAGAAATTATGACGATTTGGAATATATTTATAGAATAGAGATTGAACGAAGTACTTTTCTAACACTAGAAGACCGAACTTACCTTGAATGGATTAAAGCTATTATTGATTTCTATCGATATGACAGTAAGTGTGAGGCAATTTCTTCATTGGAAAATATATTATTAAAAGTCTCCTCAAATACTCTGATTTATTTAAAGGCATTGAATACTCTATCTAATTTCTATTCCTTAGTGGGTCGTGAACAAGAATATGAGGCAAACTACTCTCATTTAATGGAGTTATATCAGACAAAAAATTTTGAACATCAAGAGTTTTTATTTGGCTACATCAGAGTTCGTTACAACTACGCTCACTACCTAGTGTCAAAGGAAAAATATAACGAAGCCATCCAAGAAGCTCTTGAGACGATTGAACTTTGTAAACAAAGACAGACAAGCTACCAACTGGCTCCTCTACTTATTCTTGTAGGAAATGCTGGAGCCAAATTTCTAGACAAAGAACAAATCAAAAATTATTATATAGAAGCAAGAGAGTTATGTAAGATTTATAACAATCCTTTAATGTTGATGAAGATAGAAAATTATTTGAAAGAATTAGATACTGTTTAGTTAATCTTGACATCATAGTTTTTCTGAAACATTAAATAACCTGTAAGGCTGATAGTGAAATTAATACTATCAGCCTTATAATTATGTGACTATTAGTCCGTCTCGCTCCGCTAGGTGCGAGACAAAAAAACCACCCGCTATGCGGGTGGTCATGATTTACGAGTAAATTCAAGTTCGATCTGATAAAAACAACTAAATTACTCTACAGATTTCAAGGCTTCAAGCATATCAACCTTTCTCAGATGATGATTGACGAAGAAACCAAGCAAGGTCAAAATGATGCTTACTGCTGCCACTGGGATTACATAGACTTCCCAGCCTACCTGCGGATAAAAGAGAATAGTCGCAGGCGAAATCATTTGAATCAAAAATTGATGTAAATAGAAACCAGATACCAGACCAAGTACAATTCCCACAAGGGACAGCACAATCGTCTCACGATAAATGTAGAGGGTGACTTCATTATTGTGAAAACCGAGAACCTTGATAGTGGAGAGTTCACGGATTCTCTCAGCCACGTTGATATTAGTCAGATTGTAAAGGATAACGATAGCCAACAGAACCGATACGATGACCAAGATGGTCATGGTCTGATTGAGTGAGCTAGCGACGGAGTCAAAGAGTCGAATGGCTGAAGTATTTTGGACGACGCTGGACACCGCAGCTTGATTCATAAGCAAACCAGCCTGCCTTTCGATACTAGGCGCACTGGTATCCCTTAACGAGACCAAATAAGTGTTGGCTTGGGGTAGCTGGCCGTAAATTTGCACATAGCTAGCCTGACTCATATAAATAAAGTGACCAACGTAGTTCTCAGCAATAGCAGCGACCTTTAGCTTCTTACTTTCAATTTCTAGAGTCTGTCCAACCTTGACACCTGCCAGCTGGGCAAGTTTAGCTGTAATAACGACGCCATCTTTTAATGTCAGATCCTGCTGATGATGTTGAAGATGGATAAAAGGCGTCAAATCTTCCTTCTCTGTCATCATAAGGGTAATAGTCTGAAGACCAGCCTTGCCTTTAAAATCCTTGTCTAGCGTTTTAGAATAGATTTTCTGGTAGTCTTGGATTTCCTGCCCTTTCAACACTTCTTCCAACTCTGCCTTGTCTTGATTGGTCGCACTAGGATTTTCAGAGACAATCATTTGATACTGTTGGATTTGTTGAAACTGTCTAGACGGAACTCCTGCTACAGAGGATTGGATTCCTAAACCTGCAAAAAGCAGAGCAACTGAACCTGCCACACCAAAGATTGTCATCAACATCCGTTGCTTATAACGGAAGATATTGCGGGCTGTTACCTTATGGGTAAAACTGAGACGACGCCAGATAAAACCGATGCGCTCCAGTAAGATTTTAGCTCCTTTGACAGGTGGTTTAGGCAGTAAAAGCTGGGCTGCTTCATCGTGTAGTTCCCTACGAGCCACCAGGTAGGCCGGTAACACACTCGCCAACCAACTTAAACCAAGAGCTAATAAACTATAGCTCCAATAGAACTGAATCTGGGTTTCTCCCACTACCATACCTTTTGTAATGACACTTGAAATTACACTGGCTAGTAAATAATGGCCAAGTATACTACCTAGAGCTGTTCCGACAGTTCCAGCTACTAGACCGTAGAGGAGAAATTTGGCGATAATATCCTTACTGCGATAACCCAAGGCCTTAAAAATACCTGCATGTGTTCTCTCTTCATCCACAAAGCGAGTCATTGTTGTAAAGGTCACCATAGCTGCTACAGCATAAAGCACTACAGGAAAGATATTGCCCACTGCCCGAATACTGGCTGAAGCATTACTGTACATGAGGTAGCCTTGACCGCCAGGCATGGTCTGACGATTATAGACTTGATACTTGGGCTCAGCTAAATCATCCAAGACTTGCTGATGTTTTTCTAATTTTTCCTTTTCTTGGGCTAGATTTTGTTCAGCCTGCTTTAGTTTGTCCTCTTCCTTGCTCAATTCCTTCTTGGCTTGGGTAAGTTGAGAACTAGCCTGCTCTCTCTGATTTTGAGGAAGCAAGGCTAGTTGACTTTCCTGAGCCTGTAAACGAGCTTGAGCAGCTGCTAAACGACGCTTGCCTTCCTGCAGATTAGTCTCAGCCTTGTCAAGGGTTTCTTGGCCTTTGTCTAGAGACTCTTGTCCTTCTTTTCTCAAGAGTTGCAGACGTGCCTTGCCATTATCTGATAGAGCTTGTTCAAGGTCTTCCTGATGTTGCTTGGATTTTTCTTCATAAGCTTCTGAAAAAGCATTTAAACCTGCTAAATCTTGATATTTCAAACGAGCTATATTGTAGACTTTCTGATCAAACTGACTAGGTAAAATAACCCCATAGGCTGTCAGAGTCCCACTTCCACTTCCTGCGTAGCCCATATCTCGCTGGGAGAGGATTTCAGCTGAATCCACAAAACCAGTAATGGTATAAGTATGGTCTTTTAAAGAGGAATGACCCTCTTCTTTTTCTTTAAAACTAATCTCCTGTCCCACGCTGTATTGGCCTTGCAAATGAGTGGCCAAAGCGATTTCCTTGTCGGACTGAGGAAGTCGTCCCTCTCTTAGCTGAAAGGTTGAAATTCGCTCTGGTTTGGAGTACAGCCGAATGGCATCCTGCCCATTTTCCATAGTCACATCTGTCAAATATCCAAACTCAACCTCTGCGCCCTCTATCTGTTCTAGTTCTTCTTGATCTGCTTGATCCAAACCATAATTAGACATAACTGCCAAATCCAAGGTTTGAGCAGTTGTTAAATAAGCATTAGCTGTTGCCTCCATGTTGGGGCTAGTCACTTTGAGGCCTACAAGGGCTAGAGATCCCAACATCATCAAGGTCAAGATGGATAAGAAACGCCCCTTGGAGCCTGTGAAAGACTGAATTAAGTCCTTCCAATAGGTTTTTCGCTTGATCATGCTAGTACTCCAAACTGTCGATATCCTGAGGATGCTCGTTGATCACCACATCCTTGACACTGGCATCGTGCATATGAATCACGCGATCAGCAATGGGCGCCAAAGCTCCATTGTGAGTCACGATGATCACCGTCGCTCCCTTTTGACGAGACATATCTTGGAGAATTTTCAAAACCTGCTTACCCGTCTGATAATCCAAGGCGCCTGTCGGTTCATCACAAAGGAGAATTTTAGGATTTTTGGCTACCGCGCGTGCAATGGAGACTCGCTGTTGCTCCCCTCCAGAAAGCTGGGCTGGAAAGTTATTGAGACGATGAGCCAGACCTACATCTGTCAAGACCTGTTCAGGATTCAAGGCATCTGTCACGATTTCTGAAGCCAACTCCACATTTTCCTTAGCGGTTAGATTGGAAACTAGATTATAAAACTGAAAAACAAATCCTACATCATTGCGGCGGTAATTGGTACGCTGGTGGGAACTATAGTCTGCAATATTGGCACCATCAATCCAGATTTCCCCTTCATCATTAGTATCCATCCCCCCAAGAAGGTTAAGAACCGTTGACTTGCCTGCACCAGACGCACCTAGAATAATAACCAATTCACCCTTTTCAATCTCAAAATTCACATCGCGATTGGCCACAATCTCCGTGTCCCCAACCTGGTAACGCTTGTAACAGTGTTTCATCTCAATATAAGCCATAAGCCCCACCCTCTCTCAAACAAATTATACTACTCGAAAATCTCTTCAAACCACGTCAGCTTCCATCTGCAACCTCAAAACACTGTTTTGAGCAACCTGCGGCTAGCTTCCTAGTTTGCTCTTTGATTTTCATTGAGTATTACTTCCTATTACCATTATAACGCTTTTTCAACTAGTTGGAAACTGCTTACATTCTCAAATCCTTATTAAAAGGCAGTCTCAAACTACTGCCTTCTATCACCTTCTTAAAAATAAAATTGAACAAGATCACCTTCTGCTGTTGCCACCGAAATACAATCTTTCCCCATGCATTTCGCTTTTATTTTTTCTTTATCCAATTTAATCACACTCTTCTCAATACCTGGATAAGAGACTCGCAATTCTCCCCCACTTCTTGATAAAATGGTCAACTGTAAGAGTTTTTTATCCGCCCACCTCATGCTAACTTCAAAATGTCCACGTGCCATTAAGCCTGAAACGGAACCTGTTGACCATGCATCGGGTAGGGCGGCTAGAGGTACCAGATAAGCTGTATGAGACTGGAGCAACATTTCTGCCATGCCACTAGTAGCACCAAAATTACCATCTATTTGAAAAGGAGGATGGCTACACCAAAGATTTGGCAAAGTGGATGACTTTAACTGGTCTGCTAATAATTTATAGGCTCGATTGCCATCTCCTAGACGCGCCCAAAGATTGATCTTATTAGCCTTGGACCAGCCTGTGCCGCCATCTCCACGATTATTGAGGCTAGCACGCGCCGCTTCAAGATACTCTTGTCCCTTGTAGCTAAAGAGATTTCCAGGATAGAGTCCCACTAGATGGGAAGCGTGCCGATGCTGGGCCTCCACTTTTTCATTTTGAAAATATTGCTCTTCCTCCTCATACCACTCCCTGATTCGACCAGATTGAGTGATTTGAAGAGGATTAAGCAAATCAAACTTCTCCTTGACTTCCGTCAACAAGTCCTCATCCAGTTCCAATTTCTGAGCAGCCTGAATAAAATCATGAAATAACTGCCAAATCAGAGATTGGTCATAGGTATTGCCAATCGAAATCGGCCCATGTTCTGGCGAATAAGACGGAGAAGAGACCCAACGCTGCGCCTGCTGATCCTTATGTAAAAAGACATTCCAAAAACGAACCGTTTCCCTTAACATGGGATAAATTTTCTCCCTGAGATAGTCTTGGTCCCTATAAAATGAATAGGCTTCATAAACAGTTTGCATCATCCACGCATTGGCAGCTGGTGACCAACCCCAATAGTAATCCCAACCAGGTGCCGTCCAACCAAAGGGTGTCGCTTGAGTATGAACCAACCAACCGTTCTCCTCCCCTTCCTGAGAGACGATTGCTGCATACCTTGCAGCCGCTAGACGACCATAGACACGCAAATCATCTATATAGTTGATGACTGGGAAAGCCGTCTCTAGGAGATTGGTAACATAGGCTGGCCAATAATTCATCTGCAGGTTGATATTCAAGTGATAGTCCGAATTCCAAGGAGGATTATCGACTGCATTCCAGACCCCTTGTAGGTTAGCTGGTAGAGCATCTGGACAATCTCTGGAAGAACTAATCAGTAAATACCGTCCATACTGGAAGAACAACTCCTCCAAAGCCTGCCCCTCTTGTGGCTTATAATTTTTTAACAAATCATCTGTAGTGGATGCATCAATCTCAGCTCCCAAATCCAATTGAACACGCTGGAATAAGGCTTGGTAGTCCTCAATATGCCTTGATTTCAATTGGGCATAGCCCTTTTCTTTAGCTATCTCCACTAAGTCCTTTACCTGTTGCTCTAAATCTATTTTCTTGCGATAATTACTAGCAGGATTTTGGGCAAAATCAGTCTTAGCAGCCAAGAAAAGATTGGCATAACTGGCTCCTGATATCTGAACCTTATCTGACCAAACTCTAATATCCCCATCTGTTTCCCAAGCTAGACAACTAGCAAATTGGAGGGCATTGTCCTTGACCCGCCCCTTCAACAAGATATGAGAAGCAGAGATATCCAGCTGGCATTTCTTATAATCAGACTTCTCCTGCTCATACTTTCCATCAGAAGCCAAATCACGACTTAGCGACAGTTCTATAGTAAAATCTAGAGTTTCCGCCCCTTCCTTAGTAAAGCGCTGAACCAAGAGATCATCTGGAAAACTCGCAAAAGCTTCACGTTCAAATTTCGTTCCCTTATAGACATAAGAAGTCGTCGCAAGCGCCTTGCTGATATTAAGCTGTCTCTGGTAATCCGTCACCTGAGACAAAGTTGTACCTTGCTGGCTGAACTCAATGAAAATATCTCCAAAGGACAGATAGGTCCCATATTGACTCGTTTGGGGCCCAACTAGGTGCTGTTCAGCCAGTTCCTTAGCCCGATTGTAATCTCTCTTTTCCAAAGCCTGCCGAATCTCAGCTAAAAAACCATACTGGTCCTGAAGATTTCCACCCTGATAATCGGAACTATCAGGAAGTGGACCACCAGACCAGAGACTTTTTTCATTGAATTGAATCCGCTCAACCCCTATAAGGCCAAATACTTTTGCCCCTAAAGAACCATTGCCTATTGGTAAAGCCTCTTCTTCCCAACCCTTATATGTTGTTGACGCTGGTTGCTTGTAAGCCAATACATAATCTTGTTTTTTATTCCTTATCATACTTCCATACTAACATAAAAAGCCTAGAAATCAATTCTAGACTTACATTTTTTTATTTTCCAAGGTAGTATTCAGAAACTACGTTCAATTTTTCGTCAAATTCGAATACCAATGGTGGGAAGTTAGGGATTTCCACGTCCATGATTTCGTCATCTGACAAACCTTTGATGTGTTTTACAAGGGCACGGATTGAGTTACCGTGAGCTCCTACGAATACGTTTTTACCATCTTTAAGAGCTGGAGCGATTTTATCTTCCCAGAATGGAAGGGCACGTTCCAAAGTCACTTTCAAGTTTTCAGCATCTGGGATAACTGAGTCGTCAAGTGAAGCGTAACGACGGTCAGTGTGAGCTGAGTGCTCATCATCACGATCCATGTTTGGAGGCAATACATCGTATGAACGACGCCAGATGTGAACTTGCTCATCACCAAATTGTTCAGCAGCTTCAGCTTTGTTTTTACCAGTCAAACCACCGTAGTGACGTTCGTTCAAACGCCATGATTTTTCAACTGGAACCCACAATTGGTCAGAAGCTTCAAGAGCCAAGTTAGTTGTTTTGATCGCACGTTTCAATACTGAAGTATAAGCTTGGTCAAATTCGATACCAGCTTCTTTGATCAATTTACCAGCGTCAATCGCTTGTTGTGTACCTTTTTCAGACAAATCAACATCAGCCCAACCAGTGAAAAGGTTAGCTTTGTTCCATTCAGACTCACCGTGGCGAGCAAAAACCAATTTTACCATTAGATGGATTCTCCTTTAAATTTTCCGAGGTTTCCCCTCGTTTATCTATTCTATTTTACACAATTTTTCACAAAAAAGCTAGTCAAAACCAAAAAGGAAAGGACTGTTTGGCAATCCTTTTCCTTATTAGTATCATACAACAACCTTATTTCTCTTCAAATCCTTCTGCGACTGCGTCCGCAAAATTTTCTTCTACGATGCTTGCACAGTGGTCACAGATAACTGCGTGGTAGCTGCGTTCTGCTGTTGTTGGGTCGATACGACGGCAACGGTCACATACTTGGCCTGCAGCACGTTCAACTGTAAAGGCTACATCTTCGAAGCTAACGGCAGATTCTGGAGCTGGTCCTTCTGCGATGGTCAAGTCTGACACGATTAAAAGTTGAGCTACATTGCTGTTTACTGCTTCGAGTAGAGTTTTCACCACTTCATTTGGATAAACTGTCAAGTGAGCTTCAAGTGATTTACCGATTACTTTTGCATTACGAGCTTCTTCCAAGGCTTTTTGAGCTTGTCCACGGAAGTCCATGAAGGCTGCCCATGTATCCAAGATTTCTTCTTGGTTAGCAAAAGTTTCTGCTTCTGGCAATTCTGACAATTGAACGAAGTCTTCAGCTTCAAACTCAAGATATGACCATATTTCCTCCGCAGTGTGAGGAAGGATTGGTGTCAAGAGTTTGGTGATTTTCACAAGAATGTCATAGAAGACAGTCTGCATTTGATGACGTTCCAGTGATTTTGCACCTTCGATATAAACAACGTCCTTAGCAAAATCAAGGTAGAATGCTGATAAATCAACGTTGATAAAGTTCACCAAGGCCTTGTAGATTGTCAAGAATTCAAAGTTTGCATAAGCATCACGAATGGTCTTAACAAGCTGGTTAAAGCGAATCGTCATGTACTTATCAACTGAACGAAGTTCATCGTAAGCGACTGCATCTTGAGCTGGGTTAAAGTCAGAAGTATTGGCAATCAAGAAACGAAGGGTGTTACGAATCTTACGGTAAGTTTCAGAGACTTGGCTCAAGATATCCATAGAGATACGTACATCATTGCTTGAGTCTACACTTGTTACCCAAAGACGCAAGATTTCCGCACCAAATTGTTTTTCAACATCGCTTGGAGCAATGGTATTTCCAAGAGATTTAGACATCTTCTCACCTTTACCGTCAAGAGCAAAACCTTGTGACAAGATTTGTTTGTAAGGTGCTACGCCATGGTTGGCAACAGATGTGATGAGTGATGAGTTGAACCAACCACGGTACTGGTCAGAACCTTCTAGGTAAAGGTC
This sequence comes from Streptococcus mitis, assembly GCF_000960005.1. GTDB lineage: Bacteria > Bacillota > Bacilli > Lactobacillales > Streptococcaceae > Streptococcus > Streptococcus mitis_CK. The sequence continues at coordinate 123,577 of NZ_JYGP01000002.1, read as the reverse complement.
TGCTGGGTAAGTCAACTCAGGACGGTTTACCACAACTCCATTCCATGATGAACCTGAGTCAAACCAAACGTCCATGATATCTGTTTCTTTTTTGAACTCACCATTTGGTGAACCTGGATGAGTAAATCCTTCTGGTAAGAGGTCTTTGGCATCACGTTCCCACCAAATGCTTGAACCATGTTCCTCAAAGAGTTGAGCCACGTGTTCAATCGTTTCAGCAGTCATGATCGCTGTACCATCTTCAGCGTAGAAGATAGGAAGTGGAACACCCCAAGCACGTTGACGAGAGATAACCCAGTCGCCACGGTCACGAATCATATTGTAAAGACGAACTTTACCCCATTCTGAGTGGAATTTAACTTTTTCAATTTCGTCCAAGATTTCTTGGCGGAATTTAGAAACTGAGGCAAACCATTGTGGTACTGCACGCCAGATGATTGGTTTCTTAGTACGCCAGTCAAATGGATATGAGTGAGAGATTTCTTCTTGGGCAAGAAGGAGGTTACCAAGTTTTTCAATAACAGTTGGAACTACCTTTTCATAGAATTGACCTTCAAACTCAGGACCAGCATTCTTCATCATGATACCACGTTCGTCAACAGTCACTGCGACTTCAAGACCATTAGCAATACCAACATTGTAGTCATCCTCACCAAAACCAGGTGCTGTATGGACAATACCAGTACCAGAGTCAGTTGTAACGTGGTCACCAAGGATAACCAACTCATCTACAGCTGTATCCCATGGGTGTTCTGTTACGATGTGGTTCAATTCTTGACCACGGTAAGTTGCCAACACTTGAACATCAGCCCAGCCAAATTTCTCAGACAAGCTAGCCAACAATTCTGCAGCAACCACAAACTTACGAGCTTCACCAGCAGGTTGAACCAAGACGTAATCAATATCCGCTCCAACAGTCAAACCACGAGAAGCTGTGATAGTAAATGGAGTAGTTGTCCAAACTACGATATAAGTATCTGTATCTAGAACACCTTTGCCATCTTTTACCTTATTGGCATAGTAAAGGGAAGTTGAAACCAAGTCATGGTATTCAATCTCTGCTTCAGCAAGGGCAGACTCAGATGACCATGACCAGTAAACTGGCTTGGCACCACGGTAGATATAACCTTTATTAGCCATCTCACCAAATACACGGATTTGGGCTGCTTCATAGTCAGGAGTCAAAGTCACATATGGATTTTCCCAGTCACCAGAAACACCCAAACGTTTAAAGTCTTCACGTTGTTTATCTACTTGAGAAAGAGCGTATTCACGGCAAAGTTTCAAGTACTCAACCAAGTCCATTTCTTTACGTTTGACACCTTGTTTTGCCAAAACTTGCTCGATTGGCAGACCATGAGTATCCCAACCTGGGATAAATGGTGCGTAAAAACCTGACATTGATTTTGAACGAACAATGATATCTTTTGAAATCTTGTTCATAGCGTGTCCAACGTGAATATTTCCGTTCGCGTATGGAGGGCCATCATGCAAGGTGAAATGAGGTTTTCCTTGGTTCAATTCTTGACGACGTTGATAAAGTTTTGCATCTTCCCATTCCTTTTGCCAAACTGGCTCTTTGGTAGGAAGTCCTGCACGCATTGGGAAAGCTGTTTTCCCAAGGTTAAGGGTATCTTTGAGTTTCATGGTATCTCCTTTATAAATAATAACAAATTAAAAACCACGACTGCCAAAAAGGACGAAAATCGTGGTACCACCTTTATTCGGAAAAAGATTTAGTCTTTCTCCCTCATATCCCGTAACGTGGGAAACGTCAAATCTTACTAGCTTCAGACTTGAGTTTTTGAGAGGATAATCTTATCGTTAGGGAATGCAGGACTCACACCATCTCCTGCTCGCTGGAAATATAAGGATAAGATATTGTTCTCATATTATTTCTTATAAAATTGTAACAGATTCTTGCGGTGCCGCAAAACCTGGTTCTGAGCTTACAGCTTCAGTAGCTGGTGTTGGTCCTGAATAATGGCTTGGAGCTACTTCTGGCTCTTCATACATTGGACCAACTGGATGAGCTGGGCTTTCTTCAAAAACCGGAGCTGGTGAAACCACTTGTTCCTGCTCAGCTCTTGCTTCGGCTTCTGCAAGTTCCTTATTAGCCGCTTCGATACGCGCTTGCAACTCAGCCATTTCCTCGGGAGAAAACTGGCGAGTAATATCAATTGGTTCTTCCTCTGGATGTTGTTGCAAGACAGAGTCACCTAAGACTTCACTGACCACTTCTTTGAAAGCTTCATCACTTGTCTGAAGATAAGTCGCTGTTGGACGAAGAATATCTTCCCAATCTGAAGATTCAACAATTGCTAACTGGCTCTCAATTGTAGATTTAAGACGTTGATGGAAGACACGACTCTTGTTCTTCAATTCTTCTGTTTCAACAGCAACTTTCTTAGCATTGTCAGTTGCTTGACGAAGAATTTCATTTGCCTTGTACTTAGCTTCTTCCAACAAACGTTGGGCATCTTGCTCTGCTTGTTGTATAATATTGTTTGAACGCTCCGTTGCAGCTTGTTTTACTCGCTCTGCTGTATCTTGTGCAATCAATACAGACTGGCTCAATGAATCTTTCATCTCATCAAAGTAAGACAAACGCTCTTCCAAACTCTTAATATGTAAATCCTTATCATGATTAGAGCGAACCAAATCTTCATAATCACGGACTACAATATCTAAAAATTCATCTACTTCTTCTTGATCAAACCCTCTAAAGCGTGTGCTAAAGGTTTTATCTTTGATTTCTAACGATGTAATTGGCATATTTTTCCTCACTTACTTAATAACAATTGGACCGTTAATTTCTTTTTATCTTTTTTTGTTTGCCCATTATCTCTAACGAGTTTCAATCGACCAAATTTCCTTACACTAATCAGATCACCAACTTGAACTGCATAATCTGATTTTTCAACTAAATGGTAATTAACTTGGACTGCCTGTTTTTCAATTAACTGACTTGCCTGATTTCTAGACAGCTTGAAGACACCTGCTAGAAAAACATCTAATCTTGAACTAGCGATACAGATATCTAATTCTTGATAATCTTCTACTGTAGCAATTCTCTCAGTAAAATCCCGTTCTTCTAGACGAACCGGTAAACGAGCAATTTTCGTAATGCCGTCTTGAAAAAGGAGCATAAACTGTCGATTAATGATAATCTGTGCTCTCTCTTCGTTGACTAAGATATCACCAAATAGCTTCCTATCAATTCCCAGCTGATTTAAAACAGTCCCTAATATTTTTGCATGCGTTAAGCGTTCAAACTTATTAGGATAGACAATTTCTTGCAAGGATAGTTCAAAATCAGAAAATTCCGGCTCAAAATAATCAGGATACAGGAGTACCCGTACATATTCAGTTTCAAGAAACTGCCGACTGCTCATGTAGGAGATGCCGTTGGTTGATGCTAGAACCTTTAAAATCTTTTCTTGGTGGGGATTTACAAAGGGTGTTAAAAAAGGAGAATAAGAATCTTCTACCTTTTTTATCCATTCTACTCCCTTATCAATAAAAGACGAATCATTCTTAGAAAAGTGTTGATAAATCATCTTGTTCATAGAAAGATCACTAAAAGTCGAATCAACTGCTCCCCTAGGAAGTGAACTAGTAATACCGCAATCCAGACAGACAAGTCAAGACCTGCAATCTGGAGGGGTAAACGTTGTAAGGGAGCTATTATCGGTTTCACTAAACTAATAATCAAGCGTCCAAGACGTGATTCATAAGCATTGGGAAACCAAGACATCAGAGCAAAAATGATTAAAATCAGTGAATAGATATCCACTGCATTTTGAACAAAACGAATGAGAAAGATCATTATCTCACTCTCGTACGTTTCATATCAAAGCCAAATTCACCATTTTGTGATTCATCTGGAATTTTGATGTCTTCAATATTGACGACAACATCAACTGGTGTCAGCAGGTACATAGTAGATGCTACCTTTTTCATGTTACCAGCTAAAACGTGACGCGCCCCATCCAGATAGTCCAAACAACGACGAGCTTGAACTTCTGTCATATATTGGAAATCAATCAAAATACTTTCGTTACCAGCTAATAAATCAACAATATCTGTGGCATCTTCGTATTTACGTGGATAACGAACATCAATTGTCACTTTATCAGTAGAACGTTGACTTTGCATAGCCAACTCTTGTTGACGGGCATGAAGACGGGTGATGTTTTTATCTTTAGATGGCGTGCTACCAGCTTGTTGAGGCAACTCTTGAACAGAAGGGACTGGAGTCACAATCGGCTCTTCAGCTTTAGGCTGATAAGTAGTACCAACATCTTCTCCATCTTCTGTAAAATAATCTATAAATTTATCAAATCTATCTTTTAAAGACATATTTCTTTCCTATTTAAAAAATGCTGTACCAATTCTGACAAATGTTGAGCCAAATTCAATCGCTTCCTTGTAGTCACGACTCATACCCATACTCAAGTCCGTCATTGGCATATTGGGAATTTGTTTTTCTCTAATTTCTAGTTGCAAATCCTGCGTAGCTTTAAAAATTTCTTTCAACTCATCACTACTAGCTTCAAAAGGAGCCATGGTCATCAAGCCGACATATTCGATTTTATCTAAGGTGGCCAATTCTGGCAAGAGCTCCAATAGTTCTTCCTTTGAAAAACCATGTTTGCTCTCTTCCCTTGAGATATTTACTTGTAAGAAACACTTAACAACTCGGTCACTTCTTTTTTGAATTTCCTCTGCTAGCTTTAATGAATCCAAAGCATGGAAATAATCAACATACTGAATGACATCTTTGACCTTGCGTCTTTGCAAGGTTCCAATCAAATGCCAGGTAATATTTCTATCTTTTAAAGCTTCATATTTCTCAAGAAATTTATCCACACGATTTTCACCAATATGATGCACACCTAGCGGAAGCAAAGCCTCCGCTGTCGGTACGTCTACATATTTTGTAACAGCAACAACCGAAACAGAATTGACTTCTCTTCCTGACTGCTGACTTGCATCTTTTATTTGTTGAAAAACACGTTCTGTATTTTCTTTCAAATTCATTTACTTAACGATTTTTGAAAAATGGAGGAGTGTCTAATTCATCCTCATCGTGTAAAGATGGTGCTTCGAAACGTTCAACTGGTGATACCACTGAATCAGTTGGTCGAACAATTGTCTCACGACGCAAGTCCCAATCACCAAATGCTGAAGTTTGAGAAGTTTCTGTACGGCGAGGTGCTGGACTTGGAATTTCAGCAGTTTCAGCCATATCAAAGTGACGGTTATGATTGTGTGCATAACTAGGACTTGCTTGTTCATGACGAACTGCTTGTCTTGGTGCATGACCAACAACTTTTTCAACACGATCTTGACGAACACCAGTTGCAACGACTGTAACACGGATTTCATCTTTCATATTTTCATCGATTGATGTTCCGAGCCAGATGTTCACTCCTTGACCAGCTGCTTGATTAACAATTTCTGATGCTTCTTCTGCCTCAATCAAGGTTAAATCAAGACCCCCAGTAACGTTGACGATAACATCCTCAGCACCGTCAATAGTTGTTTCAAGAAGTGGTGAGTAGATTGCCTTACGAGCTGCTTCGACCACACGTTCTTCACCACTACCGATACCGATACCCATTAGGGCGTTCCCTTTATTTGCCATAACTGTTTTCACATCGGCAAAGTCAAGGTTAATCAAACCAGGGTTTGTAATCAAGTCCGTAATCCCTTGAACACCTTGGCGAAGTACGTTATCTGCTTCGCTAAGAGCTTCAAGAAGTGGAGTTTTCTTATCAACAATTTCAAGCAAGTTGTTGTTTGAAATAATCAATAAAGTATCTACATGTTCGCGAAGCTGATTGATTCCTTCTACAGCGTACTGTCCACGTTTGCTTCCTTCAAAACCGAAAGGACGTGTCACAACACCAACTGTAAGAGCACCTAGATCTTTAGCAATGCGGGCAATAACAGGAGCTGCACCAGTACCTGAGCCACCCCCCATACCTGCAGTAATGAAGACCATATCTGCTCCACTAATAGCTTGAGTCAAGGCTTCTTCGCTTTCTTCTGCAGCTTTTTGACCAACTTCAGGTCGACCGCCAGCACCCAAACCACGAGTCAATTTAGGGCCTAACTGAATTACAGTCTCAGCTTTTGTACTACTCAAAGCTTGTACATCTGTGTTTGCTGCGATAAATTCTACGCCTGCAACACCTTCGTCAACCATGCGGTTAATGGCGTTACCACCACCTCCACCAACACCGATTACTTTAATCACTGCACCTTGAGCAGCCGCTGTATCAAATGAAAATGTCATAGTTTATTTTTCCTCTTTTATTCATCAAACATACTTCCAATTAAACCACGGAAGCGATCTGCGATTTTTGGTTTATTTTGAGAAGATACTTTATCTTCTTTCGGAGCAACTACGTTTGTAGAAGCTGATTGCTCAACCTCAGTATTTTGAACTGGTTGAATAGGGGTCGGTTGTGCTACCTGCGTAACGCGTTGAATCATCCCACCAAAATTAATTGGTTGGTGACGCAAAGTATCCTCACCCTTAACTGCTCGTTGTGCTAATAAATTCACCTCAGTCAATTGACCAGCAAATTCAGACAAGCTAATCACATGAGCGAAGGCAGGATTACGGATTCCAACTTGATTTGGAACGTAAAGTTTGACACCAACGCCAAATACTTCCTGTGCAAGTTCTACAATACCTGGTAAAATAGCATTTCCACCAATCAGAACAATCCCACCTGGAAGATCCAACAAATGTCTTCTTTCCAACTCTTGTTTGATTTGTTCAAAAATGTGTTTAATACGAGCTGAAATAATCTCTGCTAGATAGCTTTCTGTAACTTCTACAGGCTCTACTTCTCCAATTACTTCAACTTGGAAGGTTTCATTGCTTGCAAGTGAAGGGTAGGCTTCACCATAGTTCAATTTCAATCCTTCAGCTAATTTCTGTGAAGTCTTCAAGACTTTAGAGATATCTTTTGTGACATAATCTCCACCTTCTTGAAGAATATTTGTAAACTGGAGTTCTTGGTTACGGATTGTAGCAACAGTTGTTTGACCTGCTCCCATATCAATCACAGTAGCTCCAAATTCACGCTCTCCTTCGTTCAAGACTGAACGAACCAAAGCCAATGGTGAAATAATAATATTTTCAACTTGAACACCTGAGCGCTCAACTGTCTTGCGTAAATTGTGAAGAATAGTACGTGGACCTGTGTAAAGCAAACCACGCATTTCAAGACGAACCCCCATCATACCACGTGGGTCACGAATACCTTGGAAACCATCTACGATAAATTCTTCTGGAATAAACGTAATGACTTCACGATCTGGTGTCATACTCTTTGTCAAGGCTGATTTAACAACATTTTCAACATCTTGATCTGTAATTTCTTTTGTATCAGATGTAACTGGAATCATACCTTGAGTTGGTTCTACTTGCAAAAGATTTCCAGGCAAACCAACATTCACTGATTTGATTGAAATGCCAGCTTTCTCTTCTGCTTGGGAAATAGCTGACTTGATAGCAGTTGCTGCTGCTTCAATATCAACGATAATCCCATCCTTTACACCTTTACTCTTGGCATTACTTACACCAATTACATTAAGTTCACCATTTCTAAGCTCGGCAACCAATACTTTAATCGAATTAGTTCCGATATCTAAGCCTGTAAAAAAACCATCTCTAGCCATTACATCGCATCCTCTCTCTTCCAAGTTTCAAACTTCTATTCAAAATAGCTAAAATAGGGCATAGCTATTCACAGAATATTATAACACAAAAAATCCAATCGTGCTTAGTTTTTCCTAAATTTACTTACCATTTTTTCACATTCGTTCCTCAGCTTTTTTTATTTTCCAAACAAGTTATAAAAAATCAGATTTATGAAAAAAAGAAAGCTTAAAATCAAGCTTTCTTTGCAATCATTTTCTCTGCTTCTTGTTCTAAAAACAGTTCCAAGATTTTCTTGGTCAACGTAATAGCCGCTGACAAGGCAAGAGAAACAATCAAATAATTAGCTACTAAGCCGTGATCCCCAACCAATGGCGGTTTGGTCAAGAATCCGTAATCTCCACCTGTTACCAAATTGACCACAAAAATTAAGGCATTTAGTGCAAAGGTCATGAGAAAAATTCCCTTCACATCCAGCAATCGCGCGTTATACTGTCTCAATAGATAAACTAGAGAGTTCCCCAAGAGAGCTAAGTGGCCAAAGATAAAGGATAAAATCGCAATATGTGGGAAAGGATAGGCATCTGGCACTGGATAAACAAAGGCTGCTAGTGTCCCAAATGTCCCCAATAATGCAAAGTATTGCTTATATTTGGACTGACCAGGAAGCAAGAGCACCACAAACATAGCCATACGGCAATGGTAAAAAGGTAGGCTTTCTGACAACGGCATATGATTGACCCAGTACCAACCATAAAGGAGGATCAACTGAACGGCCTGCAAGATTTGGAAAAATCGTTGGTAAACCTTCTTTTCACGATAACGATAGGCTGTATAAAAGGTCAAAGCTAAAAGCGTAAATAGGCTAACATACCAAAAAAGGTCAAATTTAGGCGGCTCGGTCGCCTGAGTCGTAAAGAAAATATCCCATAAATTCATCTAGTATTCCTCATGATTCAAAATTTTCCTGCATTTTATTATACCATGCTATTTGTCAAAAATGAATTTAGAAATACGATAATCATCTTCTTAATCAAGATATTGCTCCCTCTGACCTTGATAAACCTGCCAAAGAATCTCTATTTGCTCCTTGGTAATGCGTTTTTCAGATAAGGCTGGCAGTTGGTCAATGGCAAAAAATTGAAGGTCAGCAATTTCTTGATTTTTTTGGAATTGTCCATCAAGAAGCTTACATTCAAAAACAAACTTTGCATATTGCTTGCTCTGTAGTTGGAAACGATTGGTATCAAAAACAGCTAGTAGTCTTTCTACTTTAGCTTCAAAACCTGTTTCTTCTTCAATTTCCTTGAGAATATTTTCTGTTGGAGAATAGCCGACTTCACCAAAGCCACCTGGCAAAGCCCAATCATTCTCTCCTTGTCCCCTAACCAGACAAATCTTTTCGTCCTCAACAATCCAAGCACGGACGTCCATTAACGGAGTTGCATAAGCGGAAGTTGGCTTCAAAACTTCTGCCACTTCTTCGGCATCAAGGTCTGATGCCTGATTCAACATTTCAGATAACAGACTTCGCAAGTCTTCATAGCGCTCACGGTCAAAAGGATCTTTTGTAAAGGTTAAGCCAGTATCTGTAAGGGCAATCATTCTTTGCAGATACTTAACAAAATCACTTGTCTTCATTTTCTAAACTTTCTACCAACTTGGCTAGGTTCATAGAGTTAGAGCCTTTGAGCAAGATTTGGTCATTAGCTCCTAGACTTTCCTTGACCTGCTTAACTAGGTCTTCAAATTGGTCTTGGTCTTCTGTTTTCTTGAAGTAGTAAACGTGGCCGATTGGGAACATTTGACTGGCCAGTTGAGCCAATTCAGCAATGTCTTCTCCGTAGAAAATCACGGTATCAAGCACATCTGGTGAGAGGCTCAAAATCATCTGGTTATGGAGCTGAACAGACTGGTCACCGAGTTCCTTCATGTCCGCTAAGACAGCGATTTTTTTGCCACCTTCGTTGGCTGGAATAGCCGAAAAAGTCTCTAAAATCAACTTCATAGCAGTTGGATTGGCATTATACACATCTGATAGAATATCTGCACCATTGGCTGCTTTCTTCCACTCAGTACGGTTACGCGTCAATTCAAGATTTTGGAAGGCCTGACGAATTTGCTCCTCTGAAACTCCTTCTTGTAGGGCAACATAGGATGCAATCATGGCATTAGTAGCATTGTACTTACCAGTCACTGGCAAATCAAGGGCTTGTTCCAAGAAATTAGCCTTAAATGTCAGACTATCCTTGCGCTCAATCAAGTCTGTAATTTCCAACTCTGCTCCTTGCCCAAAACGAACTACCTTTTTATCAGTTGGCAAGTAGTCCTCTACAATCGGATCTGCTGGTGCCAAGAGCAAGGAATTCGAAGACATCCCGTCTGCAATTTGCATTTTTCCTTTAGCAATTTCAGAACGATCTTTGAAAAAGGCCAAATGGGCTTCTCCAACCAAGGTCACGATGGCTGTTTTTGGACGAGCCAATTCTGACAAGAGATGAATATCTCCCAAGTGATCCTGTCCCATCTCCAAGACCAACTTTTCTGTTCCTTCAGGCATATGGAGAACTGTGTAAGGAAGACCAATCTCATTATTGTAGTTGCCTTGTGTTTTGTAGGTTTTGTAAGTTGTTGATAGCAAGTGAGCTAACATATCCTTGGTCGTTGTCTTGCCATTTGAACCCGTAACCGCAAAGACAGCAACAGCTGTTTTTTCAAGATAGTAGGCAGCTAGGGTTTGAAAGGCTGTCAAGACATCATCTACTAGAATATAGGGATGATTTGCAACTTCTTTCTCAGACAGGGTTGCTGCTGCACCATTTTCAAAGGCTGTTTCAATAAAGTCATGACCGTCACGCGCACCTTTAAGTGGCACAAATAAATCTCCTGTCGCAATCAAACGACTGTCAAACTCAGCCTTTTCTAACTGGGTGTCCTCAAAAATGCTGATATCATTTTTAGCTCCTACAACTTGAGCCACTTCATGGATTGTTAATTTCATTTCTACTCCTTTAAAAAGGGTTGAAGTCCGAGAACTCTAGTCACCTTGCAGTGATGGTTCTAGCTCCTACCCTCTCTTTCATTTTATAGCAAATGCGCTTCGCGCTTGTCAAAACTTTCCTTGGCAAGATCAACCAATCGCTCGATTAAGTCTGGATAGCTGATTCCCATATTGTCCCAAAGTAGTGGATACATAGACCACTGGGTGAAACCTGGCATGGTATTGAGCTCGTTGAGGAAAACCTCTCCCTTATCTGTATAGAAGAAATCGCAACGAGATAGACCGAGCCCACCAATCGCACGGAAGGCTGTTTCTGCATTTTGGCGCATGACAGCTACCACATCATCACTGATTTTGGCTGGGATGTCCATAGTAATCTTGTTGTCAATATACTTGGCATCGTAGTCATAAAAGGCAACATCCTTGACTACTTCCCCTGGAAGCGTGCTTTTGACATCGTAGTTGCCCAAGAGACCAACCTCGATTTCACGGGCATTAACCCCTTGCTCAACCAAGACACGGCTGTCATATTGGAAGGCAAGTTTCAAAGCTTGACGGAGTTCTTCTTGATTTTCAGACTTAGAAATACCGACACTTGAACCCATGTTTGATGGTTTTGTGAAGACTGGATAAGTCAATTTTTCTTCAACTTCGGTGATTTTAGAAGTCACATCATCGCCTTCAACGATGGCCACATAAGGAACTTGGGCAATCCCGACAGATTCTAAGACACGCTTGGTCGTGATTTTATCCATGGCAAGACTAGATGACAAGATGTTACAACCGACGTAAGGCATTTTCAAAACTTCAAGGAATCCTTGAACAGAGCCATCCTCTCCCATCGGACCATGAAGAACTGGAAAGACCACCGCACCTTCTTCGTAGATAGCACTTGGAGCAACTTTCTTATCCCAATCGATTGTTTCATTGGTCATAAGACGGTCCTCTTGACCTGGAGTATGGCTAAATTCTTGCGTTTTAATAAAGTCGCCTGACTGGCTGATGAAGAAAGTCTTGACTGTGAAACGGTCGTAGTTGACCGCACGCATCACACTCTCAGCTGAAAGAACAGAGACTTCACGCTCTGCACTACGTCCACCGTATAAAAGAATAATCGTTTGTTTCATATTATCTGTTCCAATTCTAATAGAATACTCGTTCTTTAGTATATCATATTTGCTTCTTTTTTGAAACTTGAACCTGATACTGGTCTTCAATAAATCTAAAAAGAGACCGATAAAACAACTGTCGGTCTCCGTGATTTTTGTATAAATGAATTGAGTGTTGATTTGTCTAGACTTACAACTCTGTTCGATTTTCAATGGCTCGTAAGAGCGTCACTTCATCCGCATACTCAATGTCCGCTCCGACAGCGAGACCTCGTGCTAGACGCGTAACCTTGATACCAGCTGGCTTGAGCAAACGTGAAAGATACATGGATGTCGCTTCACCATCTGCTGTAGCATTTGTTGCTACGATTACCTCTGAAACTTCACTATCCATAAGACGAGTCATGAGGCTCTTGAGATTGATATCATCTGGACTAATACCATTCATGGGAGAAATGAGTCCATGCAAGACATGATAGAGTCCATGGTATTCTTGGATATTCTCCATGGCTGCCACATCGCGACTATCTTCGAGAACTAAAATCGTTGTCTGGTCACGAGTCGGATCGGTACAGATAGAGCAAGGATCGTCATCAGTCAGGCGACCGCAGATGGAACAGTAGGTCAGCTCTCTCTTAGCAGAAAGGAGATTTTTAGCAAATTCATTGACATCGTCATCAGACATTCCAATAGTATAGAAGGCCAGACGTGTAGCCGTCTTAATCCCGATACCCGGTAACTTAGAATAACTGTCAATTAGCTTAGCAATAGGTGTTGGATAAAGCATATGTTCCTTTCTAATTCATTGGATGATGTTGGTTATAGAGGTTGATAATATCGCGCGCAATGGAAGGTCCGACACCATTTGTAAGGTTGGTGTTATGAGGGAAGACAACAGCTACAGCGATTTGAGGATTATCTGATGGTGCATAGGCCACAGCATTAGTATTGTTAGCTTTTTGACCACCCTCAACATAACTTTCGGCAGTACCTGTTTTACCACTAATCGATACGCTTGCGCCATTTGAAAAGGCACGACCGGTTGTCAAAGCACTACCACCATGTGACACTTGATAAAAGCCTTGTTGGAGGATGGAAACATCAGACTCAGAAATATTAATTTTATTCATTTCCTTGGATTCAACAGATTGGATTAAGTTCCCTAAGCCGCCTTGTTCATTGTTTCCATAAATCCCCTCGACAATGTGAGGTGCAATCCGAACACCGTTGTTGGCAATGGTTCCAACGTACTGGGCCAATTGCATAGGAGTGTAGTTATCAAACTGACCAAAGGCATTGGTAATGTAATTAGCAAAATTATACTCTTTTGGTATAAAACCAGTTGACTCATCTGGAAGGTCAATGCCTGTTGAGGCTCCAAGACCATATTCCGCAAATGTCGAGCGAAGTTTCCCCATGGCGGATTCTAAATTGTTAGTTAGAACAAACATATTGGGTTGATAGGTCTGACCCATAATGCCCAAAGCCGTTTGAACCATATAGGTATTAGAAGAATACTCCAAGGCTTCCACAGCTGTAATCGGGAATGAACCGTAAGCCTGAGTGTACCAAGAATTAATCGGAGCTGAACCTTGGAAGACAATCGGTTGGTCTGTCAAGGTCTGATTCCCTGATAAGACTCCATTCTCCCAACCAGAGCTGATGGTCGCCGCCTTGACAACAGAACCCGGCACAAAGACATTGGTTACTGTTCCCAAGGAATCAGGTGTTAAATCTCCCGTTTTCAAGTCATGTTTTAGCCCTGACATAGACAAAACCGCACCTGTTTTTGGGTTAAGGGCGACTGCATACACACCTTCTGAATACTTGGCTCCTCCATTTCCCAGTTCGGAATTGAAGTAACTCTTAAGCAGATTGTCCACGCTATCTTGAAAGGCCAAATCAATAGTCAGTTTAATATTATTCCCTTTGGTACCATCTTCGATATTTTCGACACTTTCCATATTGCCATACTTGTCTAGATGGATTTCTTTCACCGAGCGTTTCCCTTGCAAGGTTTCTTCATATTGTTTTTCTAGATAAGAGGTTCCAACACGGTCGTTTAGAGAATAACCCTTTTTGATATAAGCATCTGCTTCTTCAGCTGGAAGACCGGCTTTTTCACTGGATACACTTCCTACTATAGACGAAAGTGAAGTCTCTAGGACCTTTCGATCCCACGAGGTTGAAATACTGATACCAGGTAAATTCTTAGAGGCCGAAGCTATCAAGGCAATCTGAGTATCTGTCAAGGAATCTGTCGCAATGGTTCCTGTCGCAAAATTTTCAACTGCATTAAGTTGGCTAAAGAGGTAAATTTCTTTCTTTTCGTCATCAGAGTAGGTCAATTGACTTGGATCGATACTTTCAACAGTATTATTGTAAAGCTCGGATTCAGATAATTGATTGCCATCAGAATCAAGGCGCTTCTCACGTGGTAAGCTTTCCACTGCTTTCTTATACACATCTTGATCTGCTAGGTAATAGTCCGCCAACTGTCGGTCAGTCAATGTTGGAGAAGAAACTTCCACATAAGCCAGCAACTTCTTGGCTGTTTCTTTTAAATCTGCAGCCGTCATTTTGTTGTTTCGAGTAAAGGAAACAACTTGTTTCACAGTATTTTCAACCAAAGGCTTGCCGCTAGCATCATAAATTTCGCCTCGTGCTGAACTAGTGGTCACCTTTGTTTTACTAGCAGATGCTAATTTTGTCTCATAAAAATCCTTGTTCAAAACCTGCATATAAAGCAGGCGACCAATGATGGCCATAAAGAGCAAAATAACAATTGAAAACAATAAATTAAGCCGAATCGGAATCGAATGGCTATCAAATTTTCTCATACAAGTCAGTCTCATTTCTATTTAAAATCTTACTCTTCATTGTACCATAATTTAAGAAGAAATTTTGGAAAAGAAGGGTGCTTTTTTAATTTAGTTTCTGATGGTTTTTTTATTTAAACATAACTATTTTATATGATATAATATTTACAAAAGCTACAAAAAATAATTATCGATTAATAGCTAGACTCAAATAAAGGAGTATCATGAACCCGCAAGATATCGCAAGCATTATTGATCTTCATTTTGAAGAGTTAACAGATCTAGAGCAAGAAATCGCTCGCTATTTTTTACAATCTGAAACCATTGCAGATGATTTATCTTCTCAGCAGGTCACTCAAAAATTACATATCTCTCAAGCCGCACTGACCCGCTTTGCTAAAAAGTGTGGTTTTACAGGTTATCGAGAATTTATTTTCCAATACCAACACCAAGCAGATAATCAAGCTAGCCAACATCCCGACCACAGCCCCCTGACAAAACGAGTTCTTAGAAGCTACAATCACATGCGGGAACAAACACAGGACTTGATTGACGAAAAACAACTTGAACGAATCGCCCAGTTAATCGAAGATGCTGATCGTGTCTACTTCTTTGGAACAGGTAGTTCTGGCCTTGTCGCTCGTGAAATGAAATTGCGCTTTATGCGTCTAGGTGTGGTCTGCGAGGCCTTGACTGATCAAGACGGCTTTGCTTGGACAACCAGCATTATGGATGAAAATTGTCTCGTACTCGGTTTCTCACTTTCTGGCACAACACCTTCTATTTTAGATAGTCTATTAGACGCTAAGGAGATGGGGGCAAAGACTGTACTCTTTACAAGTGTTCCCAATAAAGATAGTCAGACCTATACAGAAAACGTTCTTGTTGCTAGCCACAGTCAGCCTTCCTACATTCAACGTATATCTGCTCAACTTCCTATGCTCTTCTTTATCGATTTGATTTATGCCTATTTTTTGGAAATCAATCGCGAAAGCAAGGAAAAAATCTTTAATAGCTACTGGGAAAATAAAAAACTCAACGGTTATCGTAGACAGAAACGAATAAGAAAATCCTAGTTTGGTTCAACCAAACTAGGATTTTCTTATCAAGTTCCTTGATTTTCTTTATAATTGTGAGATAATAAAGAAAATATATAAAGGAGTTATATAAAATGGTTATAGCAAATTCAAATAAAATTGTGACCTTCCAAGCTAATAGAGAATTGGTAAATGATGCCATGGAAGTGTTAAAAGAAAAAAATCTTTCTCTTTCATCGGCACTCAGATTATTTTTAAAGAATGTTGCCGTAACAAATGAAGTAGATTTACTTAGTGAAGAGGAATTGGAGAAGGAGTATTTATTTAGACAATTACAAGCAGAAGTTCAAGAAAGTTATGCTAAGATTGAGGCTGGGAATTACTTGACAGATGAGGATGTTGTGACACGCTATGGATTATAAAAAATATAGGATTTTGTATTCTCCTAGAGTGATTGATAGTTTGGATAAAATATATCAGTATATAGCAGAGGAAATCGGTTCTGTAGAGGCTGCGAGGCGAAAAGTGGCGAGTATCAGAAAAGATATGAATCGTCTAGAAATTTTCCCCCAAGCTGGATTTGATGCTGATGAAAAATTTGGTAAGAAATTAGACCCTCGCTATCAAACGCGAGGATTGACCTTGAGTAAGGATTACATCGTATTGTATACAATTGTTGAGGATACCGTCAGACTTGCTTATTTACTTCCTTCAAAAAGTGATTACATGAAATTATTTAGGACTAAGTCAAGATATGACTAATTCATAATCTAGAAGATGTATGTTTAGTGATGAATAAAAATCCTAGTTTGGCTGAGCCAAACTAGGATTGTTTTGTTTTAAAGTGATAATAAGCACCCAACATACCTGCTGTATTTTGATGATGGGCAAATTCTAATCGTGTTTTTTCAGCTAGGCTTGGCACCAAGGCATCTTTCAAAGCTTTTCGAATTTTAGGCTTGAGGATAGCCTCTTGCCCCATGATACCGCCACCGAGAATGACCACTTCTGGATTGGCAACGTAGCAAATATTTGCCAGACCTTTTCCTAGATAGTCTACCATACGGTCAATACCAGCCATACAAATCTTGTTTCCTTCAGTGGCTTCCTTAAAGATACGTCGACCATTCCACTGGTCAACTGGATCTCCATGACCTGCTGCTACATACTCCACCAAGGCTGTCGTAGAGGCCAAGTCTTGGAAATCTCCATCCTGCATATGCATATAACCGACTTCGCAGGCTGAATTGCTAAAACCATGGAAGACTTTCCCATCCATAATCAAGCAACCACCGATACCGGTTCCAATGGTCAAGCAAAGTGTCACACTCGCTCCCTTGCCTGAACCAGATACTGCCTCAGCAAGACCTGCACAGTTGACATCATTTTCAATCTCACAAGGAATAGTAAAGCTTTCTTCGATTTCCTTTTTGAACTGGGTTCCTGCGTAGTTAGGGATTTGAGGACCAGCGTAGAAAATCTCACCCTTATCAGGATCCACCATTCCTGCAGAAGAAATAGCAACACCTGCTACTGGGCCCTTTTCTAAATAGCTGGCTACGATATCTTTGGTTTTTTGTAAGATATGAGGTCCACCTTTATGCGCCTCTGTTGGCATTTCATGCGATTCAACAAGTTGGCCTTCTTGGTCGATCAAACCATATTTGATGTTGGTTCCACCGATATCAATTGCAACATAGTGTGTCATAAATACCTCCTTATGGATTAGAGGAAGCGCTCCTTGGTTTCACGAATCAAGGCTGCAGCTGCTTCTACAACTGGACGATCTTCTTCAGTCACTGGTGTCAATGGTGAACGAACAGAACCAATGTTCAGTCCTTCATTAATCTTCAAGACTTCCTTAATCACACCATACATATTTCCATGTGCAGCAGTCAATTTACCAATGATTGCATTGATAGCGTATTGCAATTCACGCGCTGTTTCTAAGTCTTTGTCAGCAATTAACTGATTGAGTTTCAAGAAGAGTTCTGGCATCGCACCATAAGTACCACCGATACCAGCCTTAGCACCCATGAGACGGCCACCTAGGAACTGTTCATCTGGACCATTAAAGACGATGTGGTCTTCCCCACCAAGACTGACAAAGGTTTGGATATCTTGAACTGGCATAGAAGAGTTCTTAACACCGATAACACGAGGATTTTTCAACATTTCTGTGTAAAGGCTTGGAGTCAAAGCAACCCCTGCCAATTGAGGAATGTTGTAAATCACGTAGTCTGTGTTTGGAGCTGCAGAACTGATATCGTTCCAGTATTTAGCAACTGAGTATTCTGGCAAGCGGAAATAAATTGGTGGAATCGTTGCAATGGCATCTACACCCAAGCTTTCAGCATGACGAGCAAGTTCCATACTATCTTTAGTATTATTGCAAGCAACGTGGGCAATAATAGTCAATTTACCTTTGGCTACCGCCATGACTTCTTCCAAAATTAACTTGCGATCTTCAACGCTTTGGTAGATACATTCACCAGAAGAACCATTGACATAAAGACCTTGAACACCTTTATCAATGAAGTATTGAACCAAGGCACGCGTACGCTCTGGACTTACTTCTCCTTGATCATCATAACATGCGTAGAAGGCTGGAATGACACCTTCGTATTTTTTTAAATCTGACATAGATTTTCTCCTAAGATTTCTTTTTTTCTGCTAAAAGCAGGGATTTATTCTTTACGTTTTTAGTATACACCTTATGAAAAACGCTTTCAATATCTTGTGTACACTTAGATTTTAGTTTCGATATGAATTTTGAAATGTTTATGGCTTGAAAGTAGTTTCATAGACAAGCCATCCTATTGGTATTTTGCGAAAATTTTCTCCATCAATCCAGTCTGGATAAAGACCAAGAGTCCAAATCCAAAAAGCAGGAAGGCTGAGCCACCTAAAAGTAAACTGAAGGCGGACAGATAAAGAACCATCACAATAAGAAAGAGAATAGCTAACATGAGGAAGAACCAAGGAAAGTTAAAACTTGCCAAGATAAGTCCTTTTTGCAGCACTTCTTTCCAAGTTAAATCATAGCGCGCAGCTATGGGATAGCTAGCCAACATCACGATAGTGAGGAAGATAAGAACGCCTAGACAAATAGCTTTCACCATTTGGAAAGGCATAGCTGTCTGACCCCAAAAGAGATAAAGATCTAGAATGCTTAATGAAACAATGCCCAACTCAAGCAGACCTAACTGAAGACCTAGCTTCAGATTTTGCTTGAAAGCTCTTAAATAGATTCTAAAGACAGGCACACGTCTGCTCTTCTTAATCTCAAACATAGTCTCGTAGAGGCTAATTTTAGCCACTCCAATCGTCACGATGGGCAAACAAGAGACGACAAAAAGAAGATTGGCTGTCACGATATCCAAGACCTTCTCACTAAAACGCATGAGAAAGTTATCTGTATCAAATGCTGCCTTGATAAGGCTTACTCCTTTTTGTGCCATATTTGCTCCTCCTTATTTTTTAGTCAATCAAAATTTTAAAGAGATATTTGCGAACCTTCTGTTCCATACCTGCATAGCCATTTGGCTGGTGTGGTTCTCCTGGAAAGAAAATCGCAAAATTGTGATAACCCAACAAGAGTGGGTATTTTTCATGACAATGCACAAAGCCAATGTCACTAGCTTCGTCGAATGCTACTGCCTCGTCTTTGATACGTGAACCGTAGCTCGAATATTCATGTCCTTCTACCAGCAAATGCAAATCTGCATAGTTTTTATGATGCTCAAATTGATCATTTTCAGCTTGATTGAGGACATTTTCCTGAACAACTAGAAAGACCTTATCACCGTCAATCTCATACTTACCTAATTCAAATGAATCTTTACGGTGCTGGTAGAGATAGTCGATAGCCTTGTCTAGATTGGGATGAATTCCTTTGTAAAAGGTGATGTTTTTCAAATCGTCAAAAATCATACTCTTTCCTTCGTTTCTGATAGTTAACTAAAATCATAAATTAAGTTGATAAGTGTCTAACAAAATATCTAAGGTAAGCAAATACCCAACATTTTGTAGACACTTATAACTCTATATTCTCTAAATCTATAAAATATATTTCTGTATCTTGATAGATTGATTTTCCTATACTCAATGAAAATTGAAGAACAAACTAGGAAGCTAACCGCAGGCAATACTTAAGTATGGCAAGGTGACGCTGACGTAGTTTGAATTCAATTTTCGCAGAGTATTAACCTTTGACCGCTCCCATAGTAATACCCTGAGTGAAGGATTTTTGGAAGACTAGGAAGACTGTTACGATTGGAACTGCTGCAAGAGCGGCACCTGCCATGATCAAACCATAGTTGGTTGCCATTTCAGCTTGCATAGTTGCAACCCCGAGTGAGATGGTCAAGTTTTGACGTGAAGTCAACATAACCAACTGCATGAAGTAGTCGTTCCATGTATTGATGAAGGTAAAGATTGCAAGGGCTGCAAATCCTGGTTTCACAATTGGGAAGGCTACGCTCCAGAAAGTACGAATCTCACCACAACCGTCGATTTTAGCTGACTCAAGCAACTCTGTAGGGATATTCTCACTGAACTGTTTCATGAGGAAGACCCCGAATGGCCATCCAATCAAAGGCAAGATAACTGCCCAAAGTGTATCATGGATTCCCATGAAGTTGACGATACGTACCAATGGTACAAGGACAACTTGTTTTGGAAGTGCCATGGCAGCGATAAAGATGGCAAAGAGAATACGCTGACCATAGAAACGTTTTTTAGCCAATACATAACCTGCTAGAGAAGAGGTTGCACAGACCAAAAACATAGTTACAAGTGAGATAAATACTGAGTTCCACATCCACTGCAAGGCAGGGTTTTGCACCATAAGTTGTTGGAAGTTTTCCATGGTTGGCATTTTAGGGAACCACTGTGGTGGAATAACGATTGTATCAGGTTGTGACTTGAAGGCACCTGTCAAAATCCAGTAGAACGGAAAGATGAACAGCACGGTCAACAAGAGCAAGATAATAGTTGAAATAACAGTGAAAGCTGTTAAAGGTTTCTTTTGTGTAGATTGCATAGCTGTCTCCTTTCTTTAATATTCTACGTCGTTTCCAAGTACTTTAAATTGAACAAAGCTTACGATAGCGATCATCACTGCCAAGAAGACGCCGATAGTGTTTGCATAGCCGTATTCTGTCAATTGGAAGGCTTTTTCGTAAAGGTAGTACATAAGTGTACTTGTTGAGTAGTTTGGACCACCAGATGTCAACAACTGAATCAAGGCGAAACACTGGAATGAGTTGATTGTTGTAATGATTGCGATGTAAAGTGTTGTTGGAAGGAGGCTAGGCCATTTAATCTTCCAGAACACTTGCAATTCAGTTGCACCGTCAACTCGAGCTGCTTCAACCAATGAATTGTCGATATTTCCCATCGCTGCGATATAAAGGATAATCGGCTGACCAACAGATGTAGTCAAAAGGATAATCATAATCGCCATCAAAGCCCAGTTTTTATCTCCCAACCAAGAAATGTTTTGGCTGATGATGTGGCTTGACTTAAGGACAAAGTTTAGAATCCCTGATAGTGGGTCATAAATCCATTTCCAAACAACTGTTACGGCAACACTACCTGTTACAACAGGAAGGAAGAAGACGAAACGGTAGAAAGATCTGGCAATGGCATTTTGATGATAGGTCTGAGATGCTACAAAGAGTGAGAATAGAACAACAACTGGTACAGATCCAATAACCAGAATCACAGTATTGATCAAAGACTTCATAAAGACAGGGTCTTTAAACATGCGAACATAGTTGTCCAAGCCTACAAACTCAAATTTAGTCATTGAGTAGTTAAAGAAACTTGTAATGAATCCCATAATCATAGGAGCCAATACAAAGATGACAAAGAAGAATAATACTGGTGCTAGGAAAGCGTAGGAAATCACTGTTTCCCGCATACGAATTTTATTGACTTTCACAGTCGGCACCTCTCTTTCACAAATAAAATATTTTGGATTTTCTTGAACTGTTTTAAAATCAAAATGAAATTTTTTAAGATTCGCTTATGTAAGAACTTCATTTTAATTTCGTGACAGTTCCTTACATTTCAAACAAAATCCTCCCTTTTCTTACATAGACTATGCACAGGGAAAAGGGAGGAGTCAATCTGATTTAGTGCTTATTGTTTTGTAGCTTTTTTAATTGTTTCGTTAGCTTTTTCAGTGAAGGCTTTCAAAGCATCCGCTGGTTTTTCGTCACCATTTGATACAGATTGCAACATTGGGAACCAAAGTGTTCTCATTTCAGCAAAACCATTGATAGTGTTGTAGTATGGTGAGTAGTATTTAGTCCAACCACTGATTGTTTCCATACGTTTGTCTTCATAAAGTTTGCCAAATGAAGTACGAACTGGGAAGGCACCTGTACGAACAACGTCTTTTGGACCCCATTCTTTGTCATCCGCGATGAATTGAACGAATTTCTTAGATGCTGCAACTTTCTTGTCGTCTTTGTTGTTGAATACTGCAAATCCGTTTACAAGGTATTCAAGAGCTGGTTTACCTGAATCTGATGGGAATGGCACTTCTACCACTTCTACTTTACTTGCTTCCAAGAGTTTAGCTTGGATACCGTTTTGAGCTGGTGCCCAAAGGATTGTGTAAGATGTTTGACCGTTGGCAAAGTTTTGGATATCTGCTCCACCGTCAAATTGTGAACCATTGTTCAACAAACCGTCTTTAATCCAGCCAGCTGCTTTTTCAAGACCTTTGACGAATTTAGGATCATCAGTTGTATATTTTGTAACATCTTTATCTGTTACAGAACCGCCGTAAAGGTTTGAGATGAAGGCACGTGTTCCTTGGTCTCCCCCTTGACCAGAACTGAACAATGAACCTGGTGTGTAGCCTTTGTCTTTAAGCGCTTTCAAAACTTTTTCAAAATCATCAGTTGTCCAACCTTCTTTTACAAGGTTTGCAACTCCAGCCTCTTCCAACATTTTCTTGTTCATAGCCATATAGAATGGTGCTGAACTGATTGGATACATGTAAGCTTTGTCTCCAGCTTTACTTGCTTGTACAATGTTTTCATTGTTAACATCTTTAACAAATTCGTCTGTGAAGAGATCGTTCAACTCAGCCAATTTACCGTTTTTACCGTATTGGATGATACGTCCTGGTGCGTCAAAAAGTACGTCTGGAGCTGTCCCTGCTTCGATAGCTGTTGTGATTTTTTCAGGACCAGACTTGAAGTCGATGGTTTCCAATTTCACTTTTACATCTGGATTTGCTTTTTCAAAAGCTTCGATGATTGATTTTTCATATGTTCCAACACCGTCACCAGTTTTTTCTTGAGTGAAGACTGGGAATGCCCACCAAGTGATTTCTGTTTTAGCGCCATCTCCACCTGATTTAGCAGCATCTTTGCTACCACCAGAATTACCACATGCAGCAAGGCCAAGAACCGCAGCACCCGCAAGTACTGTACAAGCTAGTTTTCTAAATTTCATTTGTATTCTCCTAATTGATAAGCGTATCCATATTGGATAATGAGTAAGATTGCATTTGTATACGTTTTCATTTCATCCGACGCATCCACCACTCTCCTCTGTTTTTAAATTGTGTTATTTAAGACCAGCAACGAAGCGTTCTGTAATCTCTTTTGGTCTAGTAATAGCGCCACCTACAACGATGCCTCGCACTCCATATCCCAGGATTTGTTTGGCTTGTTCTGGTGTATGAATTTTCCCTTCTGCAATGACATCTACACCGGCATCACAGAGTTTTTTAATTAATTCAAAATCGGGACCATCCACTTTTGGACTGTAAGATGTGTATCCTGATAAGGTTGTTCCGACAAAGTCAATTCCTGCTTCAACAGCTGCCAATCCTTCTTCGAAAGTACTTGTATCAGCCATCAAGAGCTGGTTAGGATATTTCTCCTTAACCTGACGAATGAACTCTTGGATCTCCAAACCATCATAGCGTTCACGCTTGGTACAATCCAGAGCAATCACTTCTATGTCCAGTTCTGCCAATTCATCAACTTCTTTCATCGTAGCAGTGATGAAGGGTTCTTGCGGTGGATAATCTCGTTTAATTATCCCAATGATTGGAAGGTTAGTAACCTCCTTGATTTCCTTGATATCGCGAACACTATTTGCTCGGATACCGACTGCTCCACCTTGCTCAGCCGCTTTGACCAGCAAGGGAATGACTCCTCCCGCTTCTGTATAAAGCGGTTCGTGAGGAAGGGCCTGACAAGAAACGATGATTCCATCTTTGATTTGGGCAATCAAGGCTTCTTTAGTAATCTGTGGCATCCTCTTTCCTCCTTTTCTTTGTTCTTATGGGTTTATTATATATTATTTTAAAAGCGCTTTCAACACTTTGTAGTATAATAGATTTCAGTTTCAAAAGTTATTTAATTCAAACAAGCCTGCTGAAAGTACTTTCAGCAGGCCTGTTTGAATTTTTTTAGGAGAATACCAATGTTTATTGTACAACTTCAGACAGTTTTACTTTACGATCTTCAAACATAGATTTTGTACAAGCATCTGCAGTAGCAATTGCTTCTAGAGCCGCTTCACCTGTCAACAATTTTGCAAATTCTTCTGATACTGGAGCTCCTTGCATAATCTCATGCAGATAGCGCATTTCTTTGTCAATGACAGATGATAACCATAATGGAGTACGTTTACCTGGTTTACCATAAGCAATTGCTCCGTCCATCTCTGTACTATGATAGATACGAGTCCGATCATCATCTTCTTCTTGCGATTCATGAATCAAGAAATAACTTTCTTGTCCATCTAGCTTAAGAGTTCCTTTACAGTTGAATAAGTCTAAGCGGATAGCACCTTTCGTTCCTTGAATCAAAACATAATGTTCACCCCAACGATAAGCTGAACCCCATTCTAACAAGGCAAAACGCTTATTAGAAAATTCCATATTGACAAAAATCATATCATCTTCATCACCGAAATTTTCACCTTCATGGGCTACATTTCCACCTGTCATGGTTACAGTTTCAGGCATACCACCCATAAGAAATTGCACACAATCCAATTCATGGATGTGGTGATACAAGTGACCACCTGATTTTTCACGGATTTTTTTCCATGATACTGATGGTTGTTGTTCTTCCCAACCATTACGAGCTGTGTGACAGTATAGAACGTCTCCAATGACTCCTTGATTAATTAGTTCTTTTGCATGATGGACACCATTAAAGAAGTTCATAATATGTCCTGCCATAAAGGTTACATTATTTTCTTTACATGCATCGACCATCTCGCGACAATCTTGATAGGAAAGTGCAATAGGTTTTTCACAGAAAACATTTTTGCCATGTTGTGCAGCCTTAATAACTGGTTCTTTATGAAGATTATTTGGAGTTGCGACAATAACACAATCTACTTCATCGCTAGAAACCAAATCATCTAAGGAGCTTGCTACTTTTGCTCCCAATTCTTCTGCAATTGCTTCTGCATTATCTGGATCATAGAGAAGAGTAATCTCTGCTCCATCATTCTTTTGCATATAACGAGCTAACTCAGCCCCAAAATATCCTGTTCCAACAACACCATATTTAACCATGTTTTTCTCCTTTATTATTGAATAAACTTTCTAATTTTAACTTATTTTACAGATCCTTCTGATAATCCACTTGCAATTTTATTTTGGATGATAGAGAAGAAAATGATTGATGGAAGAACTACAATAACAGATGCTGCCATCATATCTCCCCAGTCTAGTATTTCTGAACCATTAAGTGAACGAAGAGCTACTGCTACTGTCATCTTTCCTGTATTGTTAATCAAAATCAAAGCATACAGGAATTCATTCCAAGCATTGATAAATGTATAAATAGCTGTTGCTACAATACCTGGTGCTACAATCGGTAGTACAACTTTATAAAAAGTAACAAATTTATTTGCACCATCAATTCTAGCTGCTTCTTCAATTCCAATTGGAACTGTTTGGAAAAATCCAACTAAGAGCCAAACTGCATATGGAACACTAAAAGATAGATAAACCATCATCAAGCCAAATAAACTATTTGTTAATCCAACTTTAGCAATGGCAATTGAATAGGGAATTGCTAACAAAATTGGTGGGAAAATGTAGGTAATAACGAGTAGTCTCGACATGATTGCTCCCAATTTAGGGAAGAATCGAACAATACCGTAGGCTGCCATAGCAGAAATAATAATCGCAATAACAGTTGTAGCTAAGGCAATGATTAAACTGTTTCGAATATTATCAATAAAGTGCAAATCGTTGATAACATGTGTAAAATAATCTAATGTAAATTGTTCAGGCCAAAATCGTGTTGGATACTGAGTTAATTCCCCTTTCCCCTTGACAGACGATATGATAATCCATACCAATGGGAAAATTGCAACAATGGTCGCACCTATCAAGAGTACATGTGAGAGAATATCTAAATAAATACTGGATTTCTTCTTCATTATTTTCTACCCTCCTTTTCCCACTTACTGATGATAGCAAAGTAGATAAAGCAAATCGCCACCAAGAAGATAAAGAGCAATACTGTAACTGCTGAAGCACGACCCAACAATTTAGTTCCCCACCCTAGGTTGTAAGCAAAAATTGGAAGCGTCGTTGTAGCATTGGCTGGTCCACCACCAGTAATTAGGTAGATAATGTCAAAGTTATTAAAGATCCATACAGTTCTCAAAACAACTAGAAGCCCTACAACCACTTTAATATGTGGAAAGACGATAAATTTGAACACTTGCCAACTTGAAGCACCATCTATCTTAGCAGCCTCAAATTGTTCTTCGGGTACTGTTTGCAAAGCTGAAAGTACATTAACCATAATCATCGGCGCTCCAAACCAAATGTTGATAAACACCAAACATAGGAATGCCCATGTACTATCTGTCAAAAATGCAGGCGTATGTTCCATTAAACCTAATTTTACGATTAGATTAGGTAAGTAGCCATAAACCCCGTTTAGAATCCACTGCCAAGAAAAGGCAATAACGATGGTAGGAAATGCCCAAGGAACAATCAATAAGGTCCTATATAATTTCTTGAAGTGGCGTACTCTGTGAAGAGCTAAAGCCAATACAAACCCTACTAAAACTTGACCAACTAATGAGAAAACGGTCCACTTAATTGAATTAAAGAACGCATTAAAGAAGTTGGGATCTGATAGCACAGCTTTATAGTTAGCTAAACCAACAAATTTATAATTAGGCATAATCAAATGCTTATTGGTAAAGCTATAAAAAATACTCGAGAAAAACGGATAAACAAAGAGTAATCCTACGATAATCAGAGCTGGCAAAACAAATATCCAGCGAGTTAAATTACGTTCTTTAACCATTCTCCTTCTCCCTTCTTTTACAATATTGGGCTAGGGCTTTTCAGCTCACTAGCCCACCTATTTTCTAGTCTTTTACATCTACTGAGCAGCCTCAAATAAATCGTTTAGTTGTTTTTCTGCTTCTTTTGCTGCTTTCATAGGATCTGTTCCATTTGAAATGATATCTTGGAACATTTGTTCAATAATGTGTTGGTTAGTCAACATACCAGCTTGTACACTTGGTCCATTTTCATAACCAATAGCAGTACCTTTTTTAACAGCTTCAGTAATTACTTCTTCAGCATGTTTAAATTTCTTACGAGTTTCATTTTCTTTATAGGCTGCAGAATCGCTAATACCCTTAATAGTTGGCAACATACCTACTGGAGTTGAATCAAGGAATTTAACGTAGTCTTCTTCATTATAAAGTGATTCTAAGAATGCTTTAGCAACTTCTGGGTGTTTTGAATTTTTCCAAACAACCATTGGAATGTTTGAGGTTTCAATTCCTTGGTCTTTATCAGATTCTTTGATTTTTGGAATAGGATAAGCATCAATCGAATCAATCAATTGAGGACTGTTGGCATTAATTCCTCCAATATGGAAGCCAGAGTTAAAGTCAAATGCTGTTTTTCCTTGATAGAACAAGGTAGCTTGTTGAAGGACATTAAAGTTCAAAGAATCTTGAGGTGAAATTTCTTTATACATTTTAACCCAGTATTTAATACCATCTTGAGCAAGTTGACTTGTCAAATCTGCTTTAAGATCTTTTGTCAAGAGACTTCCACCACCACTACGAACATAGAAGTTCAAGAAACGTGTTGCCATTAAGTCATTTGTTCCAAACGGAACAGACAAGCCATAAACTCCAGCTTCTTTCAATTTTTTAGAAGCTTCATAGAGTTGGTCCCAAGTTTTAGGAACCTCAATTTTATGTTCTTTTAACAAATCTGTTCTAACCCACATCACTTGTGCATGTGAATAAAGAGGAACAGAGTAGTAATCATCTCCGATTTTTGCTTCATTTAAAGCTGTTTCGTTAAATTTATCCTGTCCAATACGCTTGATAGAATCGTTTAGCGGAACCAAAGCATCTGAGTTGACCATTTCCATTACTTGGTTAGGAAGAGCTGTACTGATATCTGGCACATTTCCATTTGCTAAACCTGTAGTCCATTTAGTATAGAAGTCATTCCAAGAGAATGTTTCAATCTTGATTTTCGTTTTTGGATGCTTTTGCATGAAAGCATCTGCTGATTTTTGAATACTTTCTAAACGTGGTCCTTGAGTAAAGGAGTGCCACATTGTAATCTCACCAGATAATTCTGTCGGTGGTTCAGTACTAGTTGTAGCTTCTTTCTTTCCTGAACAAGCTACCAAGGCAACGGCTGCTAGCGCAACTCCAGCTAAACATAAAAACTTTCTCATTTTTTTCATTGTTCTTCCCTTTCTACATTAAGAAATCGCAACTTTAAAGACAACTTTTTTCACAGGTTCATCATTTATACGAACCTTCGGTTGATGTAAATCTTCTGGAAAAGTGATGAGGCATTCGCCAGCTCTCAAATGAACTAACTGTTCCACTTTCCCTGTGTATAATTCAATATCTTTTTCTTCATCATATTTTTGGGTAACGCTTACATTTTCCGGCGACGTAACAGCCATGGCTTCTTCGTTTTCCAAAACTAAATGAATATCCAAATATTTTTGGTGTGTTTCAAAGAAAGCCCCTGCTTGACCATCTGCTAGATAAGTAAAGCAATTCCCAAACAATCGATCTCCATCAATATCAATCGGACCTTCTGTTAAATTTTCTAGTCCTGTTTTTTCTAGAAAATCTATTAATGTTTCAAAATGTGGATTTACTCCCACATAAGTTTCTAAACGACTAATTTTTGTAATAATCATACCGTATCCTCCTTTCTACATCTAGTTTCACCAATAACTTTTTAAGAGAGAAATACTCTACATTTCATTCTCTAAATTAGTTTTGTTAGCGTTTTCAAATAGAGTATACTTTTTTTTTTTAGCATTTCAACTCTTTTTCTAATTTGGAATTTAGTTTCAAACCTTTTTAACTATGTCAACTATATTAAAAGTACTTTCAAAAATAAGTAGATTTCTTGCAATACTTGTTTCGAGTGCACAAATTAAGAAACAGAAAAAAGAAGAAAGTGGAAAACTCAATTTCAGGATAAAATGAAGTAGATATAGTATGTTGAAGTTAGAATAGTACGCTACGACTTCTAAAACATTGCTAGAAATTAAATTGACTTTCTTAACAGATTTGTTCGCATCTTATTTCAATCTACTATCTTCCCACAATAAAACGCATAATATCAAGGTTAGTCAATACCTGATACTATGCGTGTTTGTGATTTTTAAGATTTTGTTCCTAGAGTCAACCCCTTATTTTAGATATTTAAAAGGAATCGCACTGCCACAGAGCCAGTTGTAGACTTGGTCATTGACAAAGACATTCATGGCTTCGTGAGCATACTCAGGCATGATACGATAGGCCTTATCGCAGGTCAGCCGATTGTAAATCGCAAACTGGGTAATAGGGTAGCAAACATCATCGTCCAAGCCCGTAATCATCTTAACCTCACCCTTGATACGATGGGCAAGATTTTTCACATCAATATAGGCAAGGGTCGCCATGATTTCCTCCTCAGTTTCATGGAAGGGGTCGTGAAACTTGAAATAACGGAAAAGTTCGTCGTAAGCCTCGCTAGTATTACCAATCTCAAGCACTCGTCTGAAGTCTGACAAGAAAGGATAGATGGCAACAGTTTTCTCAATTCGAGGATTGAGTGCCGCAGCAACCAAGGCTAGAGCCCCTCCTTGCGAGGCACCATAGCTTGAAAGTCGATTCTCATCCACCTGAGGCAGACTAGCAATAATTTCAACCAACTGGTAAATGTCCAGATAAACATCCTTATAAAAGAGGTGCTCCCGACCTTCCACAGCCCCACGGATAATATGTCCCTTAACCGTATTTCCTAGAGGAGAACGCAAACCTTCCTGTGAATAACCTGACTGTCCCCGCACATCCATGGAAACAACACCGTAACCAGCCACGGTGAAGGCCAGCATGTCGGCCCAGTCCCAGCCACGTCCCATATAACCATGGAAATGGAAGATTATCGGAACCTTCTCCTCACTCTTTGGAAGAACTACTCGTGCATAGACCTTGCCTTCATTGGTTCCTTCAAATGTTAACTCATAGCACTTGACTTGAGAAATATGGAAATCTCTTTCCTCCAACTGGTAGGCTGGAAGAGTAGAAACTTTTTTTACTTCCCCATCCCAGAAAACATCAAAGTCTTCTGGAACCTCATCCCGTCCTTTATAAGTCTTGATTTCTTCTAACAAAGCTGGATTTTTCATAGCATGCTCCTTCATTTTTGTAATCGCTACCACAACTGTAGCATATCTAGAAAAGCATTGCAAGAAAGAAGGGTAAATAGAAAGTGAATTTAGCTTTTTCCTTCAAGCCTATCGACTGAAAGTAATTTTAAAAACAAAAAAAGAGCATTTTCGCTCTTTCTTCTTCTGCTTAATCTTAATTTTTTGCTTCTTTCTTTTGGAAAGTGGTTTGGTAATTTACTTTAATCGTTACTGTCATGTGAGAGTCCTCGTTTCTTTTTGATGACTCTAGTATAAGGGCCAAACCTGAAAGCTAGCTTAAGATTTCCTTAGAGAAAGCTTAATCTAGATGTTCTTTCTTTTCCAGATGAAGGGCAATCATGCGCCACTCTGGATCCTCTTGCCAGCCTTCAATAGAACTAATGTAACTAGCAACTTTTCTAGCTTCTTCTAAAATCGGAAAATCTTCGATAATATCAGCTACTTGGAACTCTGGAAGACCTGACTGTCTGGTTCCAAAAATTTCACCTGAACCACGCATTTTCAAATCTTCTTCGGCCAGGACAAATCCATTAGTCGTTTCTGTCATGATGCGCATGCGGTCTTTCCCAGAATCCGTCTTGGGATTGGCAACGAGAACTGCATAAGACTGCTTATCTCCCCGACCAACACGACCTCTGAGCTGGTGAAGCTGGCTGAGCCCGAAGCGATCGGCATCCATGATAATCATGACGGTCGCATTTGGAACGTTAACCCCGACCTCGATAACTGTCGTCGAAACTAGAATATCCGTTTTTCTCTCTTTGAACTCCTGCATAATCTGGTCTTTTTCGTCACTCTTCATCTTACCATGTAGAAGAGCCACTTCTGCCTTACCTGCAAAATGAGCCGTCAACTCCTCAGATAAAGCAATAGCATTTTTCAAATCCAGAGCTTCTGATTCTTCAATCAAGGGAGAGATGACATAGGCTTGGGAACCTTTTTGAATTTCCCCCTCTAACCAAGTCAAGACCTGTGGTAGTTGCTCATGCTTGATCCAACGTGTCACAATAGGCTTCCGCCCTGCTGGCATCTGGTCAATAATGGAAACATCCATATCTCCAAATGCTGTGATAGCAAGCGTCCGTGGAATGGGAGTCGCCGTCATCATGAGGACGTCAGGATTGTCGCCTTTTTCTCGTAAAATACGCCTTTGCCCCACGCCAAAACGGTGCTGCTCATCGATAATAATCAAGCCAAGGCGAGCATAATCCACCCCATCCTGAATCAGAGCGTGAGTTCCGATAATCAAATCAGCCTCACCCTTGGCAATAGTCTCCAAGACTTCTCTCTTTTCTGCAACTTTCAAAGAACCTGTCAAGAGAGCCAGTTTCAAGTCTGGAAAGAGACTCTGTAAACTCTCAAAGTGTTGCTCTGCAAGGATTTCTGTTGGTACCATGAGGGCTGCTTGGTAGCCAGCCGTCACCGCCGCAAACATGACCAAGCCAGCGACAACTGTTTTTCCACTCCCCACATCCCCTTGCAAGAGACGATTCATGTGGTGGTCCGACTTCATGTCTGTCAAAATTTCCTGCAAACTCTTTTCCTGAGCTGGAGTCAGGGCAAAAGGAAGACTTTCTTTAACTGCTGTCACTTTTTCCTGAGACCAGTTCAGAATCAGGCCGCTTCCCTGAACTCTATTTTCAGACTTGAGCGTCTGCAACTGCATTTGGAAGTAAAAGAGTTCCTCAAACTTGATACGGCGAAGGGCCTGCTTGTATTCTGCCAAATCCTTAGGAAAATGCATAGCACGAACGGCCTGACAACGGGACATGAGTTTATATTTATCCAGCAAAGACTGGGGAAGATTTTCCTCTATCAAGAGGTCCAGTCCCTGATCAAAGGCCGTCTTGATAACCTTGACCAGACTGGCCTGACTGATTCCCTGAGCCAGACGATAGACAGGTTGGAGGTCATCTTCCACCTGAGCTAGGACCTTCATCCCTGTCAGACTAGCCTTGGCTCGGTCCCATTTTCCAAAAACGGCAAGAGTTGCTCCCAACTCTATCTTATCAGCTAGATAGGGCTGGTTAAAGAAATTCACCGCAAAAACGACTTCTCCCTGCTTGAGACTAAAACGTAAGCGATTGCGTTTGAAACCATAATACTGGACACTGGCAGGAGTCACGACTTGACCAGAAAGAACCGCCTTTTCACCGTCTTCTAGCTCCAGCACCTGCTTGGTCTTAAAGTCTTCATAACGGAAAGGAAAGTAGAGCAAGAGGTCTTGCAAGTTTTCGATTCCTAGTTTGGCGTATTTTTCTGCTGACTTTGGTCCCACACCAGGTAAGACATGCAAGGGTTGATGTAAATTCATGCTCCACTCCTTTCTTTTCTAATAATATTCTCTCGGAATGCGGTCGCTGAGGAGACAAACTACCTCATAGTTAATAGTTCCGCGGTAGGTAGCTACCTGAGTAGCTGTGATTTCCTTGCCTCCGTTGGAACCAATTAAGGTTACCTTTGTTCCTATGGGATAAAGCTTGGGCAGACGAATGGTGATTTGGTCCATGGAAACCCGCCCAACGATTGGACAAGCTTGTCCATCTACCAAGACAGAAAAATTCTGCATGTCTCGTGTCCAACCATCCGCATAGCCGATTGGAACTGTCGCAATGATTTGCTCGCTGTCTGCCTGATAGGTCGCTCCATAGCCCATGCAAGCTCCAGCTGAAACTGTCTTGACATGAACCAGAGCAGACTCCAAGGTCAAGGCCGGAGTCAAGTCATAAGGCAAGTCCAAAACCTCTCCGCTAGGATTAAGACCATACATGGCATCTCCCAAACGAACCGCGTTAAAAATAGTCTCTGCATGCCAAAGAGTCGTTGCCGAATTGCTGGCATGTATCAGCTCTGGAAGACCTTTCATACTGGCCAAAATAGTTTTAAACCGCTCTAACTGTTCATTAAAGTAGGTATCTGATTCCTCATCTGCAGTCGCAAAGTGGGTAAAAATCCCTTCAACACCAGCACCGTGTTCTTTAAGTAAGTCTTGAGCCTGCTCAGCCTCACCGGCCTCTCTAAAACCAATCCGTCCCATTCCTGAATCAATCTTGAGATGGACTGTCAAACCAGCTAAATCAGCTTCCTTATCTAAGAGTACTTGAATCCACTCCAGTCCAGCCACAGTCAAAGTGATATCATATTCTTTAGCAAGAGAAACAGCTTCGATTTCAGAAACTCCTAAAATGAGGATTTTCTTCCTGAGTCCAGCCTGTCTGAGTTCAATGGCTTCATCAATATTCGAAACGCAAAAGCCATCAACATCATCTTGAATTGCCTTAGCAACGGCAACAGCTCCATGACCATAGGCATTAGCCTTGACTACTGCAAATTTAAGCGTTCCTTGAGGGATATGAGCCCCCATTTGCTGAATATTTTGTAGAATAGCTCCCAGATGAATCAGAGCCTTGGTTGGTCTATGTGGACTAGCTTTCATGATTTTCCTCCAAAATGACACTGGCTGTCACAAACTGATCTGTATGGCTGATAGACAGCCAAATCTTTCCTGAAAATGGTGTCTGACTAAAATAAGGCGCCCCGCGTTCATTATTCAAGACTTCCAAATCCTGAAAACCAAGCTTTCCAATACCCGTTCCTATCGCCTTAGAAAAGGCTTCTTTAGCCGACCAGCGACCAGCCAAATATTCAATCTGCCTGCGCCCTTTAAGACTGTTAAACCGTTCCATTTCCTTAGCGGTCAGCACGCGCTTAGCAAATCCTTCATGTCGTGTAACTGCGCTCTTTATAGAAGCCAATTCTTCAATGTCAATTCCGTGTCCAACTATCATTCTCATCAAAAGGAGTTGAGATTCCCCCAACTCCATCCTTTTCACTTATTTTGTCAAGGTAGCGTAAATCTCTTCTACCAAGGCCTCTGTATTTTCCCAACCTAGGCAAGGGTCGGTAATAGAACAACCAAAGACCTCTGGTTGGTTTTGACGACCATCTGCTAGGTAGGATTCAATCATAAAGCCTCGAACTGTCTTTTTGATTTTCTCATTCCAGTCACGATTTTGCAAGGTCTGGCGAACAATCCGAATTTGCTCCATATATTGCTTGCCTGAGTTATCATGGTTGGTATCAATGAGGATAAAGGGATTTTCAAGTCCCATGGCTTCATAGCGCTCAATGGCATTTAGCAGGGTTTCATAGTAAAAATTAGGCTCATTTTTCCCATATTCATTAACTGCTCCACGAAGGATGACGTGGGCCAAAGGATTTCCTGAAGTCTCAACTTCTTGGCCATGAAAGAGGAAGGTCTGTTTATTTTGAGCAGCATAGATGCCATTAAACATGACACCAAGATTTCCTGAGGTTGGATTTTTCATCCCGACCGGTGCATCAATCCCCGAGGCCACAAAGCGGTGCTCTTGGTCTTCCACAGAACGAGCTCCTACAGCATGGTAGCTGACCAAATCATCTACCAAGACCAGATTTGACGGATAAAGCATCTCATCTGCCGTTGTCAAACCAGTCTCTGTAATCACGCGGTAGTGCAACTGGCGCACAGCCTGCAAACCGTTAATCAGACTCGGAGCCTTAGAAGTATCTGGCTGGTGAACCAAACCTTTATAGCCGTCTCCGTTGGTGCGAGGTTTAGCTGTATAAACACGCATGACCATAAAAATCTTGTCCGCCACCTTCTTTTGCAAGGCAGATAAACGGCGGGCATATTCCAAGACAGCCTCTTCATTGTCAGACGAGCAAGGACCAATCACCAAAAGGATCCGGTCATCTTCTCCTGAAATAATATCTGCCAATTCTCTATCACGGCGCTCCTTTAGTCGCAAGGCTTCCGCAGACAATTGGGTTTCTGCTTTGATTGCTTCAATATCGATTTCTTGACCTTTTTCAATAAATGCCATCTTATTCTCCTAGCGTTTGGTAGATTTCTCTGACAAGGGCTTCCGTATTATCCCAGCCCAGGCAAGGATCCGTGATAGACTTGCCAAATACTTCCGGTTCGTTTTGACGGCCGTCTTCTAGATAAGACTCAATCATAAAACCACGAACGTACTGCTTGATTTTTTCATTCCAATCACGGTTAATCAAGGTCTGACGGACAATTCGAATCTGGTCCATATATTGCTTACCAGAGTTGTCATGATTGGTATCCACAATGATAAAAGGATTTTCCAAGCTCATTTTCTCATACTGTGAAATGGTATCCATCAAATTATCATAGTAGTAGTTGGGAATATTCTTACCATACTCATTGATCGCTCCACGAAGAATAGCGTGCGAAAGCGGGTTCCCAGTTGTTTCCACTTCTTTTCCCAGGAAAAGGAAACTTTGCTTGTTTTGAGCAGCATAAATCCCATTAAACATAACATTGAGATTTCCAGATGTTGGATTTTTAAACCCAGTCGCAAAATCTGCTCCACTGGCCACAAAGCGGTGTTGCTGGTCTTCAACTGAACGAGCACCAACCGCCATGTAAGAAATCAAATCATCCACTAGCGGAAGATTTTCAGGATAAAGCATTTCGTCAGCTGTCGTCATACCTGTTTCCGTGATGACACGATAGTGAAGATGGCGCACGGCTTTGATTCCGTTGATGAGACTAGGCGCTTCTGCCGTGTTAGGCTGGTGAATCAAGCCCTTATAGCCATCTCCGTTGGTACGGGGTTTGGCTGTATAAACACGCATAACCATAAAGATACGGTCTGCTACTTCTTCTTGTAAAGCTGCCAAACGTTTAGCGTACTCAAGGACAGCTTCTTCATTATCAGATGAGCACGGTCCGATTACCAAGAGAATTCTCTGGTCTTCTCCACGCATAATGGCTTCTAGCTCTTGATCACGCTGTGATTTTCTCTCCAAAGCTTGGCCTTCCAATTTTGATAAGGCACGAACTTCTTCAATATTAATTTTAGGACTTTTTGCTGTAAATACCATAACTCATCTCCTTATAAAGCAAACGGATACCAAGTAAAAATTTACTTTTCACAAGGTATCCGCCTCTAAACTATCTCATTTTATTGTCTTTTACCGTGACAGTTTTTAAACTTCTTACCAGAACCACATGGGCAAAGTTCATTCCGTCCAATCTGGCTCAAATCCAAATTTTCAGGCATATTTGCTTGGTGGGCAGCGATATTACGAGTCGCTGTTGTACTGATATGGTGTTCTGCTTGTGGTCTTTCTTGTTCATGAATTTGTGCTTTCATCATCAAGCGTGTCACATCAAACTCAATCGAACCAATCATGTCATTAAACATACGGAAACCTTCTGCCTGATACTCAACAACAGGGTTGTTCTGAGCATAGCCACGAAGTCCAACCGCATTACGCAATTGATCGAGGGCATCGATATGATCTGTCCACTTGTTATCTACCACTCGTAGAATCAAGACTTTTTGGAATTCTTTAACTGCTTCTTCATCGCGTAGTTTTGAAACCTGACTATCGTAAACTTGCAAGGCACGTTGGAAAAGCTCTTCCTTGATGGCCTTATCAGACAAGCCTGACAAGTCTTCCATAGTAATAGAATCTTCTGGAAGCAAGTTGTACTTAGCAAAGTTCAAAATTGCCTCTAGTTTTTCATCTTGTTTGGCACGCGCATGACCATCAACGACACGACCAATCGTGCGTTTAATCATAGCCTGAATTTCAGGTGCCAAGTCACGATCTGCAGTGATGACGTCGTAACGTTGAGCGTAGATAATTTCACGTTGTTCACGCATGACGTCATCGTATTGAAGGACTTGTTTACGGGTATCGTAGTTATTTCCTTCGACACGTTTTTGCGCCGCTTCAACTTGACGTGTCAACATACGAGACTCAATGGCCTCCTCAGACATATTCAAGCGTTCAAAGATTCCCTTCAAACGTTCAGAACCAAAACGTTTCATCAAGTCATCTTCAAGAGAGAGGTAGAATTGTGACTCACCTGGGTCTCCTTGACGACCTGAACGTCCACGAAGCTGGTTATCGATACGACGGCTTTCATGACGTTCTGTACCAATAACACAAAGTCCTCCAAGTTCACGAACTCCTTCACCAAGCTTGATGTCGGTACCACGACCGGCCATGTTAGTCGCAATGGTAACAGCACCACGTTGACCAGCATTCATGATGATTTGAGCTTCTTTATAGTGGTTTTTGGCATTCAAGACTTCGTGAGGAACACCAGCTGCGACCAATTTCTTAGAAATGTAGTCACTGGTTTCAACCGCTACTGTACCAACCAAGACAGGCTGACCTTTTTGGTAACGAGCCTTAACGTCTTCGACAACCGCCTTAAACTTAGCCTCGATACTTGCATAAAGAAGGTCTGAGTGGTCAATACGTTGAACAGGACGGTTTGTTGGGATTGGAATAACACGAATGTTGTAGATTTCACGGAATTCTTCTTCCTCAGTCTTACCTGTACCCGTCATACCAGACAATTTCTTGTACATACGGAAAAGATTTTGGTAAGTGATTGAGGCAGATGTCTTGGTTTCATCCTGAATTGGCACACCTTCTTTAGCTTCAATAGCTTGGTGCAATCCATCAGAATAACGACGACCTTCCATGGTACGACCTGTAAATTGGTCGACAATCAAAATTTCTTGCTCTTCGCTTACCACATAGTCAATATCGAGAAGCATGATGTAGTTGGCACGAAGGGCGTTATCGATAAAGTGAGTCAGAGCTACGTTTTCAATGTCATAAAGGTTTTCAAGCTTGAAGTAGCTTTCAGCCTTGTCAATCCCTGAATCAGACAAACCAATAGTCTTAGACTGCACATCGATGATGTAGTCGTCTTTGTCCAAAGATTTTACATAGTGGTCTGCCATGTGGTAGAGCTGACTGGTTTCAACTGCGTTAGCACCTGATACAATCAAAGGTGTACGGGCCTCGTCAATCAAGATTGAGTCAACCTCATCGACCAAGGCATAGTTAAGCGGACGTTGTACCATGTTTTCAGCACGAACGACCATGTTATCACGAAGGTAGTCAAATCCGATTTCTGAGTTGGTTGAGTAAGTAATATCACACTCATAGGCTTCTTTTTTCTCCATTGGAGATTTGGCAGCCAAGTTAATTCCTACTGACAAGCCAAGCCATGAGTACAATTCACCCATCTCAGTCGCGTCACGCTCTGATAGGTATTCATTGACCGTAACTACGTGAACCCCTTTACCTGAAAGGGCGTTGAGGTATACGGGCATGGTCGCAGTCAAGGTTTTCCCTTCCCCTGTACGCATCTCTGGCACGTCACCATGGTGAAGAACGATTCCCCCCATTACCTGAACCTTATATGGGAAGAGTCCTAGGACACGTTTAGCACCTTCACGGACAACCGCAAATGCTTCATAAAGCAATGAATCTAGTGATTCTCCATTTTGATAACGTTCTTTAAATTCAACTGTTTTTGCTTTTAGTTGGTCGTCAGTCAAAGCAGCCATTTGGTCTTCGTATTTGAAAACCTTGTCAGCCATCTTTTCCAGACGACGGATTTCTCCTTTATCATTTTCGATAATTGTTTTTAAAATATTAGCCATGTTTTTCCTTACTTTAAATTCCGAATATTTTAGAATGTTCTTTTAATTTTAGCACAATTACTGATTATTTTCAAGGAAGAATCCCCATTTTGAAAAGGAAAAAGAGGCTAGTTTCCAAGCTAACCTCTCTGACTTTTATGATACTTTAATTGCCAAAAATCGGCAAAATAGCAAATAGGATAAATAGATTTATCCAAAAAGAAAGACAACAGATAAGTCCAAAAACAAAGAGACTGACTTTCTTGGACAGCAAGGCCATCAAAATCGACAGAATTCCAAAAACTAGTAAAACTTTCTGCATGATTAAGAGATTGATAGATATTCCCAGAACTGGTTTATCCCAAGGAACAAAGAAGAAAGCCAGCCAGATCAGCAGAACTAATCCAATATAGAATTTAGAATATTGTGTAATAAATGATTTTAGACGTGTCATTAGCTACCTCCTATCAATAAAAACCATATAAATCAATACCTTCCACCTTTTGACTTCCCTAGTTCTCGTCTCAAGCGAAACATGTTTTTGAAAAAGATATAGGTTAACCAGTCACTGCCTAGAGATAAGACTATCAGAAGCAACCAAACACCCCAATCACTAGCATCTGATACATAATCTAGAACAAAAGGGAAAAATAAGAATGAAAAAATTGTCATATCCATGCTAAACAGAGTTAAAAGGGAAATATAAATCCAGTAAAAATAGTAGAAGATGGGGAAAATTTTACTGTTTCTGTCAGCATTGTCTATCCAATAGAAAAAATATAAACAAGGAAATAAGAGTATCAAATGAAACCAATTAAGGACAGTTTCATCATCGACACCTCCTCTTTGAAATTGTTTTCTGTAGTTTCGTTCTATTAAATGTTATTACCAATATAAATCAATGCCTTCCACCTTTTGACTTCCCTAGTTCTCGTCTCAGGCGAAACATTTTTTTGAAACAGGAATAAGTTAACCAATTCAGACCAATAGCTAGCAGAATAAAAAGAAACCAAATGACCCAAAACTTGATATCTGTCACATTTCTCAAGACGATATTGAAAAACAGAACTGAAACAACTGTCCAAGCAAGGCTAAAAAGAGAATAAAGGGGGATGTAAACCCAGTAAAAATAGTAAAAAATCGGGAAAAATTTACTATTTCTGTTGGCCTTTTCAATCCAGTTATCAAAATAAAAGTAAGGTGCTAAAAGTAAGAATTTAAACAAATGTTCCATCATAGACACCTCTTTTTGATAGCGTTTTCTTCAACTTCATTCTATCAAAAAAATCTGGAAATGTCATTCCAGATTCTACTTTTTTATTTACGTTTTCTTGCGATGAGATGGATTGGTGTTCCTTCAAAGACAAAGGCCTTGCGGATTTGATTTTCCAAGAAACGCAGGTAAGAAAAGTGCATGAGTTCTTCTTCATTGACAAAGATAACAAAGGTTGGTGGTTTAGTTGCCACTTGAGTCGCATAGAAAATCTTAAGACGTTTTCCTTTATCTGTTGGTGTTGGGTTAATGGCAATGGCATCCATAATCACATCGTTCAAGACAGCTGATGGAATACGTGTGTTTTGACTTTCGCTGATTTGCTTGATCATCTCAGGCAGTTTGTGGAGACGTTGCTTGGTCAAAGCAGATACAAAGATAATCGGTGCGTAAGGTAGATATTGGAACTGCTCACGGATATCTTCTTCCCAGTTTTTCATAGTGTGATTGTCTTTTTCAAGTGTATCCCACTTGTTGACCACGATAATCATCCCTTTACCAGCTTCATGGGCAAATCCTGCGATACGCTTGTCGTATTCACGGATGCCTTCTTCCGCATTGATGACCATCAAGACCACATCTGAACGATCAATAGCACGCATGGCACGCATGACTGAGTATTTCTCAGTATTTTCATAAACCTTACCAGATTTACGCATACCAGCCGTATCAATCATGGTAAACTCTTGACCATCTGTATCTGTAAAGTGGGTATCAATAGCGTCACGCGTTGTTCCAGCAACAGGACTAGCAATGACACGGTCTTCTCCCAAGATAGCATTGATCAAACTTGACTTTCCAACGTTTGGACGACCAATCAAGCTAAACTTAATGACATCTGGATTTTCTTCCTCATATTCATTTGGAAGATTTTCTACGATGGCATCTAGCACATCCCCTGTACCAATCCCATGGACAGATGAGATAGGCAGTGGTTCACCCAAACCGAGGGCATAGAAATCATAGATATCATTTCGCATCTCAGGGTTGTCCACCTTGTTCACTGCGAGGATAACTGGTTTGTGGGTCTTATAAAGCTTACGGGCTACGTATTCGTCCGCATCGGTAATTCCTTCCTTACCAGACACGACAAAGACGATAACATCTGCTTCTTCCATGGCAATTTCTGCCTGGTGCTTGATTTGTTCCATGAAAGGAGCATCGACATCATCGATTCCTCCTGTATCAATCATGCTAAAGGAACGATTGAGCCACTCACCCGTTGCATAGATACGGTCACGTGTCACTCCTTCGACATCTTCTACAATGGAGATTCGCTCACCAGCGATCCGATTAAATAGGGTTGATTTCCCAACATTGGGACGTCCTACAATGGCAATAGTTGGTAGGGCCATAATTTCTCACTTTCTACAATAACTTCTTCTGTTCAAGATTTCTTCTAGTTGAGCTTGGTTCAGCTTGACCAAACTGTTCTGCTAGACGCTGACTCCAGCTTGTGGTTGCACGCGCTCCAGCATAGTCCGCCTGTACACGGTCATAAGCTTCAATCACATCAACTGTTTGTTCCTGATATTCTTCCTCAAACACCACTTGATGCAATGGCAAGCGAGGTTTGACTTCATGTTCTTCATCTGGTAAACCTAATGCCATCCCAAAGACAGGATAGGTGTAGTCAGGCAGGTTAAAGAGCTCTGCCACTTCTTCTGACTTGTATCGAACTAAACCGATAATGACACCACCATAGCCCAAACTTTCAGCTGCCAGCAGAGCATTTTGACCAGCAAGAGCCGCATCGACCGAACTAATCAAGAGACCTTCCACACCTTGGGGTTGGAATGAATCGGTATGAAGCTGGGCTCCCTTTTCTGCTCGGTTCAAATCTCCGACAAAGAGAAGGAAAACAGCTGACTGGCGAATGGCTTCTTGAGGTACCAATTCATACAAGGCATCCTTCTTCTCTTGACTTCGTACCACAATCACAGAGTAGGATTGAAAATTCTTCCAAGACGAGGCCATCTGGGCTGCTGTCAGGATTTCAGTCAAGTCTTCCTGAGGAAGGGCTTGCTCTTTAAACCTGCGCACTGAAGTATGAGCCTTCATTAATTTGATTATTTCTGTCATCGACGGTTCACTCCTTCTAAACGAGTCTCCTCAGCCAAATAACGGATGCGTTCCATGACTCGTCTGGCTTCCCAGGTTTCGTCATTTCCATTTTTCCCTTTAGCAAAATGCAGCTCCAATTCTTCAAAGTTGAAGTTGGAGGTGAAAAAGGTCGGTAAATTTTCCTGCATCCGATATTGAAGAATGACTTGCAGGATTTCGTCACGCACCCAAGGTGTTGATTGCTCGGCACCAATGTCATCTAAAATCAGGACTTCAGAAAGCTTAAGCTCATCCACCAAGGTCTTAACATTACCATCACCGATAGCATTTTTAACATCAATGACAAAGCTAGGATAGTGGAGAAGAGTGGAGGAAACACCACGTTTTTCTGATAAATCATGAGCTAGGGCAGCCACCATGAAACTTTTACCCACACCAAAGTCTCCATATAAGTAAAGACCTTTTCGAATAGCTGGATATTGTTCCACGAAGGCTAATAGCTTTTCAAAAACTGGCAAGCGACCCAAATCATCCAAGTCTACTTGAGCCAAACTAGCTTTCCTGAGACTGGCTGGCAGATTGATTAACTTGAGACGGTTCTTAATAGCCGCTTCTTTTTCCGCTGCGATTAGTTCAGGAGTTTCTTCATAAGAAACGTCCGCATAGCCATGATTCATAACCAAAATCGGCTTGTAGCCTTTGGCAATATAATCCGTATCACCACGAAGGAACTTGTCGCGCTCGGTGATGTACTGATTAAACTTGGAGATACTGCGATTCAATTCCTCTGGAGTCAAGGATTCTTGCTGGATAAAGGCCGCAACATCAGGGTCCTTCATGATTTTCTGGACCAAATCTTGATAATGAAAACGGCTAGGTTGACGTTTGAGTACGTCTCCGACACTTTCCATCTAATCTCCTCCTTTTTCTAATCGAGCTAATAGTTCTTGTTTCTTACGTTCTAATTCCAGACGAGTTTCCTCACTGGTTTCATTTTTATAATCTGGATTGCTCCACTTGGGTACATTGGACTTGGTAGGACTGGGTTTACTGCTTTTTTGAGCCTGATTCTTTTGCCCACGCTCACGGATCCGCAAGACTGCCTCTTCTGCCGAATGAATCTTTTGATAGGCATAGTCATTGGCTACCTTCATGGCATATTTCTCATTGATATTTGCCGAATCCACCTTATTAAAGGTCAATAAGAGAATGATATTGATAACTTCGTCCAGCAAGCCCAAACCAGCCATCTGTTGCAAGAGTTCCCTTTCTGTTTGGGTAATGGTTCCCTTGCGTGTTTGCTTGATTTCTGCCAAGAACTGCAAGGCAGTCTTACTTTTGGCTTCCTTGATAATGGTTGCTTCCTTAGGACTAAAGTCAGAGGAAACAGATTTTTGAGCGATTTTTTCCCGCATACGTTTGGTTGAAATAACCTGGGAAACAGCTGTTGACTTGGCCAATTGATAGGTCTCAAACCAAGTCCATTTCTTTTCCTCCGCAATGGCAAACAGGTTTAAAACATCGGACTGTTCATCCGCAAAACGAAGCCCATCTCGAGCCATCAGCTGACGAAAATGGTCCAAATCAAAATCATTAGCCACTTTCTTCTTAATACCAAGGTCTTCTTGACTTCCCAGCTCTGCCAAATCTGGAAAGACTTGATTGAGGGAGACAGGTATTTCTTCTCCCTCAGCATTTTCAACTTTCAAATCCTCCACAGCTGCATCGCCAATCTTTTTCTCTAAAAGCCTACGATACACAGGATGCTCCAAGAAGTCTTGACTAGATAGAGGAGCATGAAGGGCTAGCTGATAGGTATCCCCTTTTTGATAGAGGGTCAAGAGATTGAAAGCAGATAGGATTTTCAGGGATTTTATCAGTCTATCCATCCCAAAGTTAAGATGGTTAAGAATACTTGAAAAGAGGTATTCCTTTCTACCATTATCCCAAAAATTGATTGTATAAAGATAAAGGCTCAGTGCCTCCTGACCGATAATCGGGAGGTAGCACTGTACCAGAGATGAGGTATCTTGCGACACCCGATTATTCTTTAGATAAGAAAAACGGTCAATTGGCTTCATTTATCTTTCCTTTTTCTTTTTAGAGGACTGAGTGATTTGTTGGAGCAGACTCTCTAACTCACTAACATCCTTAAAACTACGATAGACACTGGCAAAACGTACATAAGTAATCTCGTCCAATTCAGCCAACTCCTCCATGACGAGTGAACCAATGTCCTCACTTTGAATTTCATTTTCATTTCGACCACGGAGTTTCTGTTCGATACGATTGACTACCATGTTGATTTCATCACTTGACACAGGACGTTTCTGGGCTGAGCGGATAATCCCATTAAAGATTTTATCTCTGGAGAATTGTTCCCGCGTGCCATCTTTTTTAACAACCACTAAGGTTCTTTCTTCTACTCGTTCGTAGGTTGTAAAACGGTGTTGGCATTCGTCGCACTCACGTCTTCTACGAATAGTGTTCCCTTCTTCTGCTTGGCGACTATCGATAACACTTGACTTGGTAGCCCCACATTTTGGACAACGCATCCTTTCCCTCCTTATCGTTTTCTTTTAATTATACCATTTTTTAAACGATTCCCAAAACAATT
The DNA here is from genome assembly GCF_000960005.1 of Streptococcus mitis. GTDB lineage: Bacteria > Bacillota > Bacilli > Lactobacillales > Streptococcaceae > Streptococcus > Streptococcus mitis_CK. The sequence continues at coordinate 78,791 of NZ_JYGP01000002.1, read as the reverse complement.
CTTCTTTTTGCTTGACAAGTTTTTTGTTTTGTTGTATTATTTAATTAAGACAAAGAGATAAAAGAAAGGAGACCAAGATGTCCTGGACATTTGACAACAAAAAACCCATCTATTTACAGATTATGGAGAAAATCAAGCTTCAGATTGTTTCCCATACGCTGGAACCCAATCAACAACTTCCAACCGTGCGAGAGCTAGCTAGCGAGGCCGGTGTCAATCCCAACACCATCCAAAGAGCCTTGTCAGACCTTGAACGAGGAGGATTTGTCTACAGCAAGCGCACAACTGGACGATTTGTGACTGAGGATAAGGAACTGATCGCCCAATCGCGCAAACAACTATCCGAAGAAGAATTGGAACACTTCGTTTCCTCCATGACCCACTTTGGCTATGAAAAAGAAGAACTACCAGGCGTAGTCGGCGATTATATTAAAGGAGTTTAAGCCTATGTCATTACTAGCATTTGAAAATGTATCCAAATCTTATGGAGCAACACCAGCCCTTGAAAATGTTTCCCTTGACATCCCAGCTGGAAAAATTGTTGGTCTCCTTGGGCCAAACGGCTCAGGAAAAACAACCCTGATTAAACTAATCAATGGTCTCTTACAACCAGATCAAGGACGTGTCCTCATCAACGACATGGATCCAAGCCCAGCAACCAAGGCTATCGTAGCTTATTTGCCGGATACGACCTATCTTAATGAACAAATGAAGGTCAAAGAAGCCCTAACCTATTTCAAGACCTTCTATAAAGATTTCAATCTTGAACGCGCCCATCATCTACTTGCAGACCTAGGCATTGATGAAAATAGTCGTCTCAAGAAACTATCAAAAGGAAACAAAGAAAAGGTACAACTGATTTTGGTTATGAGCCGTGATGCTCGTCTCTATGTTCTGGATGAACCCATTGGTGGGGTGGACCCAGCAGCCCGTGAGTATATCCTCAATACTATTATCAACAACTACTCCCCAACTTCTACCGTTTTGATTTCTACCCACTTGATTTCTGATATCGAGCCAATCTTAGATGAAATTGTCTTCCTCAAAGACGGAAAAGTCGTCCGTCAAGGAAATGTAGATGATATTCGCTATGAGTCAGGTGAATCCATTGACCAACTCTTCCGTCAGGAATTTAAAGCCTAAGCAAAGGAGATTATTATGTTTTGGAATTTAGTTCGCTACGAATTTAAAAATGTTAACAAGTGGTATTTAGCTCTTTATGGTGCTGTTCTCTTCCTCTCTGTTCTTATTGGAATTCAGACACAATCCTTAATCAAACTACCTGAAAAAAATCTATCTGTTCTACTTTTTTTTCTATCTACTGTCTTTGGTGGTTTGATGGTTACACTTGTGATTTCAACTATCTTCTTGATTATTAAACGATTCAAAGGAAGTGTCTATGACCGACAAGGCTATCTGACTTTAACCTTGCCAGTTTCTGAACACCATATCATCACAGCCAAACTAATCGGTGCCTTTATCTGGTCGTTGATTAGCACTGCTGTCTTACTCCTATGTGTCTATATTATCTTATTATCAACAAATTCTGATGAAGTTCAACTTTCTACTCTTCTGTCATTTGTTGCAGAACATTTTACCGGCTTTGGTCTTACTGTCTTATCCTTCCTACTAAATACCATTTCTGGAATCCTCTGCATCTACTTGGCTATTTCCATCGGACAACTTTTCAATGAATACCGTACAGCACTCGCTGTTGCAGCCTACATCGGTATCCAAATCGTCATTGGATTTATTGAAGTTTTCTTCAATACCAGTACTAACTTCTATATTAATTCACTTGCAGGATTCAATGATAATTTCTATATGGGAGCAAGCGTAGGCATTGTTGAAGAACTCATATTCATAGCTATCTTTTATCTCGGAACCTACTACATCTTGAAAAACAAGGTTAATTTGCAATAATTTCAGAGTCTAGCGACAATAACTCGCTAGGCTTTTTTCGTCCTTAAGACTTCCATTTTTATATGACGTATTTTATAAAAAGGAGTATAATAATTTTAAAAACTGATTCCATGTATATCGATAAGGAGGGTAACTCTTTATGGTTAGAAGATTTGTTACTAAAAAGTACCTTGTACTTTACTTCTTTTCTATTGCCATTACTTGGCTGGAAGCAATTATCACACCAGCCCTTGTTCAGAATATTGTTGCCAGTTTTACCAATCAAGAACTAGGCCTTCTTTGGAAAGTTCTGATTCTAGGAATCCTTGGTAATCTCATCCTCTTATTAGGTTTGGCAGGGAAACGCTATTACTACGCTCGTTTGATTACTGACTTCAAGTATGGAATCAAGAGTGCTATTTTCAAGCGATTTTTAAACAGTTATGAGATTGATGAAAAGGATATTTTGTCTGACCTAGAAAACGACGTCAAGCAACTAGAAGAAAACTATATTGAGCCAACGGTCATCATCATTTCTTCTCTTGGCTTCACAACTGTGTCCATTCTCTATGCCCTATGGACCAATTTTTACCTGGGCTTGATTTTCATCCTCTTCTACTCCTTTCCTGTACTCTGCAGTGCTATTGGATCAAAGCGTTTGGATTCACTTTCTGAAAAGCGGTCCACTGTTAACCAGAGCTACTTAGCAAGCTTGACAAATTTTATTGGTGGTAGCCAACAAATTCGCCATTATCAGGGGCAAGACTACTTTTTTGCTCGCTATCAAAAGCAATTACAAACCAGTCTAGACGCCGAAATCAACTATGAAAAGCAACGAACTTTAAACAGTCTCTTGATCAATAGCATCGATGCCTTTTGTTCTGTCACACCAATCGTCATCGGTGGCTTTATGACCTATTATGGTTATTTAGATGCGGCGAGTTTTGTGGCCATCTATCTGGTTTCCCATAATATCGGTTATCAATTCCAAGAGTTGGCTTACTTTACCAACACCCGAAAAGCGAATAGAACTCTTCTCAACAAATACCAAAAACTTTTGGGCCAGTCTAACTTCATCTCGCCTAGAAGCATAGAAAATATTTTCCCTATCCAGCTTAACACCATCTCCCTAGAAAAAGATGGGAATAGCCTCCTGTCTCCGATTTCCATGTACATTAAGCAAGGAGAAAAAATTGCCATTATCGGGGAAAGTGGCTCTGGTAAGACAACCCTGCTCAATATCATTCATGGAGAAGAGACACCGACAAGTGGACAGATTAGCTTTGCTGGTCAAAAGCTATCACGTCAAGAAATCACGGGCATCAGCTCCTATATCCTCCAAGATAGCCATTACTTTGACACGCTCTCTCTGGAAGACAATATCCTTCTAGGACTGGATAAAAAGGAGGAATGTTTAAATTACATCCTCAAAAAAACAGGATTAGAACATTTGAAAAATCGAACACTCAGTAATGATAGTCTATCTGGTGGCGAGAAACAACGCCTTGAAATCGCTCGTGCCCTCTACCACGATAGCCAACTCATCTTAGCAGATGAAATTAAGGCCAATCTTGACTTGGAAAATAGCAGAAAAATTAGCGACTTGCTCTTCTCCCTACCTCAGACAGTCATTGAAGTCATTCACCACTATACGGAAGAAGACTTAAAACACTATGACCAAGTCATTCATTTAAGCAGAGAAAAGTAATAGTCTATAACATACGATTTAAAAAGAAGGCTAGGCAAAAACTCAATTTCAGGAGAAAATGAATTAATATTACCAAAATAAAACGCATAATATCAAGTTTTTGCACACCTGATATTATGCATTTTTCTGATTTTAAAGACTTTTTACCCAGTCTATTCTTACTAATCTATTTCTTAAACTCAATAAAGTTATACTTTTCCTTACTCACTGTCACATGATTGAAGAGTGATAACTTCTGTTGGAAAATCGACTAAATCATCATCATGACTAATCAAAATCACTAACTTTTGTTTTGCTAACAAGTCGGACAGGATTTGCACGACTTTTTTCTTGTTTTGTGAATCTAAAAAATTACTTGGCTCATCAAAAATATAAACATCTTTCTCCACCGCTACTGCTTCTTGCAACTGCAACAATTTTAGTTGTCCCATGGATGCACCTTGACTCAATTCATTTTTATAAAATCGACTCGCAATAGGTTCTGCAGGGCAGTATGAAAAATTCGAATTCTTTCTATAATTAGGTAAGTAAATCTCACCATGATAATTCATGCTGTAACCTACTATCGCTAAAATCAGTCGCGTCTTACCAACACCATTTTCTCCAACAATACGATAAATATGTCCTTTTTCTAAACGAGTTGTTAGTGGCTCATGCAGTTCTTCACCATCTCTCCCCAAGCTAACATACTTTTCTAAGACTATCTCTAAAATTGGAATAGACTCATACGAAATCTGAACAGGTTCCAAAAAATTGATAAAATTTTCGATAATTTTCTTACTTCCCGAGTACTCCTTATAAACATCAAGGAAGTATTCAATAGGTGTCCAAAATTGTGAAATATATAGTTGGATAGCCATTAGATCACCAATCGTAATCCAACCTTTATAAGTCTGATAACCTGATATAATCGTCGTCATCATAATCATAAAATTCAAAAATGCATAGGAAAGAAAATTTTCAAATAAAGAAGTCATTCTCACTTCCTTATTTTTACATAAAATATATTTTTTCACCAAGGGAGAGAAATCAATCAAGCTAGAATGAGCTGAAAATCGCATACTAGGCATGAGTTTATAGCTATCCACTAGATAATCGCGTATATCCTTCATACAATTCACTGTATCGGAACCAAGCTTAGATAGTCGTCCACTATATTTCTGCGAAATAAAGATAAATACAGGTATCAAAATACCTATCATCACAGCAATAGTAGGAGAAATACTCCATAAAATCCCTATAATCACAAGTGCTCGTATCAAGTACAGGAGAAGAGCAACAGGATATTCGTTAAAAAATCGTTTTAACAGCTCATAGGTCTGCCCTAATTCTTGTGTAATGGTAGCTTCAGACAATTCTGTCTCTACCATATCATAGAGCTGGATATTTTCAGCAGTTTTTTGGCAAATATTCTGCCAAACATACGATTCTGATTCTCCTTGAAGCACATCACAAAAATAATATAAAACTTGAATAAACAGAGAAATTCCTACATAAAGCACCCCGTAAACAATCATAGCATGAACTTTCTGAGATAGAATATGGTCAATAAATAACTTACTAATATAAGGAATAGCTACAGTTAGTATAGTAACAAGGGTATTCAAAATAAAGCTTTTTAGAAATAGCACTTTATTGTTATAGGATAACAATCTTTTCATCTGCATGCCTCCATAGTTAAATTTTTATCAACATATATTTTATGAACAGATATATGTTAGATAGTCCCTTCAACATCCTCCTTTGTCAATAATCCTAATTCATCTAAAAATACAATCTTGTGAAACCACTCTAAATAGTCAAACTGACAATCGCGTTCCATCTTCCCATTATTTACAAATGTATTAAATGGGCAACCTCCATAACAAAATTCATAATAAGCACAATCTTTATAAGGACACATGCTTCCCAGACCTGTTAATTCATTAGTAACTTGACCAATACTTCCCAACTGATAGTTTTCATTCCCTACTAATGAATAACATTTATATAAGTTACCGTTGGCATGAATTGTAAGAGAATCTTGATTTTTGAACATACAGTACCCTCCTATTTTTAAATCATGATAATACGGTATATTTTCCTTTGATAAAAACAGCAATAAATCTAGACAAATCTTCTTTTTAGTTTCACTATCAATATATAAAATTGAATCGTTAGGTACAGCTACAAAATCAAAATAAAGATTAAAATTTTCAAATTCTGTATACTTTTTTAAATCTAAAAATAATTTCTGGATAGATATATAATTTCTTTTAGATATGTTAACTCTAGCCTGAATGGATAAATTTTTATACTTTTCCAACATAACTGACAAGTTATTTATGATTCTATGATAAGTTCCTTTCCCTAATCGATTGCATCTTTCTAGGTTATGATAGTGCTCATCACCATCAAAAGAAACTTGAATAGCGAAATTATGACAGTCAAGAAAAGACATTATTTTATTTGTGAATATCGTTCCATTTGTAATCAAAGTATACGAAATAGGAATAGCTAGTTTCTCATCTAAAGTTTCACATAAATTTCGTATAAACTGAAAGTTATATAATGGTTCACCACCAGTAAAACAGATATCCAGAGATTTATACTTCTTAAAATTGAGTTCATCTAATATAAAATTCACAATCTTTTTACCGTCATACTCACTACTTAAGGACGGTTTCCTATCCTTATCATTCTCAAAACAATAAGAGCAAGTCAAGTTACACGACATAGTTGTAACTATATATAGTGATAATTCATCTCCCTCTACTATTCGTTTAGAGTGAATAAAGGGCACTTGTTTATCAATCTCACTTATCAAGTAAGGGAATTCTTTTAAAGATAACTTCTTGAATAGTTCCTCATCAATTTCACAAATAGATCCTGTATATAAATTTTTTAAATAAACTACATCATCTGTAGAAAAAGAATAAATTGTTTCCATAACTTATCTCCCGCTTTAAAAAGGCTGAGGGGATCCCCCTCAGCCTCATCATTATAATAGTAAAGTGATAAATTATCGCTTTTACATAAGCAACTCAAGGCAATCTAACGATAACACCCTGGGCATTTATCTGGATGCTGCTATACTGAGGCTAGGTGACCTTTTTTAACAACTTTGATAACATCAGTCAAATTAAGCATCGCTCTCCCTCCTTTTTTAAAAAATTTATTATACGTATAATTCTTTTATAGAAAAGAAAAATCTCATATACTGTTAAGTAAAAATTATTTTGTATCCGTTTTCTCCGGCTTCATTGTATATCTTCTCATGTAGATTGTCAAGTATTTTTTTGAAAAATTTTTAAAATTTCGAAATTTTGCCGTTAATTTTTTAACTCAATATCAAACTGGCTACAATGGGGCTGACAAAGACGTAGAGAATACCTGTAACACCAATAGCCAAACCACCCATGGCTCCTGCTACAGAGCCGTATCGAAAGGCTGTTCCTGTTCCGACTGCATGCCCTGTTCCTCCAAGGGAAAGCCCGACTGCTACCGGATCGTCAATTTTCAACCACTTCAAAAGGGTTGGGCCGATAACACTGGTTAAAATCCCAGTTGCCACTACAACGACCAAGGTCACAGTCGTCAAACCTTGCAATTTTTCTGTAATTCCTACTGCCATGGCGGTTGTTACTGACTTAGGAAAAAGAGAAATGGCTAGGAAAAAGTCCATGCCAAAGATTTTGGCCACAAGGGCTGTGAAAGAGGTATTGACCACTACCGCTAGCAGACTACCAAAGAGAATACTACGAGCATGGTGCTTCATCAAGTGAAAACTCTTATAAAGCGGAATCCCTAGAGCCACGGTCGATGGGACAATCAAGTTGTTCAGATAAACCCCACCCTGGTAGTAATCTTGGTAAGAAATCCCCGTCACCTTTAGAAAGATGATAATGAAAACAGCTGACAAAAGCAAGGGCGTTGTCAATGGATGGGGAAAACGTCTGTAAATCAGCATTCCCACTAGATAAGCTAGGATAGACAGGGCAAGCCCAAATAGGGGATTGGAAACAAATTCACTCATTTGGCATCTCCTTTCTCATAATCTCCCTCAAACCGTCGTTTGATAAACTGAACCACCAAGGCTATGAGGATAATATTGATAACAGCTGCAAAAAAGACAATCAAAACAATTGGTAAAAGATAGGGAGCAATCACATCAAACTTCTCCATGATTCCCACTGCTGGCGGCAAAAAGAGAATGGTCATATTGGCCAGCAAGAAATTCCCCACCATGTTGACATGCCTGGTTCTCAGCCACTTGAATTGTAGGGCTAGAAAGAGAATAATCAAACCGATAATACTGCCTGGGATGGGCAAATGAAAGAAACTAGAGATCCCCTCTCCGATTAGAGAAATCACAAAGAGAATCATTAATTGAACATATAATTTCATCCTAAACTCCACGAAATAGACTTCTTGCATACCAGTTTACTCTTTTTTCAGAAAATTTCAAGGAAATGCACAAGAGTCATTAAAATTTAGAGAGGAAAGGGGATACAACCAATTCTTGACTTGTGAAAACAGGCATGATTTAGGATAAAATATTCCAGCGTCCTTCTTGCCAGCTCTTTTGAAAAGTAGTATAATTATTGCATGCGCAATCATCTTGTGATACAAAAACTGTCCGTGAATGGACATTCTTCTATTTATAACTCTAAAATTATAACTCTAAAAAGAAAGGAGATACTATGACCTACTTGGAAAAATGGTTTGACTTCAATCGTCGTCAGAAAGAAATTGAAAGTCTCTTGGAAGAGACTATTGCCCAGCAGAGCGAGCAAAGTCTGACCTTGAAAGAGTTTTACCTGCTCTACTATCTGGACTTGGCTCAAGAAAAATCTCTACGCCAGATTGACCTGCCAGATAAACTTCATCTGAGCCCGAGCGCTGTTTCTCGGATGGTGGCTCGCTTGGAAGCCAAAAATTGCGGTCTACTTAGTCGCAGGTGTTGTGATCAAGATAGACGCTCTAGTTTTATCTGCCTGACAGGTGATGGGCAAAAGACACTGGCCTCTCTACAGAAAGCTGTCGAAGAAAGCTTGGAAACTGGTTTGGATTTCTTGATTTAAGATGATTTTAGAAAAAAAGTTGCGTGCGCAATCATTTTTCTTGACATTCTCTTTTACAAGGAGTAAAATAAAATCATCATTAAACAAAGGAGTTTTAAACATGATTGAAATTACCTATCTAGATGCCAGCAAGAATGAAAGAATTGTAACTTTCGATTCTTATGAAGACTTTGATCGTTCACAACAAGCTTGCCTTATCGGCGTCGCAGACTACTACCCCGTCCAAAAATTAACTTACAACGGTCATGATTTGGACTACCATGGGACTTATGGAGATATCTTCTTCTATCTCAAGAAACAAGATTTAAGCCAATATAACTAAAAAAGGAGAAATACAATGGCAAAAGCAATTACAGATGCAACATTCGAACAAGAAACAAAAGACGGTTTGGTCTTGGTAGACTTCTGGGCAACTTGGTGTGGTCCATGTCGTATGCAAGGTCCAATCTTGGATAAATTGTCTGAAGAACTTTCAGAGGATGTCTTGAAAATCGTTAAAATGGACGTTGATGAAAATCCAAACACAGCTCGTGCTTTTGGAATCATGTCTATCCCAACCCTTCTCTTCAAAAAAGACGGCCAAGTTGTCAAACAAGTTGCAGGTGTTCATACTGCAGAACAAATCAAGGCCATCGTTGCTGAATTGAGCTAATCACATTAGAGACCAAGTACTTTCTTTGGTCTCTTTTTTCTTGCCTTTTGCCATTTTTCAAAAAATATGCTAGACTGTATGTAGAATATTACGATGTTTGGGACATGCCATCGCTAAAAAAAACCTCTACTTGGTATTTTTTAGCTCCCTCAAGGGAGCTTTTTGCGTGCTCTGAACATTCCCCATTTTGGAAGGAGTACTATGAAACGTCAATCAGCCTTGGTCGTCTTTAGTGGCGGTCAAGATTCTACAACCTGCCTCTTTTGGGCTAAAGAACACTATGAAACCGTTGAAGCCGTCACCTTTGCCTACGGCCAACGCCATCACCTCGAAATTCAAGTCGCTAGAGAAATTGCTAAGGAACAGGGGATCCGTCATCATATCCTAGATATGTCTCTGCTGGGGCAAATCACTGAGAATGCCTTGACTTCTGATCTAGAGATTGAGCAAAAAGAGGGGGAGGTTCCCAATACCTTTGTTGATGGTCGCAACCACCTCTTTCTATCCTTTGCGGCAGTCCTTGCTAAGCAACGAGGCATTAAAGATATCGTGACAGGTGTCTGCGAGACAGACTTCTCAGGCTACCCCGATTGTCGAGATGTCTTTGTCAAATCCCTTAATGTTACCCTCAACCTTGCTATGGATTACGACTTTGTTATCCAAACACCTCTCATGTGGCTAGACAAGGCTGAAACTTGGGAATTAGCCGACCAACTCGGTGCCTTTGACTATGTTCGTGAAAAGACCTTAACCTGCTACAACGGGATTATCGGAAGTGGCTGTGGAGATTGCCCAGCCTGCCACCTACGTCAACATGGGTTAGATGTTTATCTCTCACAGAAAGGAGAGGCCTAATGTTTTTTGCACCCAAAGAAATCAAACAGGAAACTGGAGAATCTCTCGTTTACAATCCTTATCGGACTCTAGTCTCCAAAGAATTTACCTTTGATGCTGCCCACCACCTCTTTCACTATGAGGGAAAATGCAAATCCCTGCACGGCCACACCTATCATCTGCAGATTGCTGTTAGTGGATTTTTAGATGAACGTGGCATGACCTACGATTTCGGAGACATCAAAGCAATCTACAAGAACTACTTAGAACCCCACTTGGATCATCGCTATCTCAATGAAACTCTTCCCTATATGAACACGACTGCTGAAAATATGGTTTACTGGATTTTCCAAACCATGAACCAAGAGTTGCCAGACGAACGTGGTCTCCGTTTGGAATACGTTCGCCTCTATGAGACTCCGACTGCCTTTGCGGAGTTTAGACGGGAGTGGTTAGATGACTAGGGAACGTGTCCTCAAACTACCAGTTCTGGAAATTTTCGGCCCAACTTTTCAAGGTGAAGGTCGTGCAATTGGGCAGAAAACCATGTTTGTCCGCACTGCTGGTTGCGACTACCACTGCGACTGGTGCGATTCTGCCTTCACTTGGGATGGCTCTGAAAAGCCAACTCGTATGACTGCTGACGAGGTCATTGCTGCCTTGGATAAATTAGGGAGCTACGACTATGTAACCCTATCTGGGGGAAATCCTGCTATCCTAGCAGCCAACATGGCTGAGCTGGTCACCAAACTCAAGGAACGTGGTGTCACTCTGGCTGTTGAAACTCAAGGCTCTCGCTGGCAAAATTGGTTGAAAGACATCGACCAGGTCACTCTGAGTCCCAAACCTCCTTCATCCAAGATGGAAGTCAACTTTGAGACCCTGGACTTTATCGTTTCCCAACTTGATCCAGACAAGGTCACCTTTAAAATCCCTGTCTTTGATGATGCAGATTTAGCCTTTGCTAAAGGAATACAAGAACGCTACCAACCAGATGTGCTCTTCTTATCGGCTGGAAATCCTGAGCCCAAGGCCACAGGCAATATTATCCAAGATCAACTGAACCGTCTCAAAGAACTCTGGGAACGCGTCGCTACTGACGATAGCTGGGGCAATGTCCGCGTCCTTCCTCAACTCCATACCCTCCTCTACGATAATCAACGTGGTGTTTAAGATTAGAAAGAAAAAATCATGTCACAACAAGAAGAAATGAAAAACCTAAGCCTACTAGGCAACAAAGAAACCAACTACATTTTCGAATATCAACCAGAAGTTCTCGAATCCTTTGACAATCGTCATGTGGAAAATGACTATTTCATCAAATTTAACTGTCCTGAATTTACCTCTCTTTGTCCCATCACTGCTCAACCAGACTTTGCGACGATTTATATTTCCTATATTCCTGACAAGCTCTGTGTCGAGTCAAAATCTCTCAAACTATATCTATTTAGCTACCGAAACCACGGAGATTTCCACGAAAACTGTATCAACACCATTGGGAAAGACTTGGTCAACTTGCTAGACCCTCGCTATTTAGAGGTCTGGGGAAAATTCACTCCGCGCGGTGGCATCTCAATTGACCCCTACTACAACTACGGTAAGCCTGGAACTAAGTATGAAGGCTTGGCAGAACAACGCCTCTTCCAACACGACCTTTATCCAGAGAAAATTGACAACCGTTAAACTCATACGAAAAAGCCCTGTTCCTCAAGATGAGGAGCAAGGCTTTTTGAGTTTCAATTATTCTTCTGTTCCAAGGAAGTTTTTAGCAACAAGGGCTGCAAGAACTCCACCAACGATTGGGGCAAGGATGAAAATCCAAACTTGTTGAAGGGCTGCGCCACCTACCAAGACAGCTGGTGCCAAGCTACGAGCTGGGTTTACTGAAAGCCCAGTAATGTTCAATCCCACAAGAATCAAAGCTGTCAATGACAAACCAATCACCAAACCAGCGATTGCACCATTACCTTTGCTTGCTGATGTTACAGTCATGATAACTAGGACAAACAAGAAGGTTGCGATGACTTCAAACAAGAATCCACCAAAGACAGTGACACCGTTTGCCAAGGCATTTTCACCAAGACTAGCAGTTGACATGCCTGAGTTAGACAAGAGGAAGAATACCGCAGCTGACGCAAGGAAAGCTCCAACTACTTGTCCAAGGATGTAGTTTACAAGCTCTGAAGATGACAAACGTTTGTTTACAAACATAGCAATCGAAACAGCTGGGTTCAAGTGAGCACCTGAAACAGTTCCGATTGAGTAAGCAGCAACCACGATTGCCAGACCAAAGGCAAAGGCGATTCCAAGGTGACCAAGGCCATTAAGACCATTTCCAAAAACAACAGCTCCTGTCCCAACGAACACAAGCATGAACGTACCGATTAATTCAGCGACAAATTTTTTCATTTTCTTTCTCCTTTTTTCAAAAACTAGATACTAGTCTATCAAAAGTAGGAAAGGGTTTCAAGAAAATTGTTTGGAAATTTTCAGGATAAAATTCTATAAAAACGGTAGTGTTTATTTGAAACATTTTTTCTAAAGGTATATAATGTCAATATAGTTCTAATAAGTTATTTATTCCCTAATTTGAACTAATTTTTACAACTTTTCTGTTCTTTTATGAACGTTTGAATGGTATCGTGGATACCAAGGAGGAATCATATGTCTAAAGTTGCTATTGTCACAGGTGCAGGTCAAGGAATCGGTTTTGCAATCGCAAAACGATTGGTTCAAGATGGCTTTAAGGTAGGAGTCTTAGACTACAATCCAGAAACAGCTGAAAAAGCTGTTGCCGAATTATCAGCTGAAAATGCCTTTGCTGTCGTGGCCGATGTTTCGAAACAGGCAGAAGTTGCACAAGCATTTCAAAAGGTTGTTGACCATTTTGGTGATTTGAATGTTGTCGTAAATAACGCTGGTGTTGCTCCAACTACTCCTCTTGATACAATTACTGAGGAACAATTTACACGTACTTTCGGTATCAACGTTGGTGGTGTCATTTGGGGGTCACAAGCTGCACAAGCACAATTTAAAGCACTTGGTCACGGAGGTAAAATTATCAACGCCACCTCTCAAGCTGGTGTCGTCGGTAACCCAAATCTAACTGTTTACGGTGGAACCAAATTTGCTGTTCGCGGAATCACACAAACATTAGCACGTGATTTAGCAGACTCAGGCATTACTGTTAACGCCTACGCACCAGGTATTGTGAAAACACCAATGATGTACGATATCGCTCATGAAGTTGGTAAAAATGCAGGAAAAGATGACGAATGGGGTATGCAGACATTTGCAAAAGATATTACTCTAAAACGTCTATCTGAACCAGAAGATGTGGCTGCAGCCGTCAGCTTCCTTGCAGGACCGGATTCAAACTACATTACAGGACAAACTATTATCGTTGATGGTGGTATGCAATTCCATTAAGATACACAAAAAGAGGTTGGAAAATGATTCAACCTCTTTTATTAGTTTTCATTATTAGTTAGGAGGATACAATAGAAACTCTTTCAATAAATAATATTAGCTTATCCTTAGTATTGAAAAGACTGGATAGCGTCTTTCAAGTCATCTTGTAAACTATTTCTCTGGTCAAGTTGAACATAGACTTCCAACAGACAGGACTTAAAGTTTGAAAATTTGTAAAAATCCTCCCTTTCTTCTATCGGAAAATCAACAGCTTTTATCCAAGAAGCTACTTGCTCTTGCTCCAACTTCCCTTGTAAAATAGGTTCATAGATCACTCTTGCTAAACGCCAATCCTCATCATCTGTAAAGCGAATCGAAACTCTTTTAAATAGTTGGCCAAGTATATCAAATACTTCATGAACTCTGTTTTTAGGAAAGTCTGGATGACAAACTACCTCTGTCAGTAAATCGGCTCCATGTGCAAAAGCATGAACCCAACCATACTGACTTGAAAAACCCGTTGTATCCTTTTCTTTTGAAAGATAGTGCAAGCCTTGATTTAAAAGGACATTACGAATTTCTACTTTTAATCTCTGATAGAAAATCGATTGCTGGTTGGCATCAGCAGACAAGAGATTTGCATAAATAAGCGCCCTAAAAGAACGTTCAAGTGTTGACAAGCCTACCTTATCAATCTCTTTATCTAACCCTCCATCAGATGAAATCCCTTCAGCAATGAAATGAAATTGTTCCTGTGTAAATAGCTCTTCCTGAATCCCTCTAGCAAAGCTTGTAAAAACAAGGTCATCGCGAATTTCTGGAGAAGAATCTCCCAAATGATCAAGCAACCATTGGATTTCTTCCTGGTTATAACTTGGTTTTTCTCCTGTTATTTTTCTAAGTAACTCTTGATACATGCTCAATACCTCTACATTTCTAGCAGCTGTTCAAAAAACCAGCCTTAAATGACATAATATTGAATTCTCAATTAAACACAATCTGATATACAATGAAGTAAATAACTATCAATATCAACTCTACAGCAAGTTCAAATTTAACATCACGACCTTCAACGGCGTTTTTGAAAATAGCTACAGCTAAGCCAAATATAATGACGCTTAACAATCCAGATATCATCAGCATAAGAATTACCTACCTTTCTATTCCCCTACTCTCCCAACTGGGCACTGTAAGCGATGATCTGATTAACCGTATCAGACAAGAATTGGATGGTATCACGAAGTGGTTTGTCCGTTGAAATGTCCGCTCCGATAATCATGGCTGACTCAAGCGGTGTCTTGCTACCACCTGACTTAAGGAGATTGAGCCAGTCCTCAGCTCCAGTTTCTGAGTTTTTCAGATGGAGGTAACCCGCAGTCGAGATAACAAGACCAGCAGAGTAAGTGTAACTATACAAGCCCATATAGTAGTGAGCTTGGCGCATCCAAGTCAGAGCCGCATCGTCGTCAATTTCAATAGCATCTCCCCAGAAATCTGTCAAAACTTCCTTCATAATGCTGTTGAGTTTGCTTGCTCCAAAGGTCTCCCCTTCTTCAATCAATGTATACACTTTACGCTGGAAGGCTGCTTCCAAAAGGTGAGTGATAAAATTATGGAAATATGTATCTGTCAAACGGTGAGCCAAAGCGAAGCGTTTTTGACGTGGGTCGTCAGATTGGTGCTCCAAGTAGTCACTGAGGAGTAATTCATTGAAGGTTGACGGTGCTTCAACATAGTAGGTCGACATGTGGGCATTAAAGTAGCTTTGGTGATTGTCTGAAAAGATGAATTGACCAGAATGCCCGATTTCATGAATCAAGGTATAGACATCGCTCAAACGACCAGTCCAGCTCATGAGAACATAAGGATGCACACGATATGGGTCCGCCGCATAACCGCCAGAATCCTTGCCACTATTGGCAGCAAAGTCCACCCAGCGCTCTTCTTGATAACGAGCAACTTCCTGACAATATTCTTGTCCCAAAGGTTCTACGGACTTCATGACCAAATCATAGGCGTCGTCAATAGTCACTTGAGGATTAAGGGCGCTGTCCAAGTCCAATTTCCAGTCTGCAAAGGTCATCTTTTTAAGACCATTGACCTTGGCAACATGCTTGAGGTATCTCTGAGCAACGGGCGCAAAATCCTTCATGATGAGGTCAATCTGACGATCAAACATAGCACGGTCCACTTCTTGCTCAGCCAGAAGATAATCAAAGACAGAGTCATATCCCTTCATATCTGCCAGTAGTTTTTCAGACTTGACTTGGGCTAGATAGGCTGCTGCAGCCGTATTTTGGTGCTTACGAAGACCTTCTGAGAAGGAACGGAAAGATTTCTCACGAACCTCAGCGTTCTCATGATTTTGGTAGAAATTTTCATAGGTCACAAAGCTGTTTTTGTAGGTCTTACCATGAGCTTCAAAGTCAGCCATTTCAAAGTCCCCAGCTCGCATTTTAGTGTAAATATCCTGTGGACTGTAGAAAACTTCACCTAGATTGGTCAAGGCTTTCTCCACATCAGCCCCCAGATAGTGGGCTTTTTTGATTTTGGCCTGACGAATGGCAGCTGTTAAATGTGGCAATTCCCCCAAACGATCCAAGACTTCCTCGTCTGCTGCCACCAAGGCATCGTCAAAGAAGGTCAAGGCTACGCTGGCATCTGTTTCAAATTCCATGCCAGCTTGGGCAATATTGGCAAATTCGTCATTGCTATAGTCTGTCGTCTGAGGCATAAAGCCATAGTTTCCAATATGGCTCATCTGAATGTAGATTTGTTCCAATTCCGCAAAGGCCTTTTCAAAATCCTCAAAAGTATGAAGATTGCCCTTGTAATCACGGCTAAATTGATTGATGTCTTCACGAGCCTTCTCGATTGCACGCAAGAAATCCTCACGGTCTTGGTATAGGGCTGTTAAATCCCAAAGTTCCTTCTCTGGAAATTCTGAACGGTGTTTTTGTTCCATTTTCTTCCTCTTATCTCTCTAATTCTAATAAAACACTAAGGGCTGATAAAGCGTAAAGTGGTGCTGTTTCTGCTCGCAAAATGCGAGGGCCAAGTCCTGCTAAGACTGATCCCTTAGCTTCGAAACTCTCAATTTCTGCAGGTGAGAGACCGCCCTCTGGACCAAAGATAAAGAGCAATTTAGCTCCCTTCTCGAGTCCAGTAACTGCTTGTAAAAGCGCAGTGGCTTCACCTTCTTTGGCCGACTCTTCATAAGCCACTACGATGCGGTCAAACTGGTCAAGTTGGGCTAGAAAATCTGCTTTCTTCTCAAAAAGCTGAATACTTGGAACAACATTACGCTTGCTTTGTTCTGCTGCTCCAAGGGCAATTTTTTCTAGTTTTTCAACCTTTTTACCCAATTTCTTGCCATCCCACTTAGCAACGGACCAATCGGCAGGGAAGGCCCAGATTTGACTGGCACCCAGTTCGGTTACTTTTTGAGTGATAAACTCCAGCTTATCTCCCTTGGGAAAGCCAGATGCGATGGTCACCTGGATTGGTAATTCCACGTTGTCAGCTAACTTTTCAACCAACTCAAACTGACGATTTTCAACATCCAAGACGCGCGCCAAACGCTTGATACCATCATCAAAGACTAAGGTCACCTCATCATCTTCTTTCAAGCGCATAACCTGAAACATATGCTTGCTGGTTTCCTTGTCCTCGATGGTGACAGGAGAGACTGCACTCCCCTTGACAAAATACTGCTGCATGCTAGCCTCCAATCACACCTGAAATATCCTTGGTTTTCTTAAAGACACAGGCATTCCATTCCCCTTGAACCATGTGGGTTTCAAGGAAAAATCCAGCTGACTCAGCCGACTCGCGCACCATGTCCCACTTGTCCTTGATAATGCCACTCATGATCAGGTAGCCTTCATCCTTGACCAAACGATAGGCATCATCTGTCAGATGAATGAGAATATCCGCCAAGATATTAGCTACAATCACATCTGCCTCAATCTCAACACCCTTAAGCAAGTCTCCAGCAGCAACGTGGATATTTTCCATTCCAGGGTTAAGTTCAATATTTTCCTGAGCAACACGAACTGCTACATCATCTAGGTCATAGGCGAAGATTTCCTTGGCACCAAGTAGCGAGCTAGCAATGGAGAGAACCCCTGAACCAGTCCCCACATCTAGCACTGTCTCGCCACCACGAAGAACCTGTTCCAAGGCAAAGAGGCTCATCTTAGTAGTTGGATGGGTCCCAGTACCAAAAGCCATCCCAGGATCTAGCTTGATAATCTTTTCCCCAGCAGTCGCCTCATAGTCTGTCCACGACGGCACGATGGTCAAATCATGAGTGATGCGAGCAGGTTCATAGTATTTCTTCCAGTTGTCTGCCCAGTCTTCCTCAGCCAAGGCAGTCGTCCCCATCTTGACTTCACCCAAATCCATAAAATCTGTCAATTCTGCTAGACGAGCCTGCAAATCTGACTCAACCGTTGCTACATCAACCGTATCAGGGTAATAGGCTGTCACTACGATTTCTTCTTGCTGCTCAACCTCTGGGAAAATCTCGCCAAAGCGGTCAACATTTCCCACATAGTCCATACTATCTTCGATCGCAACACCTTGCGCTCCTAGCTCGATCAAGAGATTGGAAACTAATTCCTCCCCCTCACGCTTCACTGTAACTTTTAACTCTTGCCATGTTTCCATTTTATATTGTGCTTACCTTTCCATCAGGTTAAAAATAGTCTTTCCGATAACAACAATAAGATTATCTCTTAATTTCTTCTCTAACTCTAAATCAATACCACTATTCTGTATGAATTTGTCTTCTACATTTCTATATAAACGTTTCACCCTAGTGGGATTTCCCGGATCAAAATTAGGCATATAATGATAAATTATGACAGGGACAGAACTACTGATTGATCTTTCAGCAATCTGACTCCAGATATACTTATCAGTCTCTCCCAAAGAAACCCCATAAAGAATAATAATATCAGAGTTTTTAATAATATCACTATTTTTCACATCCATATTTTCTCTATAGTTCTTCAAAACTAAGTTTTTTACGAGGGATTCTTTTTGTTCTTCGTCAAAACTATTTAAAATTTGTGTTTCATCGCTAACTCCTAAAACCGTGCAAACAGCTACTGTTCCATGTGCATGGATTGGAGGCGCAATATGAAAATCATAATTATTATTTCGTAATTGATTGCTGAATGATTTTGCTGACCCATTATATAATTCATCTATTACATTTGTGTAATTAAGAGTTAATATATTCACGATGTCGTGTTGATATGGATTTTCATTATATTTTTTATCAATAACAGGCTGATTGATTGCAGGAAGAGATTTCTTCATATTATTTAGAGTACTTACAAAATCAATTACATTGCCTTTCTCAATATTTTTTCTTGTTGTATGCGTAGATATTCTCTTAAATCATCAACTACTTCACTAAAATCATCTATAAATTTCTCCTTCATTTCTATACTTGAGGAGATGAGGTCGTTATCTTTTGTTAATTTACCAATTGACAATTCAAAATCTGACCAATTTTCATAATCCTTTACTTTATCAGAAAATAGCGACTCATAAATAAAATTTGAATATCCCTCCTCATTTTCTTTCCTACTTATGTAAACCTTATTTTGAAATTCATAGAAATCATTATATCTTGTTTTCAAACCATATTGTAAATCCAAACCATTTCCGACGATATAGGTGATATTCATATCTTTAAATTCTACCCCCTCTAATAATTTCTCTATTTTTCAAATCATTTACTTTTCTTATAAATAATCCCTTAATCTCTCTTGCAACTGAGGTACAGCTTGACTGGAGCTAAGAAATTCCTCGACATTCATCAGCTGATGGCCCTGTCCTTCATCTCCAAAGGTAATATTGTCAAATTGTTCTTGTCTTAGCTGACCAACCATAAAGACAGAGTACCGACCTTCATAGAGCACACTTGGATAAACCCTACTCCAAAGCAGACAATCCTCAGTCAGATGAATCCCCAGTTCTTCATAAACTTCACGCGCCGCACATTCAAATGGGCTTTCGTCCCCTTCACGGCCACCACCCGGCAACTCCCACATATTGGGCCAAGGGATATTTTCCTTATCATCACGCAAGATGACCAGTAGCTTATCACCACAAAATAAGGCAATCTTGCAACCTTGGAAATCAGTAAGTTCTATTTCCATATTAGACTCCTTCGGTTAATTCCTTTTCCAGCTCAGCTAACCAGTTTTGATAATAGCTTTTCTCATCCCGTAACATCCGACTGCTATTCATTTTCTGTCTAGCAATCTTCATAGCCTTGTGAGTTTGAACTACATCTTTCTTTACCTTAAATTGATACCAAGCTTGAATGACCTGCATATCTGCTGTTTTTAGAGATAAAAAGGATTTGACTCCTCGAATACTTGCATATTCTTCCGCCTTCTTATTATCTCCTTCCATCAGAGCAACTTGAAGAAGGTATAATTGAGAACTAGTTTTAGACATTGGATTGTCTGTTTTATCTAACACAGACTGAAACTGTTGCTTTGCAAGTTCTATATTATCATCCAATATGAATACCAACCCCTGAAGAGTCTGAACACTTTCTGTAAAAATCCCTCTCACCTCCTCATCAACAGGCATGATAAAGTCTTTTAAATCATATTCTTGAGGAGCTAGCAAGGTCTGGGCAGAATGCCTCAACATCAGGTAGGCGTATTTCGTATTTTCAGGGTGTTGTAGCAATTCCCAAATTTTTGCTCCATCGGTGATGCCGACTGGCAAAATGTTATTTAGGAAGAAAGACAAATTAAGAAAAATCCAAGTCCCTGCAAAATACCAGCTTCTTGTCAAAAACCCAAACACTATCGCCAATAATATCAAGCTGAGATGAACCATCAAGCCTCCTGAAAGCATCAGGATGATGCTTTGATCGCTTTCATCCTCTTTTAAACCAATGTATTGAGCACCAACATTTTTCAGAATGGCTGTTCTACTAAGACGAAACTTGCCTGACTTTTTGGTCAAAATAAAATGTCCTAATCCAAAAGCCACCAGCCGATAGCCTGTCAAGTAGCCACAAAAAGCATGTCCCAGCTCATGAAGAATAAAGATTAAATACATGCTTAGAAGAGCGAAGGCATAACCAAAAGTAAAGACTAAAACTGCGGAATACCCCAGCTCTGCAAATGCGATTGTTCCACAAGCAAAAGACAGCATAATAAAGACAACAGCTAGCACATAAACCAAATAAATCCCAATTTTCTTCATAAAATCTCCAACCAACTCCTAGTATCTCGGATAAGGATAAAATTCCCCCTCTTCCAAGCCAACTTTTCCTTCTTCAAAGACTTCTTGGTTCCATTCCATGACAAATTCTTCTGCTTCTGGGTCTTCCAAAAAGTCCATAAGGGCATCTAGTCCAACCTCGGCAGTATCTTTAAGGAATAGCGCAAAATAAGCTAAAAATTCACGAGAAAAGCCTTTTTTAGGTAGGTAAGGAATGACAGTCAAATAGTCTTCCTCATTGACTGTTGATTTGGCAGGATTGTAAAAAAGCACTGCTTCCTCAAAGAGGATATCATCTGACGAAACCTCTCCGTCTTCATCCACCATCTCCACACCTGTAGCATTTTGTGCCTCCAATAGAAAACTCACTTCAACCGCGTGGTTGCGCTTGTCCCAACTAATCTCAAAGTCAAAGGGAAAATTCTTCTCCAACTCTTCCTCTAAAACATCTAAAAATCCATATGTTGCCATTTTGTCCTCTTTCTATGCGACTCTTAAATCGCCCCGATTGCTCGGAAATATGCTAAAATAGATACTACCATCTTACCACATATACATCAGAAAATCCACGTTAGAAAGGACTGCTATGCCAGACAATCTCGCGCTTCGCATGCGCCCTAAAACCATAGACCAGGTCATCGGTCAGGAGCATCTGGTCGGACCTGGAAAAATCATCCGTCGCATGGTGGAAGCCAACCGTCTGTCTTCCATGATTCTCTACGGACCTCCGGGCATCGGCAAGACCAGTATTGCCTCTGCCATCGCTGGAACAACAAAGTATGCCTTTCGAACTTTCAATGCGACAGTTGATAGTAAAAAGCGACTGCAAGAAATCGCGGAAGAGGCTAAATTTTCAGGTGGTCTCGTCCTATTACTAGACGAGATTCATAGACTAGATAAAACCAAGCAAGACTTTCTCCTTCCTCTCTTGGAAAGTGGACTAGTCATCATGATTGGGGCTACAACTGAAAATCCTTTCTTTTCTGTCACTCCTGCCATTCGCAGTCGTGTTCAGATTTTTGAGTTGGAACCTCTGTCTAATCAAGACGTCAAAGAGGCGCTTCAGATAGCTCTAAGTAACCCTGAACGTGGTTTTGATTTTCCAGTAGAACTAGATGAAGACGCGCTGGATTTCATCGCAACCTCTACAAACGGAGACCTGCGTTCTGCCTTTAACTCGCTGGATTTGGCAGTTCTCTCTACCCCTGAGAATGATAAGGGCATCCGCCATATCACTCTAGACATCATGGAAAATAGCCTGCAGCGGAGCTACATTACCATGGACAAAGATGGAGACGGTCACTATGACGTTCTATCTGCCCTGCAAAAGTCTATCCGTGGCTCAGATGTTGATGCCAGTCTTCACTATGCTGCCCGCTTGATTGAGGCTGGTGATTTGCCAAGTCTCGCTCGTCGTTTGACTGTTATCGCTTATGAAGATATCGGTTTGGCCAATCCTGAAGCCCAGATTCACACCGTGACTGCTCTGGATGCTGCACAAAGGATTGGATTCCCAGAAGCCCGCATTCTCATTGCCAATGTCGTGATTGATTTGGCCCTTTCTCCAAAATCCAACTCGGCCTATGTGGCTATGGATAAGGCACTTGCTGACCTCAAAACATCAGGACACTTGCCTATTCCGCGACACCTGCGTGATGGGCACTACAGCGGAAGCAAGGAACTGGGGAATGCCCAAGATTATCTCTATCCACACAACTATCCTGGAAATTGGGTCAAGCAAGACTATCTGCCAGAAAAAATTCGCAATCATCACTATTTCCAAGCAGAAGATACTGGTAAATATGAACGGGCTTTGGCTCAAAGAAAGGAAGCCATCGACCGTTTACGAAAAATCTGAAATCCTTTTCAAAAAATTGCACTTACCTCTTGATTTTTTTTGAAAAAGTGGTATCATATAAACATAGAAACGCTGTGGTGTACGACTTCACACTTAAGTGTTGACCGACTATTTTTTGTATTATTAGGGAAACAAAAGTCTTCTAACAGCATGTAGGCCGTCTCACACGGAAACAGCTTCAGTTAGAGCGAGTTGCCCACCTGCTTAATTGCGCGGGTTCAATACAAACCGTGAAGTTTCGGCACCAATACAGCTTTTTTCTTTGCCTCCTTAGCTCAGCTGGCAGAGCAGCGGACTCTTAATCCGTGGGTCACAGGTTCGATCCCTGTAGGGGGCATCTAAATACAACAGGAAAAGCCTTGATAACCAAGGCTTTTTTGCTTATCTATAACTGATTTGCCTCATCATTTGCCCCACTTTTAAATCTATCTTTTCTTTTTGAACCAAATTACATCTTAACAAATAGTGTAAAGCCAGTTACTTTTGCTTTGATGCCATACAATATTTTCATGTAGAGAAGACAAATTTTATCTTCTCTTTTTATTTTCAAAATAATAAAAACTGATTTTCTTTTCATGAATCAGACTGAAACTTCCAAATTTTCCATTTAGTTTATTGATATTTCCTCTAAAAAGGTGTATAATATTTTTATTATTAAACTATACTATATAACAGGATGGTATTGAAATGAAATTTTCTAATCGTTTATCGCTATTCCTTGCAGGAGTTATTTTTGTCCTTTTAGCACTCTTTCTATTTACAGACCCAGTAGCTAATCTTGTTGCTTACAGCTGGTGGATTGCATTTGGTTTACTGGT
Source organism: Streptococcus mitis (assembly GCF_000960005.1). Lineage (GTDB taxonomy): Bacteria > Bacillota > Bacilli > Lactobacillales > Streptococcaceae > Streptococcus > Streptococcus mitis_CK. The sequence goes on along the minus strand of NZ_JYGP01000002.1, from coordinate 55,282 downwards.
TGCTTCTATAGCAGCTATTTTAGGCTATTTCTCTGTACCAAAAGTGCTTCGCTCACCAGCTCATCTTTTCCAAGGGATTGTTAATCTTCTCTTAGCTCTTTACCTCGTTGCCTATGGCTTTGTGACGCTGCCAGTTGTCATTCCAACTATTTTAGGAATTTGGTTAATTGTAGAAGCCATTATAGCTTTCTTTAAAGGCAATCGTCTGGGATTGATTTTCCCTATTATTGGCAACCATATCATGTGGATAGCGTTGCTTGCATTTTTACTAGGTCTAGTGATTTTGTTCAATCCAGTAGCTACAAGTGTCTTTGTCGTTTATGTCGTTGCCTTTGCATTTTTAATTGTTGGTTTCACCTATATCCTTGATGCCTTTCGTAAATAATCTAGCTGCCATTTTGGGCATATTAAAATAGCTGGGAAGTTACATTCTCAGCTTTTTCTGTTGCCTCCTTAGCTCAGTTGGTAGAGCAGTAGACTCTTAAGCTATGGGGCGCAGGTTCGAGCCCTGCAGGGGGCACATCTAAATCAACAGAAATAAGCCTTGAAACCAAGGCTTTTTTTAACGTCTAATAGCTTTTTGTAGAAAAGTATTTAAAAATAAAAGAGAAGAGAATCTCTCACTCTCTTCTCAGTATATCTTATTAAATTTAGTTTTTCTTAATCTACCTGATTTTCCTTTGCAACGACAAATTCTTTAACCAGTCGATAGATAACAGCAAATACGGGGGTAAAGAATATCATTCCAAGTAGTCCGAAAAGATTCCCTCCGATACTAGCAGCCGCAAGCGTGAAAAGGGCTGGTAAGCCAATAGATTGACCCACAACTTTGGGATAGATAAGATTTCCCTCAATCAGTTGTATGATTTGATAAAGAACAATAGAAAGTAAGGCTTGACTTGGACTTACTGTAAAGATAAAAATCGCTCCCAGAATACAAGCAATCATAGGACCAACATAAGGAATGAAAGACAGTACTCCTGCAAATATACCTGTCATTACCCCATAAGGTAGTCCAAACAGGCTGTAGCCAACCGCTATCATAACTCCTATGATGACTGCTTCAATCAGCTGACTCATCAAAAATTGGTCATAAGTCTCTAGTGCTACTTGTCCAATGTAAGTTAACTTTGTCACCACTTTCTCTGGAAATATAACTTTTAGAAGTCGACTCGTCATCGCTGCCAGATGTTCCTTACTGGATAAAAATGAAAAGGTAAATACTATAATCAGAAAGGCATTCATTATACTTGAAAAAATATTTCCTATATTACTAGTCAGACCGGATAAGAAGGTTATCAAAGCTTGACTAATAGAGCTAGACTGTCCCTGAATTCCTGATACGATAGTTGACAGCATGTCTTTGGTTACAAATTCCGAGCTGTCTAGCAATTTCCTAAGTTGAGTCAGGACTGTTGAAAGGACTGCTCCCAGCTGACTAATAGTCTGAGCAAGGGTTGGAAGCACCAAAACCAAAAGACAGATCACGATTAAGATAAGAGATAGGAAAACAAGCACCATAGCAATCGGACGGCGCAACCCTGCCTTTACCTTCATTTTAACTAGGAATTCTTCAATTTTTTTCATGGGAACATTGAGCACAAAAGCAATGACAGCACCATAAATCAAGGTAGAAGTTACTTCAAAGAGAGATACTGTCCCTGATATAAAGCTTGATGCATTCAGAATTACAAGAGTAACCAGCCCTATAAAAAGTATTAACGGGGTGTATTTTTTTACTAAATTCATAAATTCTCCTTAATAAACATGATAAACATGTTTAGATACGACTATACTATTTGGTTTTTCAAACTCTCGGTCAAGGTAAGCTTGGTAAGTTCCTGGTGCGATAAATCCTTTGGGTGAGAGGATATCTGTTCCAGCCTGACCGACTATGGTATCTGCCAAGAGCACACAATTTGTGGATAAGACAAAGTAGGATTTAAACTTAGATTTGATAAATTTATAAAGTTCCCCATCCGTCTCATGTCTGATTTTATAAGCGTAGGTGTAGTCTTCCTTACCATCACCTGTCGTGATTTTATCCGCACTTGGCTCCCATGGAATCGTCAGTTGTTTCAATTCAGTCAACATTTTTTGAATTGCTTTTTCCATTTCAGGTGTCAAATCTATTCCGTAACCAAAAAGTGTTTTTTGACTCTCACGTTTACATAGATCAATGTACTTATCGCGGTCACAGAAATATAAGACACCATCTCCTACCATACCAAATAAGGTCTCAGATGACGGATCATAGTTGCCATAAGAAATAACACGGCCCTGATAGCAGATATCCACATGACCAATAGCTGAAAACAGGGAGGTCTCAGCTGTATGAACAAAAATTTCTAGCTCTGCTGTCTTACCAGACTTCACTATTCCAAGATGGATATCTTCTTCCTCATCAGCATTTTCCAGCATAAATTTGTTAATTTTTGCTAAAGTTCTTGCAGGGATGAGAGCGGCTAGGACAATAGGTAAGCTAATTCTAATGCGACGTTTGAGATGGTTTTTCCCAATTTCCCCTTCAAATAAGAAACCGTCACGGATATTGGACAGACCATAAAGGAAAAAATAAGCCCCTAAAACAAAGAGTTGAAAGACAGAATTTCCCGTAGAGGACAAAAGACTAGCTCCACCAAGAAAAACTAGTAGAATACCATCTAGTAAGAGACGAAAACGAGGTCGAATATTATTTTTACGGTAGAGAACATAGGTGACAAGATTAATCGTGGCCCTAAAAATCTGATAAACTCCAATCACAAGAGCCAGAACATAAATCGGTATATCAGTCGCAAGATTAGAACCTAGCAAATATCCCAGCACTAACAATTTAACCAGTGCAACTCCCAAGGTATCCGTTGACTGGCTTTTTTTGAAAACTCTTAATAGCAAATCTACGACCGTTGCTATCCAAGCTAAAAACAGAACCAGGCGAATAACTGTTACTGGCAACCAAGTCCCCGTGACCATCAAGATGAGACCTAGCAGAACAAACAAGAACCCCTGAGCAAGTAATTTCTTACCTGTCAGACCTAAAGATAGAATTTTCGCCATATAAAAACCTTTCAACAATAAAAATTAAACACTCCGATTAAACTGACTAGTAAATAGCCAACACTACAAACAGCCTGTGCCAGCAACATATGGTGACTAGAAATGACTGTAGTAATGTCACCATCTTGTCTTATGCACTTCTAAAATTTGTTATATTGATTAGAAACCAGAGCTTATAAAAACTAGCTAAACTCGAGAGATAGACACAATTGCGACGAAAAAATGTATAACCAATTCAACTTGTTAAGGTAAGAAAGCATTATTTCCAATCTATTAATTATTCATCTATTACCTATTATGACACAATATTCCCTATAGTTCAACTTTTTACTTGTTTTTATATTACACGGACTAAAAAGTTTTCAACAGTTGATTGCATTTGTTTTAATAAGTTTTAACCTTTCTTGGTTAGATAAAAAAAGAACCATACAGTTTAGAATCTGTATGGTTTTTGCCCCACTTTTGTCCCATTTTTAAATCATGACATTGAAAATACCTAAAATCACTTATATTTCAATATTTTTAATTGCTCTCAATATGAAAGTCCTTTCCAAATCCCTGTAGGGGGCATCTAAATACAACAGGAAAAAGCCTTGATTTACAAGGCTTTTTTGTGTATCTGTTCTACTTTTGGTCAACTAATGGATATCAACGGTATAATTTTATGAACACCCTTCCCAGACAGCTCTAATCTGATTGCACTCAAAATTTTTTAAAATTTAAAACAAAAGACTTGCTTTTCTTTTAATTTATGTTATACTTGTTCTTGTATCTGATACAAGTTTATTAAGAGAGGGATTCATATGGATACAAAATTCTCAGTTGCTTTGCATATCTTAACAATGATTAGTGAAAGCAAGGAAACCTTAAGTTCTCAAGCACTAGCTATTAGTGTTGGGACTAACGCTAGTTACATTCGAAAAGTGATTGCCTTATTGAAAAATGCAGATTTGATTCATTCCCAGCAAGGAAAAACAGGTTATCAACTCAGTAAGTCTCCAAAGAAAATGACTTTACTAGAGATCTACTATGCTACTCAAGAAATCAATCACATTAGTTTATTCCCTGTTCATCAAAATAGCAATCCTGATTGCCCTGTTGGAAAACATATCCAAGGAGCAGTTTCACCGCTTTTCGCTAGTGCCGAATCTCAATTAGAGAAGGAATTAGCAAATCAAACTTTAGAAGATGTCATTGACAATCTATATAAACAAGCTAAACAAGTCCGAAACTGATTTGATAACAAGTCAGTTTTTACTGGAAATAACATATACTTGTATCAGATACAGGTATAAAATCATATAGAAAAAGAAAAGAGAAATCACATGAAAGCCGCACAACACACTACTTATAACAAAAACAATATCACACTGAACATCACAGAAATCGCTAAACCAAGTATTACAGACAAACAAGTATTGGTGAAAGTCACCGCAGCCGGTGTTAATCCTCTCGATAACATGATCTCTCGTGGTGAGGTCAAGATGATTGTTCCTTACAAACTTCCTCAAACTGCAGGTAACGAGGTCGGTGGGATCGTTGAAAGCATTGGCAAGCAAGTTGACAACTTTCAGATAGGAGACCGTGTCTTTGGCCGTCTGCCACTTGATCATATCGGCGCCTTTGCAGAATACGTAGCTGTCGATAGCCAAGCCTTAGCCAAGGTTCCAGACTATCTATCAGACGAGGAGGCTGCTTCTGTTCCTCTTACTGCCTTGACCATTATACAGGCTCTTGAACTCATGGGCGCTCAAGCTGGGAAAACGATCTTTATTTCTGGTGGGACTGGTGGTGTCGGTGGAATGGCCATTCCAATTGCCAAGGCCAAAGGTTTGAAGGTCATCACCAATGGAGCTGGAGATAGTGCTGAGCGTGTTCTGAAACTAGGAGCAGATAGATTTATCGATTACAAAACAGAGGATTATACAAAAACTGTTAGCCAGGTTGATTATGTCCTCGATACACTTGGTGGGGCTGAAACTGAAAAACAAATGTCTATCATGAAAAAAGGTGGTCATCTTGTTTCCCTTCGTGCCATGCCAAACGGTGCCTTTGCCAAACGCATGAATCTACCAAAATGGAAACAGATGATTCTTGGCTTAGCAGGTCGCAAATTTGATAAGATGGCGGAAAAATATGGCGTCCACTATCATTTTATCTTTGTAGAAAGCAATGGCGCTCAATTACAAGAGGTAGCTGACCTCTTTAGTAAATTAGAAATCAAACCCTCTATCGATACAGTTTATCCATTTGAAGAGGTAAATAGCGCATTAGACAAGGTCGCTAATGGTCGCTCACGTGGAAAAACAGTCCTCAGCTTTAAGAAATAAAAAGGAAAACACAATGTCATATCTTACAACTAAAAATCAATACATCACGGTCGACGGGAACAAAATCGCTTATCGCGAACTTAGTAAAGGCAAATCAAAACTACCTCTTCTGATGCTGGTCCATTTGGCAGCAACTCTCGATAACTGGGATCCTAAACTCTTAGACTTGATTGCTGAAAAGCACCATGTCATTGTAGTCGATCTTCCTGGAGTAGGAGCCAGTCATGGCAAAGTTGCTCCGACTATTCCTGGAATGGCTGAGCAGACAATTGACTTTGTAAAAGCGCTTGGTTACGATAAAATCAATCTTCTTGGCCTTTCTATGGGAGGTATGATTGCCCAAGAAATCATCCGAATCAAGCCTACTCTAGTGAACCGTTTGATTTTGGCTGGAACAGGACCTCGAGGTGGAAAAGAGGTCGATAAGGTCACAGGGAAAACCTTTAGTTATATGTTTAAAGCTGGACTCGAGCGCATCGATCCTAAACGCTATATCTTCTATAATCATGATGATCAAGGGAAAATTGAAGCCTTGAAAGTCCTAGGACGAATGGGTATGAGAACAAAGGAATTTGCGGATAAAGATATGAACCTATCAGGATTCCTAACTCAACTCAAAGCTATTAAACGTTGGGGGAAAGATTCGCAAGACGACCTAAAATTTATCATCCAACCAACCTTAATCGTCAACGGGGACAAGGATATGCAGGTTCCAACGGAAAATTCTTACGATATGCATGCAAAAATCGAAAATAGTAAGCTGATCATCTATCCAAATGCTGGTCACGGTTCGATCTTCCAATATGCAGAGGAGTTTTCAAAAAAAGTCATTGCTTTCTTGGAGGACTAAGATGGTCAAAACTATTCTGATTACAGGTGCTACTGACGGTATCGGTAAACATTTGGCAAAGAAATTGGCTAGTGAAGGGCATCATGTCATCCTCCATGGTCGAAATCCTCAAAAACTTGAGCTGGCGCTTCAAGAGGTTAGGACCGTTTCCTTGAGAGGCAGAGTTTCTAGCTACCTTGCAGATTTTTCAAAATTAGATGATGTTTATCGATTTGTAGAGGAAATCAAGAGAGAATTTCAAAGTATTGATGTCTTGTTTAACAATGCAGGCCTTTATGCTGGAAAAGAACGAAAAGCGAGTGCTGAAAATGTCGAGTTGACCTTTATGTTATCTGTTCTGGTTCCCTATATTTTAACAACTAAGCTAGGTCCCTTGTTAGAAAAAGCGTCTGACGGCCGTGTCATTAATACTTCTTCCTATATGCATCATTTTGCTAAGGTTAAGGATTTAGACTTTGGATTTGAGACGAACTACAATCCTGGTTTGGCCTACAATAATTCCAAACTTTACACTATTTGGATGACACGCTATCTAGCAAGGGATTTCTTTTTAAGAGGTTCAAATATCACCATCAATTCTTACCATCCTGGCTTAATTTCAACAAACTTAGGGAATTATTCCAGTGATGAAAAGACGAAAAAGTCTCTCTTCGGACGCTTGATGAAGTCATTTTCCAAAAATCTAGACGAGGGAATTGAAACAGGCTACTATCTTACATTATCAGAAGAAATCATTGGTTTGACTGGCTACTATTTTGATGATAAAACTGTCAAAACAGTTTCTGAAAAAGGGTATACACTTGAAAAAGCTCAAGATTTAACCAATTACTGTAATGATAAAATTAAGTTATTTAAACAGAAATATGTTGAGTTTGATTAAAAATTTAATACAAGAGGAAGACTGGACAGGAACTCAATTTCAGGAGAAAACGAAGTAAATCTTCCCACAATAAAACGCATAATATCAAGGTTGTTCAAACTGGATACTGTGCGTTTTTCAGATTTCAAAGACTTTTCCTAGCCACTTTTTTGCTTCTATCTTCCCTTTTTCATAATGTATTTCCGTTCGGGTTCTTCAACCATTTGAACGATTTCAAATCCTTCTTTTTGGTAAAGATTGTAAGCTGCTTGATTTGCCTCGAAGACATTTAAAGAAATAGTATCTATATCTTCATTTTCAAAGACCAAACTAACAAATTTCCTTAAAGCCTTGCTACCTAAGCCCTGCCCCTGTTTCTGGGGGGTAATAAAAAATCTCCCGATATGAAGATTCCTATCTTCTAGTCTAATTTTCTGGATAAGTCCGATAAACTCTTGTCCATCAAAGATTGAAAATATTCCTTCCAAATCCTGCAAGGCTTGAATGGTCAGTGGAAAAGAAATCTTTGGTCCCATCCATTGTTCTTGAAAAGCTTGGCCGAGGGAGTTGGACCATTGGCATACGAGCTGAGCGTTTTCTGTACTCACATTTTCTTCAAAACGAATTGTCATCTTGACCTCACTATCTTGTTTATGTTTCTCCATTATACTACTTCTCCAATTTTTTACGAATAGATAAGTATGATTGATATTTATTTTTTTCTTGTCGGGAGCATTCTCGCTTCCTTTCTTGGTTTGGTCATTGACCGTTTTCCTGAGCAATCCATTATCCTACCAGCTAGCCACTGCGATGCCTGTCAGACTCGCTTGCGCCCCTTGGATTTGATTCCGATTATCTCTCAAGTAATTGGTCGCTTTCGCTGTCGCTACTGCAAGGCTACTTATCCTATCTGGTATGCCCTCTTTGAACTGGGCTTAGGAATCCTCTTTCTAGCTTGGTCTTGGGGAGTACTTTCTTTGGAACAAGTCGTCCTCATAACCGCTGGCCTGACCTTAGGAATCTACGACTTTCGCCATCAGGAATATCCCTTACTGGTCTGGATGACTTTCCACCTAATCCTAATGGCCGGCTCTAGCTGGAATCTGGTCATGGTCTTCTTCCTTGTCCTTGGAATTTTGGCTCATTTTATCGATATCCGCATGGGCGCAGGGGATTTTCTCTTTTTAGCTTCTTGTGCTCTCGTATTTAGCGTAACGGAGTTACTGATCTTGATTCAGTTTGCTTCTGCAACAGGAATTCTAGCCTTTCTCCTACAAAAGAAAAAGGAAAGACTTCCTTTTGTGCCTTTCCTCTTACTTGCTGCTTGTGTGATTATTTTTGGTAAGCTACTGCTTGTCTGATAAAGTTCTCAATCGGCTCTCCTTGGTAGAGAGCTTTTACAATTTTTGAACCGACGATAACGCCATCTGATACCGCATTGAAGCGTTCTACATCGGCTTGACTAGATACGCCAAAACCTGTCAAGACTGGGATATCGGCCACTTGATGCAATTGTGCCAAGTGCTTGTCCAAGTCTGCACGGTAGTTGCCAGATTTCCCTGTCACCCCATTGATAGCAACGGCATAGACAAAGCCTTCCGCTCCTTCAATCAACTCTTTTTGACGCTCAATCCCTGTGGTCAAGCTTACTAAAGGAATCAAGGCGATATCTGTATCTGCCAAAAATGGTTCTACAAAGTTGGCATGCTCATGAGGTAGGTCTGGGATAATCAAGCCCTTCACAGCTGTATCCACCAAATCTTTAACAAAGTTCTCCACACCGTACTGAAAGAGGGGGTTGAAGTAGGTCATGATGACCAGTGGAACCTCTGTTTCAATGGTTTTCAAGGTTTCAACCAAAGCTTGTGTCGAAGTCCCGTGGGCTAAACTACGCAAGCCAGCTTCTTCGATAACAGGTCCATCTGCAACAGGGTCTGAAAAGGGAATGCCCACTTCAATAGCTGAGACACCCAAATCTTCTAAAAAGTGGATTGTTTCTCCGAGTCCATCCAAACCTTTTTCGTGGTCACCAGCCATGATATAAGGAACGAAAATTCCTTTTCCAGATGCTTTGACAGCATTTAATTTTTCTGTTAGTGTCTTAGGCATGAGCTTCTCCCTTCTTTGCTGCATCTGCTTCCAAGCGGTCTTTGACTTGAACCACATCCTTGTCCCCACGACCTGACAAGCAGACAATCATAGACTTGTTTGGTCCAAGTTCTTTGGCCAATTTCACCGCAAAGGCAATGGCATGGCTAGATTCCAATGCTGGGATAATCCCTTCCACACGAGACAAGAGTTGGAACCCTTCCAAGGCTTCCTCATCTGTCACAGGAACATAGCTGGCACGTTTGATATCGTGGTAGTGAGAGTGTTCTGGACCGATACCAGGATAGTCCAAACCTGCTGAGATCGAGAAAGCTTCAAGAATTTGACCATGGGCATCTTGGAGCACATCCATGAGAGAACCGTGAAGAACACCCGGACGACCCTTTGTCAAGGTCGCTGCGTGGTGCTCTGTATCCACACCAAGTCCTGCTGCTTCAGCTCCATACATAGCTACTGACCCATCTTCCACAAATGGATGGAAGAGCCCGATAGCATTAGAACCACCACCAACACAGGCTACTAGGGCATCTGGCAGATCTTGACCTGTCAAGTCACGGTACTGTTGTTTAGCTTCTCGACCGATGACACTTTGGAAGTCACGAACAATTTCTGGGAAAGGATGAGGCCCCAAGGCAGAACCAAGGATATAATGGGTATCGTCGATATTAGCCACCCATGAACGAAGGGCTGCATTGACCGCATCCTTGAGCACGCGCGAACCATCAGTCACAGCCTCGACCTTGGCTCCCAAAAGCTCCATACGAAAGACATTGAGGGCTTGGCGTTTAACATCTTCCTCACCCATGTAGATGGTACATTCCATGTTAAAGAGGGCCGCAGCTGTTGCAGTTGCTACACCGTGCTGACCAGCACCTGTTTCAGCGATAATTTTCTTTTTGCCCATGCGCTTAGCCAGAAGAACTTGTCCCAAGGCATTGTTAATCTTGTGGGCCCCTGTATGGTTAAGGTCTTCCCGTTTGAGATAAATCTTGGCTCCACCGATATGCTGGGTCAAGTTTTTTGCGTAGTAAAGGGGAGTTTCACGTCCCACATACTGGCGCAAAAGTTGGTTTAATTCCTCTTGGAAACTTGGGTCTGCCTGACTTTCACGATAAGCCTTCTCCAACTCCAAAACTGCTGTCATCAATGTCTCTGGGACGAAACGTCCGCCGAATTTTCCGTAAAATCCATCTTTATTTGGTTCTTGATATGCCATTCTTTACCCTCTCTATAAATCTTCTAATCTTTTTATGATCTTTTTGTCCATCTGTCTCCACTCCGCTTGATACATCGACTGCATAGGGAGTAAAGTGTTGAATTGCTTTTACTACATTGTCTTCATTAAGCCCACCTGCGATAAAGAAAGGCTGAGTTAATCCAGTCGTATCCAGTTGAGCCCAGTCAAAGATCTGGCCACTCCCAGCCACAGGGGCATCAAAGAGTAGATAGTCTGCCTGAGAATTGGGCACATGACCCTCTCCATCCACCTGCACAGCCTGAATACTGGCACAAAGCAAATTCTCAAATAAATCATCTGCCACCTGACCGTGAACTTGAACCAAGTCCAAGCTAACTTTGTCAATCGCTTCTAGCAGTTGAGCCCGACTTGGTGAAACAAATACACCAACCTTTTTCACATCTGCAGGAATAATCTTTGCCAACTCAGCAGCCTGATCCAAGATCACCTGTCTTTTACTAGGTGCGAAGACAAAACCGATGTAGTCGGCTCCTGCTGAAACGGCTGTTTCCACCGCTTCTTTGGTCGATAGTCCACAAATCTTAACCTTTGTCAATCTGCAACTCCTTGATTCTTTGAGCCACATCCTCTGCCTGCATGAGAGCTGTCCCTACTAAAATTCCGTTAAAGTATGGTGCTAGTCGTTCCGCATCCTGCACTGTGAAAATAGCAGATTCAGAAATGTACAAGCAATCATCTTTGAAATGTTTAGCCAAATCTACACTGGTCTGCAAGTCAACTTCAAAGGTGGTCAAGTTACGGTTATTGACCCCGATAATCTGGGCACCAAGTCTGTGAGCCACTTCTAGTTCAGCTAGATTGTGAGTTTCCACTAAAACTTCCAGACCAAGCTCTGTCGCATAGTCATAAAGTTCCTTAAGACGTTCTTCTGACAAGGCTGCCACAATGAGCAGGATGACTGTTGCACCTGCATTACGAGCGCGGATAATTTGCTTTTCATCGATAATAAAGTCCTTGTTAAGCGTCGGAATCTGTACCTGACTGGAAATCTCCCGTAGATAATCCAAATGCCCTTTAAAGAAAACCTCATCTGTCAAAACCGAAATCATCACTGCACCATTTGCTTCATAAGTCTGGGCCTGTTGCACAATATCCACATCGAGATTGATATCTCCCAAACTAGGACTAGCCTTCTTGACTTCAGCGATTACCTGTAAACGGTCTTGGTGTTGTTTTAGATAGTCAGCCAAGCGATAGGTCTGGCGCAGGGGCTGGATTTCCTCCAGCTCCATCTGCTCCACCTCACGCGCCTTCTGCTCCAAAATTCGTGCTAAAAATTCCTGACTCATTTTTGGTACTCCTGTAACAATCTGAGTTTTTCAAGGGCCTTGCCACTAGCAATCACTTGTCGGGCCAAGGCAACTCCTTCCTTGATGCTAGCTGCCTTACCATTGGCATAGAAACCAAGACCAGCATTCAAGACTGTAGTTTCCAAGAATGGACTTGGTTCGTTCTTCAGAACACTGAGCAAAATTTCTGCATTTTCCTGAGCATTCCCTCCACGAATATCGTCGATAGCGTAGCCTTCCATCCCCAAATCCTCTGGAGTAAAGCTTGACAAGCTGATTTCGCCATTTTCAAGAAGTGCGATCTTGGTTATTCCGTTCAAGCCAGCTTCATCCAGTCCTTCTGGTCCAGCAACTACTATAGCACGTTTGCGACCCATATTTTTCAAAACCTGAGCTGTACTTTCTAGAAGTTCTGGACGACTAATTCCAAGAAGCTGTGTTTCCAAAGCCATTGGGTGAATCAGTGGACCCGTCAAGTTCATAATCGTTGGAATTCCTAGTTCCAAACGAGCTGGCATGATGTATTTCATGGCTGGATGCATATTTTTAGCAAAGAGAAAGACGATGCCAGTTTTATCAAAAACCTTACCTAGTTCAGCTGGTTTGAGGTCAAGATTGATACCCAAGGCTTCGAGGACATCTGCAGAACCAGATTTAGAAGAAATCGAGCGGTTACCATGCTTGGCCATGTGAACACCGCCACCAGCCAAGACAAAGGCTGCAGTTGTGGAAATATTAAAACTGAAAGACTTGTCCCCACCTGTACCACAGTTGTCCATGGCATCATGAATCTCAGTTGGAATGTGTTGGGCATGTCCTCTCATAACTTGGGCAATAGCTGTGCGTTCTTCAGGTGTTTCCCCCTTCATCTTAAGAGCCAATAGAAGAGAAGCAATCTGCGCTTCCGTTACACGCCCAGTTACGATACGCTCAATGACATCCGTCATTTCCACACCTGATAAATTTTCAAATTTTGCTAGTTTTTCAATAATCTCTTTCATCCTAGTTTCCTCACTTTACAACCTTCTCAATAATCTCTTTCATCCTAGTTTCCTCACTTTACAACCTTCTCTATAAAATTCCGAATAGAAGACAAGCCATCTGGCGTTCCAATGCTCTCTGGATGGTACTGGAAGCCATAAATCGGTAGGTTTTTATGTTGAATCCCCATGATGGCTTGGTCATCAGTCGAACGAGCTGTCACTTCAAAGTCTTCTGGCATTTCTTCAATCAAAATACTGTGGTAACGCATGACTTCACGGCCATCCTCGATGCCTTGATACAAAACAGATGGCGCTTCAAAGCTGATATTGCTCTGTTTCCCATGCATGACTTTTGGAGCCAAACCTAACTTACCACCAAAGACTTCTGCAATGGCTTGGTGGCCCAAACAAATTCCAAGAATCGGCTTCTTGCCAGCAAAATCACGAATCATGTCTTCCATCTTTCCAGCATCAACTGGCCAACCAGGACCCGGAGAAAAGACCAGACCATCTGCTTTTTCAGCTTCTTCATATAGTTTAGGATCATCATTTCTCAAGACTTGCACTTCTGCAAAATTCCCAATGTATTGCGCCAAGTTATAGGTAAAAGAATCATAGTTGTCAATTAATAAAATCATGGTCTTAGTTCTCCAATTCTAGTCATAGATTTAGCCTTGTTAATGGTTTCTTGGTATTCGTTTTGGGCGATAGAGTCGTAGACAATCCCTGCCCCAGCCTGCACATAGGCTGTTTGATTTTTGAGAATCATAGTTCGGATGGCGATGGCGAAATCCATATCACCCGTCGCAGATAAGTATCCGATTGCTCCTGCGTATACGCCACGTTTTTCTGTTTCCAGTTCATAGATACGTCTCATGGCACGAATCTTTGGTGCTCCTGACACTGTTCCAGCAGGAAGTGTTGATTTCAAGGCATCCATGGCAGTGAGTTCTGGGAGCAAACGCCCTTTCACCACGCTGGTCAAATGCATGACATAGCGGAAGAGCTCCACTTCCATATACTTGGTGACTTGGACACTTGCTGTTTCAGAGATGCGACCGATATCATTGCGTCCCAAATCTACTAGCATCCGATGTTCTGCTGTTTCCTTCTCATCAGAAAGCAGGTCAGTCGCCAAAGCCTTGTCTTCTTCATCCGTTGTTCCTCTTGGTCGTGTACCAGCAATCGGATTGGTTGTCACGATGCCATTTTTAACTGAAACCAAACTTTCAGGACTGGCACCGATGATTTGATAATCCCCAAAATCGTAGAAATAGAGGTAATTAGATGGGTTGGTCACGCGAAGATTTCTGTAGAAGTCAAATGGATTTCCAGTAACTTCTGCTGAGAAACGCTGGCTGAGTACACATTGGAACATATCTCCGTTACGAATCAAGTCACGAGCGATTTCCACCATTTCCTCAAACTTCTGAGGAGCAATATGGGGTTTGAAGTCTAACGGAGATAGATCCAAGTCTTCAAATTCATTTGGAGCAGGAATGCGTAATTCCTCAAGCACTTGGTTCAAGGCTTTTTCCAAGGCCTCTTGACTGCGCTCACTATAGAGAGCATCCTCGATGACATGGATTTTTTCCTTCTTGTGGTCAAAGACCATGTAACTCTCATAGACGAAGAAATGCATGTCTGGCGTTCCAATCGTATCTTGAGGGATTTGACCAATTTCTTCATAGAGCGAAATCATATCGTAACCAACAAAGCCAATAGCTCCCCCACCAAAAGGTAGGTCTGAATGGTGCTGGCTCTTATGAGTCACTTCATAAAGGCAATCCAATGGATCCCGATCAATCACTTGACCATTTTGATAAAGGACTCCATTTTCAAACTTAATCTCAAAAACTGGATTATAGGCTAGGATAGAAAAACGAGCGGTTTCCTTGTCTCTCGGAATACTCTCTAAGATAACCTTGTGTTGCCCCTTTAGGCGCATATAAGCCAAGATTGGTGATAAGACATCTCCATGAATGATTCGTTCCATTGTCATTTCCCTTTCAGTTCTACTTCTAGTCCGTGGCGACTGTATGAAAAATCCCCACGCAAAATAACTTGCGTGAGGACGAAATTCGCGGTGCCACCTCAATTATAGGATTTCTCCTATCTCTCATTCCTGTCTCAGATACCTCCTGTAACAGGCTGTGCGATAAAGGGCACTCCCTTGAGAATTATGTTTTCTTCTCTTGTTTCAGATGGACCCAACCTTACAGCTTTCTCTGCTTGTTTCCAGCAACCACAAGCTCTCTGTGAGAGAAAGAACTGTAATTTTTCCATCTATTATTTTTTAGCTTCTAGGTAGTCTGCAATCGCAGCTACGTCCTTGTCTCCACGACCAGAGACATTGATAATGATAATTTCATCTTTACTTAGTTTTGGTGCACGTTTAACCGCTTCTGCGATAGCGTGCGAACTTTCAATCGCTGGGATAATTCCTTCTGTCTTGCTGAGAAGGAGCAGGGCTTGAACAGCTTCTTCGTCTGTCGCAGCAACATATTCCACGCGACCTGAGTCTTTAAAGTAGGCGTGTTCTGGTCCGACACCTGGATAGTCCAAACCAGCTGAGATAGAGTAAACTGGAGCTAGCTCTCCATCTTCCTTAAAGACTGCATAGGTCTTCATGCCGTCAACAATTCCAATACTTCCTTTTGTCATAGTCGCTGCGTGCTTGTCTGTGTCAAGTCCGTGACCAGCAGCTTCGACCCCAACCAGTTTGACTTCTTCATCAGCCACATACTGTGAAAAAGCACCAATGGCATTTGAACCACCACCGACACAGGCAATAACGTAATCTGGCAAACGTCCTTCTTTTTCCAAGATTTGACGACGAGATTCTTCACTGATGACCTTTTGGAATTCGTGAACAATTGTAGGATAAGGATGTGGGCCTACAGCAGATCCCAAAACGTAGAAGGCTTCAAGGTCATTCATCCATGCTCCAAAGGCTGCATCTACCGCATCCTTGAGGGTACGAGTTCCAGTTTCAACCGCGTGAACAGTTGCTCCCATCATCTCCATGCGGAAGACATTGAGACGTTGACGCTCCACATCCTCTGCCCCCATGTAGACATCACAGGCCATACCAAACTTGGCTGCAGCCGCTGCTGTCGCAACACCATGTTGACCAGCTCCTGTTTCTGCGATCACTCGTTTTTTGCCCATACGTTTAGCAAGAAGAATTTGTCCTAAAACGTTATTAAGCTTGTGAGAACCCAGATGGTTAAGATCTTCGCGCTTGAGATAAATCTTAGCCCCACCTAAGTGATCTGTCAAACTTTCTGCAAAATAAAGCGGTGTTTCGCGACCTGAATAGTCTTTTAAGTAATGGCGAAACTCTGCCAAAAACTCTGGATCATCCTTGTACTTGTCAAATGTCACTTCCAACTCATCCAACAAAGCCTGAATCGGTTCCGGTACAAAACTACCACCAAATTGTCCAAAATAACCTTTAGTTGTCATAAAATTTTTCCTCTTTTTTCAGTATTAATTTCAAGATATGAAAAAGCCCACACACAGAATTAAATTCCATGTGAGGGCGTTGGTAACGCGGTGCCACCTCAATTATAAAGGGACTATTCCCCTTTACATCTCTGCCTTGTCTAACAACAAGTTGCACTGTAAGGTGTGCGCACCGAATTTTCATTGTTTCAAATTCATTTTTAAAATCAGCCCACTTTCACTACTTCCAACCACCTGTTCACAATTACCACAGGCTCCCTGAAGATCAAAAATAGTTACTTTTCTGATTTGTTGAACTTATTTTAATACTTTGTTTTTTCTTTGTCAAGACTTTTTTACGATTTTTTTGATAAAGTTAGCACTTTTTCAGAAACTGTTTTGAAAGTCTCAATGATATAGTCTACTTCTTCATCGCTTAATTTAGTATGAAGTGGAAGGGTAATTTCATTTTCAAAGAAGGCATAGGCCTTAGGATAATTCGACATATCAAAACCAAGATTCTTATAGGCTGTCAAGAGAGGAAGCGGTTTGTAGTGTACATTACTTGCAATTCCTGCTTTGGCCAATTCTTGGATGATGAGGTTACGTTCTTCTAAGCTTGCTCCTTCTACATGGGTGATGTAGAGGTGGCGGCATGATTCAACTGTATCAGTCTTATGTGCCAATGGATGGATACGAGAACCTGCAAAGCCACGGTCATAGCGGTCCACAATGTCCTTACGACGTTGTAGTAAACCAGGATAACGGTCCAATTGTACCAAACCAAGCGAAGCCATGATATCGGTCATATTGCACTTGTAGGCTGGTGTAACGATATCGTATTCCCATGACCCCAGTTGCATCTTGGCAAGAGCATCCTTAGTTTGCCCGTGAAGAGAAAGGATTTGGAATTCCTTGTACATCTCTTCGTCGTCAATCGCTGGATTGGCTTTCCAAGTCGCACTTCCACCTTCTGCAGTTGTAAAGTTCTTAACTGCGTGGAATGAGAAGGAAGTAAAGTCAGCGATAGAACCAGCTGGTTGTCCTTTATAAGTAGACCCCAAAGCGTGGGCACTATCAGAAACAATCACAATACGGTTAAAGGCTTTTTGCCACTTGCTAGCAGCTGTAAAGAGATCACGTTTTTTCTCCACGACTTGGAACAAACGGTCATAGTCGCAAACAATACCTGCAAGTTCTACTGGGATGATCACCTTGGTCTTTTCAGTGATAGCTTGCTCCAGCAGGTCATAGTCCATTTCAAAAGTATCTGCTTGGATATCCACCATGACAGGGGTCGCTCCTACGTGAGTGATGACACTACATGAAGCTGTATAGGTCATGGCTGGAACGATGACTTCATCACCAGGTCCCACTTCAAGCACACGCAAAATCAACTCCAGAGCGGCTGTCGCAGAGTTGAGGCAGACAGTCTTAGGTGTCTGTGTGTATTGAGACAAGCGACGCTCTAGTTCTTTTGTCTTAGGACCTGTTGTGATCCAACCAGAACGCAGGGTATCCGCTACTTCAGCAATTTCTGCTTCTGTAATATCGGGAGGTGAAAATGGAATATTGTAATTTGGCATTGATTTGCTCCTTTTATCTGTACTCATTTTCTTATGACTACTTTATTTTAGCACTTCAAACACGGTTTGAAACATGATTTTGATGTCCCCAAGGAAACTAAACTCTCGGAGATAGGCGAGGTTATAGCGCATCTTTTCAGGGAGGACATGGTCGACATAGGCTTGGTCAACTGATAGGCCTTTTTCGGTCATTTGACTGATGATAGTGTCCTCATCTTTGTAGTTGATGCTGGCTGGAGAGGTAATTCCTGCTGGCAAAAGCAA
Organism: Streptococcus mitis; assembly: GCF_000960005.1. Taxonomy (GTDB): domain Bacteria; phylum Bacillota; class Bacilli; order Lactobacillales; family Streptococcaceae; genus Streptococcus; species Streptococcus mitis_CK. The sequence continues at coordinate 37,250 of NZ_JYGP01000002.1, read as the reverse complement.
GGTCGCCATCATTTCAGGGCTGTACTGCTCAGTGTAGCGTGGCACTTCAGGTCGTGTACCGACAAAGGACATCTCTCCTTTAAGGACATTGACCAACTGAGGCAGTTCGTCCAAACGCACACGGCGGATGAAATTGCCAACCTTGGTAATGCGGCTATCGTTAGCAGAAGTCACCAGACTCCCTTTTTTGTCCGCATCCGTCACCATGGTACGGAACTTCCAAATCTTGAAAGGTCGGTTGTACTGGGTCACGCGCTCTTGCTTATAAATCACTGGCCCCTTGCTATCCAACTTGATCCAAATGCTCAAGATGAGAAAGATAGGAGAGGTCAGAATCAGCAAGACTACGGCTAGAACCCAGTCCAAGCAACGCTTAAAAATCAGCGAACCCTTCCTTTTAGAGACAAGCTGGTAGTAAGACTCAACCTCGCTTGATTTCATTTCCACGGGCAAGTCTTCCCATTTCAGCATGCTGTTTCTCCTTTGTTTTTATTATACTATTTGTCAACATTTTTCATTATACCACAAAATGGAAAAGGCGGTGAAAGAAATCTGTAATTTGAAGGATTTCCTTCTTATGCTCAATGAAAATCAACGAGTATTAGGCCATGGCCCCTGCCTGCAAGCTATACATCCTGTGGTAGGTTCCACCCAGCGCCAAGAGTTCCTCATGCGTTCCACTCTCAATAATTCGCCCCTTGTCCAAAACATAGATGCAGTTGGCGTCTTGGATGGTAGAAAGGCGATGAGCGATGGCAATGGTTGTCCGTCCCTGTCTCATCTTAGCCAGTGAAGCTTGAACCAAACTTTCTGTTTCAGAGTCAATATTGGCTGTCGCTTCATCCAAAATCAGGATTTTAGGCTGACTGGCGACTGTTCTAGCAAAGGCAAGAAGCTGGCGCTGACCAGTAGAGAAGCTTGAACCACGCTCGGAAACAGGTGCATCATATCCCTGAGGAAGTTCTTGAATAAAGGAATCTGCATCCACGAAGGCTGCCGCAGCCTGGACCTGCTCATCACTGATTTCTTGGTACATGGCGATATTGGACTTAATAGTCCCATGATAGAGGAAGGGATCCTGCAAGACCAGACCAATGTTTTTTCTAAACTCTTCCTGACTGTAGTTCCTGATATCCACATCATCCAAGAGAACTCGCCCTGACTGGAATTCATAAAAGCGCATAAGGACATTGATAATCGAAGATTTCCCAGAACCTGTATGACCCACAAAAGCAATGGTTTCACCCTTATTAACAGAGAAAGAAATGTCATCCAAAATCGGATGTTTTCCATCATAAGAGAAACATACATGTTCAAAACGGATATTGCCTTCTTTGATCTCGGCCTGTCCATTTTCTTGAAGGGGCTCATAGGTCCTCTCATCAATCAAAGCAAAAACACGACCTGCAGAAACCATAGAAGTTTGAAGGGTTGAAAAGTTTTGCGTTACTTCAATCAAGGGGTCAAAAAGGCGGTTGATGTACTGGATAAAGGCATACATGGTCCCTGCTGTTATTCCCAGATAAAGCCCACGGTAGCCAAAGTAAGCCATCAAGACAGCATATCCTAGAAGTTTCAGCAAACTCATGGCAGGTCTCAAAAAGAGGGCATCCAAGGCTACAGAACGGTTGGCGTATACCAAGTGTTCTTGGTTAATTTCATCAAATTCTGCCTGCAGGCGCTTCTCTTGATTAAAGGCCTGGATTATTCTGATTCCCTCAATGTTTTCAGCCAGCTTGCTATTGATATCTGACAAGAGACTTCTGGTTTTCTCAATAATTTTCACTGATTTTTTCCGATAGAGATTGACCAAAAGGAAAATCAAGGGGAGAAAGAGCAAGACTAAAGAAGTCAAACGAAAATCCAACACCAACATGGTATAAAGAGTTGTCAGAAAGATGAAAACTGCTGAGATAAAGCTAGATAAAATCCCCGAAAACATATCACTGATAGTCTCGGTGTCATTTGTTAAACGAGAGACGATAGAACCTGCTGGCGTCTTGTCAAAGTAAGACATGCCCAGCTTCTCCATATTGGCAAAGGCATCGCGACGAATATCCCTAACAATACTGTAGGACACCCGCGCAAAGAGAAGATTACCGACATATTGAACCAGAGTTTGTAGGATATAAAGGCCATAGTAGGCCAGCAAAACGGTCACGGCAAGTTGGTTGAGATTGCTCAGATACTGGTCAATAAAGTGGGAAGCTACAAGGGGAATGACACTTTTAATGACCGTAGTCGCTAGGAGAAAACTGAGTGCCAAAAAAGTCAGGAGTCCATAGGGCTTGAGATAGGACATCAAGCGCTTCAATACAGCCCATTGTTCTTGTTTATTCTGCATCTTCTTCTCCCTTCATTTCCAGTTGCTGAGACTGGTAGGTTTGGGCATACCAGCCATCCAAAGCTAGCAAGTCTTCGTGCCTGCCTCGTTCGATGATTTGACCATTTTGCAGGACTAAAATCAAATCTGCATGGACAACTGCACTCAGGCGATGAGCCGTAATAATGGTTGTCTTGTCCTTTCGCGTCTCCTTGAGGTTGTCAATAATCGCATACTCCGTCTTGGCATCCACGGCCGACAAAGAATCATCCAAAATCAAGATATCAGGGTCTAAAATCATAGCCCGACTCATGGCCAGACGCTGCTTTTGACCACCAGAAAGACTGACTCCCTTTTCACCAATCAGTGTATCAAATCCTTGAGGCATGTCTACAATGTCTTGATAAACTTGAGCTAGCTTAGTCGCTTTCTCGACCGCTGAAAGGGGCAAGTTAGGTTTGCCAAAGCGGATATTGTCTAAAATCGAAGTCGCAAAGAGGAACTGGTCCTGAGGGACATAGCCCATAAGACTGCGAAGATCTGTCAGACGATAGTCACGAATATCGTGGCCATTCAGATAAATGGCTCCTTTATCCACATCGTATTCACGCAAGAGGAGTTTGATCAAGGACGTTTTACCAGAACCTGTCTGCCCAACCAAGCCCAGCGTTTGACCTTTTTCCAAACTAAATTGAATAGCAGTCAGAGTTTCTTCATTTTCAAAAGCAAAGCTATCAATGGCATACTCTAAGCGCCCGTTTTCAATGCCATCTAAAGGAAACTCGGGGTCATGTACAGGTGATTCCTGAGACAAAAGTTCCTCAATCCGCTGATAAGAAACCTTCCCTCGCTGGGTAATATTAAAGAGGAAGCCGATGGCCATAAGAGGCCAAACCAGCATATCCAAGTAGCTGATAAAGGTGACCAGATTACCAACCGTAATCTGCCCTTTCTGAACCATCAAGGAGCCGACCAAGAGCGTTAAAACATAGGAGGAACCAACAAATAAGAGAACCATGGGGTCAAAGAGACTATCGTATTTCATGGTTTGGAGGTTCTTTTGGAAGGTCAATTCATTGACTGCCTGGAAAGACTTCAACTCGTCCGCCTGGTAACCGAAAGACTTGGTCACTTTAATACCTGATACGGACTCCTGAACTTTGTTATTGAGTTCAGAAAAGGCAGCCTGTGATTCGCCAAAGGCCTTGTGGGTCTTTCTCCCTAGACGACTGGTCGCATAAGCCATGAAAGGCAAGGGAAGAATGGCAACTAGGGTCATCTGCCATGAAATGCTAAAGAGCATGGTCAGCAAGGTCACTAAAGCCGTGATAGAGGCATCCACCGCAGACATAACACCGCCTCCTGCCAGACGAGTCAAGGCATTGATATCGTTGGTGGCATGCGCCATCAGGTCCCCCGTCCGATAGGTCTGATAAAAGGCTGGAGACATTTTTGTAAAATGCTCAAATAAGCGAGAGCGCATAATCTGTCCCAAACGGTAGGAAGTCCCGAGGATATACATACGCCAAACATAGCGCAGATAGTACATACCAAAGGCAGCAAGAAGCAGATAAAGGAGGTTCAAAAGCAAGTCCTGCTGGCTTAATTGCCCCGAAGTGATGGCATCAATGACCCGCCCCATAACCATGGGGGGAATTAGATTGAGGACGGAAACCAAGACCAGGGCCACAATTCCGACTAAATAACGGCGTTTTTCTAACTTGAAAAACCACCAAAGTTTTTGAATAATGGACATAGAATCCCTTTCTGATTGCAAATGGAAACCTGAGGCCAATACTCAATGAAAATCAAAGAGCAAACTAGGAAACTAGCCGCAGGCTGTACTCGAGTACGGCAAGGCGACGTTGACGCAGTTTGAATTTGATTTTTGAAGAGTACAAGACCCCAGGTTTTTCTTATTCATAGGTTACAACTGTAACAGCACCCTTGTCATATTCAGCGATAAAGATGTTGGCTACATTTTCATGTCCTTGTTTGCTGAGGTTATCAAGCAGCCACTCTTCGCTACGACCAATCGATTCCAAAACATCAACTTGAATCACACCGTCAGTCACAACTGGATACTTAGGATTTTCATCTCCCATTTGGACCACGATGAGTTGGCCATTTTGCTCTTGCACAGCTCGTTTAACTTGCTTCATCTGGAAAATCCCTTGGCTACGAAGTTTGAGGGCTACATCCGCTGCAGACAAACCAACTGAACGGCAAGCTTCTGGGTCGATCTGCCCATTTTTGATGAGGAGAGTTGGTTTCCCATCAATCAAGCGTTTGACAAAACGAACATTGTTATTAAGCCACTTGAGTGTCAAAACCAAAATCGTCCACATCATCAAAATCACTGCATACTGCAGAATGCTGATTGAACTATTGTAAATCACCCCACCGATGATACCACCAAGAACATAGTTCTGAATTTGGTCTGTCGCAGAGTTAGGTGCTAGGTTTCCTTTTCCTGTCACATTGATCACGAAAACTAGCGAGAAAAGACCCAAGGCCAGTTTGATTAAAATTTCCATATAGTTGAGTGTCATTTGTTTACCTCCACCAATTCAATAGCGTCTGTTTGATTCAATTCTAATTTCTCTAAAAGATACTTGTCTGGTTGGCTCCCGTTCATGGCGCGGTAGAAATTTGGACCTACCTTGACAAGCGCTCCATCAGTGGCAGCTGAAGTATTGACATAAACTTCTGATTTATCCACTCCCAAGTCTTTGGAAACAACCTCTATGAAATGAAGTGAGGTTTGAAATTGATTGTTAGAGGCTTGATTGGTCTGGTATTTTGAGATTGTTACCAAAAGCATGGCTACCAAGGTCAAGGCCAAAATCATGACCAATTCCCGAAACTTAGTCCCCTTTTTATCTCGATAAGCCTTAAAAGCAAAAAATCCTGTGATAGCTAGGAGCACAATCCCAAAGCCAATCATGATTCCATTTTGTTGACTGATTTGGCTAAGCACATAGTCATATGAGTAAAATTTCATTTATTTTCACTCCCTTTCATAAAATCATTCTTTATTATAAACGAAAGAGGGTGATTTTTCAAACCATACGTTGGGGAAATAGACCTTTTTTTGGTATAATAAAATCTATAATCTGAATGAAAAAGGTAACTTTATGAAACTTATCTCATGGAATATTGATTCCCTTAATGCTGCCCTAACTAGTGACTCAGCTCGTGCCAAATTGTCCCAAGAAGTCCTACAAACCCTTGTGGCAGAAAATGCTGATATCATTGCTATCCAAGAAACCAAACTTTCTGCCAAGGGGCCTACAAAGAAACACTTGGAAATTTTAGAAGAACTCTTCCCAGGCTACGAAAACACGTGGCGCTCTTCCCAAGAGCCTGCCCGTAAAGGCTATGCTGGAACCATGTTCCTCTATAAGAAAGAACTTACACCAACTATCAGCTTCCCAGAAATCGGTGCTCCGTCTACCATGGACTTGGAAGGCCGCATCATCACCTTGGAATTTGATGAATTTTTCGTAACGCAAGTTTACACACCAAACGCTGGCGACGGTCTCAAACGCTTGGAAGAACGCCAAGTCTGGGATCTCAAATATGCGGAGTATTTGGCTGAACTAGACAAAGAAAAACCAGTCCTTGCAACCGGTGACTACAATGTAGCCCACAATGAAATCGACCTTGCAAATCCTGCCAGCAACCGCCGTTCACCAGGATTTACAGACGAGGAACGTGCTGGATTTACCAACCTCTTGGCAACTGGATTTACGGATACCTTCCGCCACATTCACGGCGATGTTCCAGAACGCTATACTTGGTGGGCACAACGCAGCAAGACTTCTAAAATCAACAATACAGGCTGGAGAATCGACTACTGGCTGACAAGCAACCGCGTGGCTGACAAGGTGACCAAGTCTGATATGATTGACTCCGGTGCGCGCCAAGACCACACACCCATTGTCATGGAGATTGAACTCTAAGGAGAAAACGAATGGACTATCAAGCTGTCATTCCTGAATTTGTAGTATCTGACATCGAAAAATCACGCCACTTCTACTGCGACCTGCTAGGATTCGCTGTCGAATACGAGCGTCCAGAGGAGAAATTTCTCTTCCTCTCGCTTGAAGACTGCCAACTTATGCTAGAAGAAGGCAGCGCAGAAGAATTAGCTCAGCTGACCTATCCTTTCGGGCGCGGTGTCAATATTTCCTTTGGCATTGCAGATGTTCCTCAGCTCCACCAAAAACTGCTGGAAGCTGACTATCCTATCCATCGTCCGCTGACCAAAAGAGAATTTCGAGTAGGAGATAGCTTTATATATCCCCATGAATTTGCGATTTTGGATCCAGATGGTTATTTTTTAAGATTTAGCGAGTAGAATAATAAAGATTGGGAAAAAGTCTTTAAAGTTAGAAAAAGGCATATTGTCAAGTCTTGAAAAATCTTGATAATATGCCTTTTATGATGGAAAAACCTTCTAAATGTTAATCAATAAGTTAATTCTTGCCCGTTTTTATTATATTTGTTCGTTTTTCAAACCAAAACACTAACAAAATATTTGATTTCCAAAGTTATTTAGTGTAAAATAAAAACATTGGCTCAAGCCTATTTAAAATTGAATATCATTTTACTTGTTTATGTCGTGAATTGGCACGACGTTTCTACAAGGTGCCGGAACACCTAACAATAAGTAAGTCAGAAGTAAGGTATGGTCCTTTTTGCCATGCCTATTTTGGGGACTTACTTAGAGATTAAGTAAGTCCTTTTTCTATTTCTTGCTAGAAACTATAAACAAGCAAATGGATTTGCTGTTAGACTTTAGGAGGTCTTATGAAATTATTAGAAGAGCGCATCCTCAAGGATGGGCATATCTTGGGTGATAATATCCTCAAGGTGGATTCCTTTTTAACCCACCAAGTTGACTTTAGCTTGATGCGAGAAATCGGTAAGGTTTTTGCGGAAAAATTTGCTTCTGCTGGTATTACCAAGGTCGTAACCATTGAAGCGTCGGGTATTGCCCCAGCCATTTTTACAGCTGAAGCCTTAAACGTTCCCATGATTTTCGCCAAAAAAGCTAAGAACATCACTATGAACGAAGGTATCTTAACTGCCCAAGTTTACTCCTTTACCAAGCAAGTGACCAGCACCGTTTCCATCGCTGGAAAATTCCTCTCACCAGAGGACAAGGTCTTGATTATCGACGATTTCCTTGCTAATGGCCAAGCTGCCAAAGGCTTGATTCAAATTATTGAACAAGCTGGTGCCACAGTCGAAGCTATCGGTATTGTGATTGAAAAATCCTTCCAAGATGGACGTGATTTGCTTGAAAAAGCAGGCTACCCTGTTCTATCACTCGCTCGTTTGGATCGTTTTGAAAATGGTCAAGTCGTATTTAAGGAGGCAGATCTCTAATGCAAACTCAAGAAAAACACTCGCAAGCAGCCGTTCTTGGCTTGCAGCACTTACTGGCCATGTACTCAGGATCTATCCTGGTTCCTATCATGATTGCGACAGCCCTTGGCTATTCAGCTGAGCAGTTGACTTACCTGATTTCCACAGATATCTTCATGTGTGGGGTGGCAACCTTCCTCCAACTCCAACTCAACAAATACTTTGGGATTGGACTCCCAGTCGTTCTTGGAGTCGCCTTCCAATCAGTTGCTCCCTTGATTATGATTGGGCAAAGCCATGGTAGTGGCGCTATGTTTGGTGCCCTTATTGCATCAGGGATTTACGTGGTTCTTGTTTCAGGCATCTTCTCAAAAGTGGCCAATCTCTTCCCATCTATCGTAACAGGATCTGTTATTACTACGATTGGTTTAACCTTGATTCCTGTCGCTATTGGAAATATGGGAAATAACGTTCCAGAACCAACTGGTCAAAGTCTCTTGCTTGCAGCTATCACTGTTCTGATTATCCTCTTGATCAACATCTTTACCAAAGGATTTATCAAATCGATCTCTATTTTGATTGGTCTGGTTGTTGGAACTGCCATTGCTGCTAGCATGGGCTTGGTTGACTTCTCTCCTGTTGCAGCAGCACCACTTGTGCATGTCCCAACTCCACTCTACTTTGGAATGCCAACCTTTGAAATCTCATCGATTGTCATGATGTGTATCATCGCAACGGTATCTATGGTTGAGTCAACCGGTGTTTACCTAGCCTTGTCTGACATCACAAAAGATCCGATCGACAGCACACGCCTGCGCAATGGTTACCGCGCAGAAGGCTTGGCCGTACTTCTCGGAGGAATCTTTAACACCTTCCCTTACACCGGATTTTCACAAAACGTTGGTTTGGTTAAATTATCAGGTATCAAGACTCGCCTGCCAATCTACTACGCAGCTGGTTTCCTAGTTCTCCTTGGACTCCTCCCTAAGTTTGGTGCCCTTGCCCAAATCATTCCGAGCCCTGTCCTCGGTGGTGCTATGCTGGTGATGTTTGGTTTTGTATCGATTCAAGGGATGCAAATCCTCGCCCGTGTTGACTTTGCTAACAATGAACACAACTTCCTTATCGCAGCTGTATCAATCGCTGCAGGTGTCGGACTCAACAACAGTAATCTCTTCATCAGCATGCCGACAGCCTTCCAAATGTTCTTCTCAAACGGAATCGTCGTAGCCAGTCTCCTCGCCATTGTCCTCAATGCCGTATTAAATCATAAAAAGAAATAAGAAAAAGAGGTGTAAGCCTCTTTTTTGTGTGACAAAATAAAAACATCTACTCATATATACTAGTCTCATAGTCCTGAAAATCATCTGCATCAAGAACAATTTCACAACTCTTATACTTTTCTCTTACAAGTCGTTCGGCTTCATCTGGATTTTCAGCCTCTATGCTTACTAAACGGGTTAGAGTTTCTGTAATTTCTACTGTATACTTTTTCATCTTAAGTTTCTCTCCAATAACTCACTTATTAGCAATAATCTATGTTTTGGGCTTTCCAACCACTCTGGTAATTCATCTCCATATTCCCAGCTATATTTTTTATTCAATAAAGAAAGTTGTTTCTCATCACCAAACTCCATATTTTCAGATAACCACCTCACACAATCAGGGTCTGATAAAGTATAAACCATTACACATAAGTTTTCATAATTACTCTCTGTTTCATAATCAGGCCAGATGACTTTTAAGAAATCATACACCTCTTCTGATGCAACAAATTGTTTCGTTTTCATAATTTCCGATACTTTCCTCTACCTTTAAATTCTATTATTTCTTTGTCTCTTAATATTTGAAGCTGTTGCCTAATCTTTTCTTTGATATGATTGTTCTTAACAAAGATATTTTTTAGGTCACTTTCAAAACGATACATATCTTCAAGGGTAAATTCTGAATCCTCTATCTTATCTATACAATTTAGAATTTCTATTGTCCAACCTCTTACTGAAAGAGAGTTCTTCCTTAAAAATAAACTTTGCTTAAATTCTTTTGTAACTTTTTCTGGATCCCTAACTTGTCCATTTTTCACAAGAAATATCCTTCCTTTAGAAGGTACTTGTGATAAATCAATGTTACAACCAATCCAACCTGCTCGTCTAGCAGTTGGCGCAAGTGGCTTCCTTTGAATAATTGATTTCGGTGTAACAAATTGCTTTGGAAGAACCAGAAAATTATTTACCTCAAAATTTTTTGTATAAGTTAAAAAAAAGAAATTAGGATTATTATCTGCCTGAACACGCTCCATCATCGTTGCATAAGCACCATCATTGATTGTTGATGAAAAATTTCCTTTTTTGCTCTTTAGTTCAAACTCCTCACTACAATGATTACAGTAAAAATCTGCTACAGGCCGATTATTTTCAAAATGCTTTAAGGGATTGTTCCCACAATTAGGGCAATAAGACTGACGATAAACCCAATCCTCCGTTAAGATACGTGCCTTTTGGCTATTACTTTTATAGGTTTCTACTAATTCTAAATTAAAGTGTAATTCCATTTAAAAATTCCTCACTAATATGAGAATTCACTCGATATAATCAATTAAAATCTACTATAACTAGTATACCACAATATGTACCTATTACATTTGTATTTCACCACTCTCTTTTATATTTCCTTCTAACATATCTCACAAATTAAAAATGAGTGAGATAAATTTATCCCACTCACCTTTCTCTATATCCTTACCTGTCTGTCTTCTGACCGTTGGCCTGTGACAAACATGGTAAAGGTTGCTTTGCAGACATTTCTGCCCTCTTGATTGGTGATATCGACATCTACTACACAAGTTGTGCGACCTTGATGGACGCATTCTCCTTTAATGGTCAGCACATCGTCGAGTTTTCCTGCCTTGAGGTAGTTGATAGAGGACTGGAGCGTCACTCCATCAAGTCCCAGAGATATGACCACCAAACCACTGATCTGGTCGCAAAGGGTAAAGAGATAGCCACCATGGGCATTGCCATAGTAGTTGAGCGAAGAGTCCACTACTTTTGTCGTCACCACAACGTGACCATCTCTCATTTGTTCAATTTCGTAATTTTCAAAGGCAGATATAGCGTCAAAATGAAAGTCTTTCATCGTTTCCTCCTGATATTGCAAACGACACTATAATACTACTTTTTATAGGACTGTGCAAGGAGAAAGCTCCTAGTCTGGTAAAATTCCGACCTGTTCCACAAAGCGCATAAAGGCTGCCTGTCCTTGTTCCGTCTGCTTGTAGACTCCTGCATCCTCAAGTACACGCGCAAAGATAGTACCCACAGAGTCCTTGACGATTTCAAGGGCTTTTTCTTTATCCGTTAGATCTGGATGGTGGGCTCTAAGTTGATCTGCCCATTCCTGATGATAGTCGGCAACTGCATCAGCTTCTCCTACAAGATAGCTAGCGACTTGCTCCACTTCTTCTTTCAGACGTGGTGGCAAGATTGCCAAGCCCATGACCTCAATCAAGCCGATATTTTCCTTCTTGATATGTTGGACATCCTTGTGAGGATGATAGATGCCATCAGGATGTTCTGCAGAAGTCTGATTGTCTCTCAAGACTAAGTCCAACTCAAACTGGCCATCGCGTTTACGGGCAATGGGTGTGATGGTGTGATGCGGTGTTCCGTCCGTCTCTGCTAAAATCTGCACTGCAGGATCTGAATACTGACGCCATTCCTGCAAAATCTTGTCAGCTAAATTGATCAAATCTTCTTTGGAATCCGAAGTCAAACGCAACACTGACATAGGCCACTTGACAATTCCAGCCTTGACCTGCTCAAAACCTGCAAATCGAAAGGTCTTTTGCAAAGGAGCCAATTCCATAGGAAATACGTGACGGCCTCCCTGATAATGATCATGAGTTAGAATAGAGCCCCCCACAATCGGAAGGTCGGCATTAGAGCCTGCAAAATAGCCCGGAAACTGCTCTACGATAGCCAGCAAACGTTCAAAACTCTGACGACTAATAGCCATAGGACGATGCTGGCCATCTAAGAAAATACAGTGCTCATTAAAGTAAGCATAGGGCGAATACTGGAAGCCCCATTCCTGACCAGCCATTTCAAAACGGATAATACGGTGGTTGCTGCGAGCTGGGTGGTTAACCCGACCATGGTAGCCTTCGTTCTCTATACAAAGCTGACACTGGGGATAATGGCTAGCTTGCACCAACTTAGCCACCGCAATCTCTTTCGGATCCTTTTCAGGCTTAGAGAGGTTGATGGTAATTTCAAGTTCACCGTAATCAGATGGAACACGATAAGCGATATTTTTAGCAATGGCCTTGAGTTTGATATAGTCGTTTTTCTGGCTGAGCTGGTAAAAATCCGCTATCGCCTGCTCTGGAGATTGGGCATAGGTCTCCCAGAAGTCACGATTGACCTCACTCGGACAAGGGGTCACCAAGTCCATCAATTCAGCACCAAGGATCTCACGCGCAGTCTGACTATCTTCAATCGTCTCTAATCGAACAGCTTCCTCAACCAGCTGGTCCTTGAGGCCAATCAATTTATCCAGATTGGTCTCAACTTCCAAAACACCATCTCCCACTCGTGCCAAGACACGATTGGTCAGGTAGATTCGATCCATTTCCTCAAATGAACTTTCAGAAATGACATGTGTTACAAATTTATCTACTAAAGTCACTATAGAGCCTCCTTTTGACTAGTCAAGGACGCGAGTGCCACCTGCAACTTCAGCGATATAGAAGCTTGGAGCGTAGCCAACTACTTCCTCGTAGTGTTTGCCAACAGCTTCCTTAAAGGCATCGACAGAATCTTTTTGCACCAAGGCAATGGCACATCCGCCAAAACCTGCCCCTGTCATACGAGCACCGAGAACTCCTTCTTGTGCCCAAGCTGTGTGAACAAGCGTATCCAATTCCAAACCAGTTACTTCATAATCATGCTCTAGGGAAACGTGTGACGCATTCATCAAACGACCAAATGTTTCCAAATCACCTGCTTGAAGGGCTGCTTGCGCTTTAAGGGTACGTTGGTTTTCAAGCACAGCATGACGAGCACGTTTCAAACGATTTTCATCTTTAATCAGATAGCTATATTGGTCGAAGGCCCATTCATCCAATTCACCCAGGGTTTGAATGTCCAAAGCCACTTGTAGTTCTTCTACTGCTTTTTCACACTCAGCACGGCGTTCATTGTATTTAGAGTCCGCCAATTCACGGCGTTTGTTAGTGTTCATGATAACAACGACATTGTCCTTCAAATCAAGTGGCACCAAGTCATACTCTAAAGTGTTAGTATCTAAGTAAATAGCACGTTGATCAGCCCCCATACCGATAGCAAACTGGTCCATAATACCAGAGTTGACTCCGATAAAGTTATTTTCTGTTTGTTTTCCGATTTTAACCAAATCGAGACGCTCTAATTTTAAATCAAAGAGATGCTCTGCCACGACTCCTGTCAAGAGTTCAAGGGATGCTGAAGAAGACAAACCAGCACCATTTGGGATATTCCCATAAACATAAAAATCAAAACCTTTGTCAATCACGTGCCCAGTTTCTTGCAAGAAATGAAGAACGCCTTTTGGATAATTGGTCCAGTTATGCTCTTTTTCAAACTTGAGGTCAGCTAAAGGTACTTCGATGATGCCCTTGTCCTCAAAGTTTGCTGAGTAGAAACGCAAGACTTGGTCATCACGTTTGCGAGCAGCCCCGTATGTTCCCAAGGAAATAGCAGCAGGAAAAACGTGCCCACCGTTGTAGTCTGTGTGCTCACCAATCAGATTGATACGGCCTGGTGAAAAGAAAGTTTGGTCTGCTTCTTGACCAAAAACAGCAAGAAAGTCTTTACGAAGTGCTTCTGCAGTAAGATGTTGTGTCATATGAATTCTCCTTTTACTGTCCGTTAAGTCACCTTAACGTGTAATCGTTTTCTTCTATTGTATCCAAGGGATTTCCCAAGGTCAATCCTTTTTACTAAAATTTTACTAAACTATCAGTAAAAAAGCAGAAAAATATGATATACTAATCTTAAAGAAGGAGGATTTATGGCTACCTTAAAAGATATTGCACAGCTAGCCTCTGTCTCTATCGCGACCGTATCCCGTGTTCTAAACCGCGACCAGAGTCTATCTGTTACAGAAGAGACCAGGCACCGTATTTTAACCGTTGCTGAAGAGCTGGGCTACACCAAGCACCTCAAGACAGGCGAGTCCCACAAACCCAAGCAAAAAATTGCCATTATCCAATGGGTCAGCGAACAAGGGGAGCTGGACGACCTCTACTACTACCAGATTCGCCTAGGAATAGAAAAAAGAGCCCAAGAACTGGACTATGATATCTTGCGCTATTTTAATGACCATCCTTTTACCCTAAGCGAGGAAGTGATTGGGATTCTCTGCATCGGAAAATTTAGCCGAGCTCAGATTTCTGCCTTTGAAGAATACCAAAAGCCTCTTGTCTTTCTAGACAGTGATACTCTTTCACTAGGACACACCTGCATTATCACGGATTTTTACACTGCCATGAAACAGGTTGTCGATTATTTCCTCAGCCAGGGACTTGATCGTATCGGGATTCTAACAGGGCTTGAGGAAACAACAGACCAAGAAGAAATCATTGAGGATAAGCGGCTGGAAAATTTCAGAAACTACAGTCAAACAAAAGGAATCTATCATGATGAACTGGTCTTTCAAGGTAGCTTTACCGCCCAGTCTGGCTATGACTTAATGAAGGAGGCCATTCAGAACTTAGGAGACCAACTCCCACCAGCCTTTTTCGCAGCTAGCGATAGTTTAGCTATCGGTGCCCTCCGTGCCCTCCAAGAGGCTGGAATCAGTCTACCAGACCGTGTCAGCCTCATTTCCTTTAACGACACTAGTCTGACCAAACAGGTCTATCCTCCCCTCTCTAGCATCACTGTCTATACCGAGGAAATGGGCAGAGCAGGTATGGATATTCTTAATAAGGAAGTACTCCACGGTCGGAAAATACCTAGCCTAACCATGTTGGGAACCAGACTGACTCTGAGAGAAAGTACAAGGAATGAATAGGATAACAAAACGACCTCTAGCGAGGTCGCTTTTCTAATGATGATGCCCATGCTTCTGCTCTAATTCTCTCACCCTCCGCTTATGTTGCGCATGATTGCTTTGACTGCTATCTACTTCAATAGTGATATTCTGCACGCCTCTTTCTTCTAAACATTGACGCACCACTTCTTTGGTTTCCATCATCTGTTCCCAGTCCTTGATACAAATGTGAACAATAGCATTATTCTCTAGACCATCCATGGACCAAATGCTAAGTTGATTGACACTGTTGACATTGGGTAGAGCCTCTAAATCCTTCTCCAAATCACTTGTCTCGACTCCTTCTGGCACAGCATCTAGGAAAATTTTCAGTGCGCTCCAAAAGCGAGGAATGGCTTTCGACAGAATAAAGATAGAAATAACTAGTGATAAAAGCGGATCGAGGATATACCAGTCCGTAAATCGAAGAATAATCGCCATTAGAATGACGGCCAACCAACCAAGAGTGTCTTCCAAAAAATGCAGGCTAAGAATTGACTCGTTCTTTGTTTTCCCCTTACGAACTACCAGACTTGCTAGCACATTAATGGCTACTGCAATGATTCCCAGCCAGAGGATGCCTTCCTCATTGACGGGTTGCGGGTGAACAATCTTTGTGACATTTTCCAAGATCACTAGGACAGACCCTATCATAAGAATCACAGCCGTTAGCATGGCTCCTAAAAGACTAAAACGTTTGTAACCCAAGGTGTACTGTCTATCTTCTTCACGGTTTGAAATTGTTTCTAAAAGGGCTGAGATGCCAATGGCTATAGCATCTCCCAAGTCATGAACGGAATCAGCAAGAACTGCACTCGAACCAAAGATTCCTCCTGCGATAAACTCAACAATCGCATAGCTTAAATTTAAGAAAAAAGCTAACCAGATAGATGTTTTAGAACTCATTTCTCTCCCTCCTTTGGTATAATGGGTATATACATACTTCTTTCATTTGTATTATCTAATAAAATTCAAAGAAAGGATAGAAGCAAACTGTCAGCCATGTTCAGTTCTGAACAGTTTGTCTCAAGTGTCTACATGCCAAAAAGAGACCGTCGAGTCAGCAAGACGAAAAAAGCCATCTATCAAGCTTTTTTACAACTTTTGAACGACAAAGGCTATGATGCCACTACTGTTCAGGATATCATTGACCTAGCAGATGTTGGGCGTTCTACTTTTTACTGTCACTATGAAAGCAAGGAACTCCTTTTAGATGAGCTCTGTCGCTACCTCTTTCATCATCTCTTTGAAAGGGAAGGACACTTTACTACCGAGGACTACCTCGCACATATCTTTTTACATTTTCAGAAAAACCAGGACCATGTTACCAGTCTGCTATTTTCCAAAAATGACTACTTCCTCCGTCAACTCCATAAAGAGCTAGAACACCATGTCTATCCCATGTTGGCTGATGAGTTAAAAGAAGCCCACACTAATCTGCCTACTTCTTACCTCCAACACTTGGTCGTGTCCAACTTTATCGAGACATTGACCTGGTGGCTCAAAAAAGGACAAGACTTTACATACCAGGAAGTTGTCCAGTTTTATCTAGACCTTCTCATTCCTAAAAATTGAATACAGAGTAGAGCTCAGTTGCCTTATTTCTAGGCTACTGAGTTTTCATCTTTTCAACAATCAAAAAAGCCCAGACAACATTGTCTGAGCATTCTTCTATATAGTCGTTTAACCAAGTTGAGTTTAGCTTTTCAAGCTATTTTTTCAACAAACCTTGTTCTTGTAGAAATTCCTTGGCTACTTGTTCTGCTGACTTGCCTTCAACACCCACTTGATAGTTAAGCTGGCTCATCTGGCTTTCAGTAATTTTACCAGCCAATTTATTGAGAACTGTTTCCAACTCTGGATGTTTCTTGAGAAGAGCTTCTTTCATCAGTGGAGCCCCTTGATAAGGTGGAAAGAGTTGCTTGTCATCTTCCAAGACCTGTAAATCATAACGCGCCAATTCCGCATCGGTCGAATAGGCATCCGTAATTTGAATATCGCCTGACTGAATTGCCTGATAGCGAAGAGCTGGCTCCATGGTCGCTACATTGAGATTGAGACCATACATTGACTGCAAGCCCTTATTTCCATCTTCACGGTCATTAAACTCAAGTGTAAAGCCTGCCTTCAATTGCCCTTCCACTTTTTTCAAATCCGAAATGGTCTTCAAGCCATATTCTTGAGCAATCTTTTTCGGAACAGCTACAGCATAGGTATTTTGATAAGACATAGGTTTGAGATAGGCTAGATGATCCTGTTTGGCAATGCCATCACGCGCCACCTGATAAACCTGATCTGGCTCATGACTCACTTTCGGTGATGGTTGAAGTAGACTTTCAGTCACCGTACCAGTAAATTCAGGATAAATGTCAATATCGCCTTTTTTCAGAGCTTCATAAAGAAAGCTTGTCTTCCCAAAATTCGGTTTAACAGTCGCAGTCATACTAGTATTTTCTTCAATCAGCAACTTATACATATTGGCCAAAATTTCTGGTTCTGGACCCAATTTCCCAGCAATAACCAAGTTTTCTTTCTCTTTTTGAGCTAAGAGGGCTGGGCTATAAGACAGACCGAGCAATATTGTCACCAAGGCAAAACCAGAAAAAATCGTCCGCAATTTTGCTTTTTCCATCACTTTTAGCAGGAAATTAAAGGCAATGGCAAGCACTGCAGAAGAAAGGGCCCCAATCAAAATCAGACTGGCATTATTACGGTCAATTCCCAAAAGGATAAAGGAACCTAGTCCCCCTGCCCCAATCAAGGCCGCCAAGGTTGCCGTACCGATAATTAAGACCGCTGCCGTCCGAATCCCAGACATCATAACAGGCATGGCAAGTGGAATCTCAAACTTCTTGAGACGCTCCCATCTGGTCATCCCAAAGGCAATTCCAGCCTCTTGCAAACTCGGATCAATTCCCTTCAGTCCAGTGATGGTATTTTGTAAAATCGGAAAGATCGCATAAATCACTAGAGCTGTCAAAGCCGGCAATGTTCCAATTCCCATCAAGGGGATAAAGAGTCCCAACAAGGCCAGTGACGGGATAGTCTGGAAAATCCCTGCAATTTGCAAGACCCAGTCGGCCAACTTCTCATGATAGCGAAGATAAACAGCCAAGGGAATCGCTATAAAGATGGCCAGCAACAAGGTCAAAAGTGACAACTGCAAATGTTGAGATAGTGCTGTCAACCAATCACTAAAACGATCCTGAAAAGTTGCAATTAAATTAGTCATGAACACTACCTCCAAACAAGTCTGCTACAAAGTCTGTTGCAGGCGCTTTTAAAATTGTCTCGGGATTCGCTACCTGGCGAATTTCTCCATCCTGCAAGACAGCAATACGGTCCGCCAATTTCAAAGCTTCATCCGTATCATGGGTTACAAAAATAGTTGTCATCCCAAACTCTTTATGCAATTCCTTAGTCAGAGCCTGCAACTGTTTGCGAGAAATAGCATCCAAGGCTGAAAAAGGTTCATCCATGAGGAGAATCTTAGGCTGACCAATCATAGCACGGACAATACCAACCCGTTGCTGTTCTCCACCAGATAGTTCACTAGGTAAGCGATGTCCATACTCAGCTACTGGTAAACCAACCTTAGCCAAAAGCTCTTCTGTTTTCTGAGCAATTTCTTCCTTAGTCCATCCCTTCATCTCAGGAATCAGGGCAATATTTTCCGCGACCGTTAGATTAGGAAATAGAGCAATAGCCTGTAAAACATAACCAGTAGAAAGACGAAGTTCACGCTCATCATAGTCTTTGATGCGCTTGCCATCCATAAAAATATTTCCATCAGTCGGTTCCAAGAGACGGTTAATCATCTTGACCATGGTCGTCTTACCGGACCCAGATGGCCCAACTAAAACCATAAACTCTCCATTCTCAATCCGTAAATTAACATCTCTCAAGACATCTTTTTCTGTGTAACGTAAAGCTACATTTTTGTATTCAATCATTCTGTATCCTCAATTTAAAACTTCCCTCGATTGGTCAAGTCTTCTACCTTAGGCATGACTTCCTTATTGTCCCAATGCTCCACAATTTTCCCGTTTTCTAGACGGAAGATATCGTACTGGGCATAGGCAACTCCACCAATCTGATTCTGACCATAGCTAACCACATAGTTTCCTTGTCCTAAGAGTTGGAAAACAAGGTCAAAAGTGACCTTTACTTATAAACAGCTAATTTGCTCCATTTTAAATCTCATTTTCATCCTCTTTCAGATTAGCCAAAATTCTTTCTTGAAAGGCTTCAAACTGACGAATTTCTTCCTCTGAAAATCCTTTGTAAAAGATCGTATCCAATTTCTGACTGACACGATGCCCCACTTCTTTCTGAGACTGCCCCAACTCTGTTAAAACCAAATACTTCTTACGCTTATCTTCTCCACATGGACTAATAGTTACAAGATTTTGTTCCTCTAGCTTTTTTATCATCGTCGTCAGAGTATTATTAGCAAGTCCAGTCGCAAGCGCAATGTCTGTCGCAGTTGCACAGCCAGTTTTACTATTCCATAAAACCGCTAAAATCTTGCCCTGTTCACTCCGATAAAGAGCTTCAGGGTCTTGGCTCAGTAACTTTTGAAAAATCCGCCCATTCAACAAACGAATATGATGGGCTACCAAATGACTATCTTTCATAACACCTCCAATTTATTTCGATATCGAAATGAATAAAACAATTGTAACACTCATCGTTCCAACTGTCAACTATTTCGATTTGGAAATAATTTTTCCTAGCAAAAAAATCTCCCACCCAAGGTAGAAGATTTGAATCTAATAAACTTAATCCGTCATGTCCGATACCAATGTTCGATGCTCCAACGGAATACTGCACATAACTAGCAAGAAAATGAAACCTGACTGAATCCAGAAGAGGGCCAAGTCAAAGATTCCATGCACAGCAACCACTGTAAGGAAAGATAGATAAAGACCTATAATCGGACGTTTCCCCGACTCCTGACTCATATCCATCATCAAGCGAACAGGAGCCACAGAAGACAAAACTAATAAAATGGTCCCCACAATTCCGTAACTCAGAATCGTATCAATATAAAGACTGTGAGCATGTTCATGATAAGGAGCATGTATCCGAGGATAGGAGTGCATGTAAGTCAATGGCCCCTCACCCCAAAAAGGATTTTGCTTAAATAAGGCCATCCCAGCATCCCAGATAGAAATTCGTTCTTCCATAGAAGAGTCTAAAGTCCCCATCCGAACTCCCAAATCACTAGAAAAGAGGAAGCTCAAGCCAATCGCAAAGACCCCAATACTAAGCCAAAAGGCCTTCCAGTTTTTAATGGTCGTAAAGAGATAAATAATGGCTCCAGCGATAATTGCAGGAAAGGCAGTTCGATTTTGCGTAAAGTTCAAACCAAAGAGATTCACAAAGCCTGCAATCACACAGAATACTTTCAACCAATTCAACTTGGTCGTTGTAAACAAATAGAAGGCAATCATGATACAGAAACAACAAATAATTCCATAATAATTAGGGTTAAAGAAGGTCACTTCTGCACGATTCTGATGCCACACCTGCATATTGGGTGAAAGAAAAGCATAGTTGAATTTCTTCACAATTTGGAAATGTTCTAAACTCGCAAAAGCAGCTGACAAGACGCTACCAAACAAGACGAGCTGCAAAATCAATCGAAAGAATTTATGTGATAAAATCGACTGATAGTGCAAAAAGAAAACAGTAAATAGAAAAATTCCTACTGAAGCCACAACTCCCATCCAATTTTGTGCAAAAACGGATATAACAGTACTATAGCCAAGAAAAAGAAGTAGCATCGGATGCTCCCCCATTTTCTGAAGAATACTTTTCATGTCCCCTGTGAAAATTAAACTGATAATATATAAACAGAATACAACTACAAAAAGATAAAAGGGTAAAAAGATACTCAGGATAATTCCCAATAAAATCAGCTCTTTACTAGACAACCCTTTCAGCTTTTCAATAAAGCCTATTGATTTCAAAATGAATCCTTTCTCTCCAAATCAGTTGATTCAGATAATAGTAAGCTACCCTATATTGTACCACTTTTTTAGCAATTTGAAAACAAAGGAAACGTTTTCTAAAATAAAAACCCTATTTTATCAACCATATCAAGGCTTCAAAATGTTACTTCAATTCCGTTCTCAATTACCCGATAAGTCTGATTTTGCAAATCAATTTCTGCTACTGCTGTTACGGACTTATCTTTATTTTGACGTTTTATTACAATGCTGTGGGCTGTTGGTGTTTCAACGTCAATAGTTCCTTCTAAATCAAAGGCCTCTGATTGATTACGGAAAGAAAATAGATTGAGAAGAGACTTCACCACAGGACGTTGAACTTCTTCTGCTATTTCCTCATTGCTATAGTAATGACGATTAATATTTCGACCTTCTTTAGTTTCTTCTAATAGTTTCAAGTCATTCTTTCCTGCTAGTAGCCCCACATAGTAAATCTGAGGAATACCTGGAGCACAAGCTTGAATTAGACGAGCGAGAAAATACTTGATATCATCATCTCCAAGCGCAGAATAATAGGTTGAATTGATTTGGTAGATATCTAAATTGTTATACTCGGCACTGGAGTACTTACGTTTGACATTTGCTCCAACCTTATAGAGTTCATTTGAAGCATAGTCAATCTCCTCATCGGTCAGGATATCCTTGACATCTACTACTCCAATCCCATCATGGGTGTCTAGCGTCGTAAATTGCTTCATTGGGCTCATCTTTAACCACTTGGCCAAACGCTCTGTTCTTGAACTGTAAAGAGTATAAAGTGTCACCATTGGAAGAGCAAAATCGTAAACATAGTAATCGTGATCCGCTATTTTAAACTGAATCGAATAATGTTCATGAATCTCAGGTAAGAGCTCTGTCCCATACTCAGCAGCGATATCTCGAACTTTGTCCAATAAATCCCAAATATCTGGTTCCACAAAGAAATCATTAGTATCCAATTTCTTCACTGCATAAGCAAAGGCATCTAGACGAATCAAATCACACCCATTACTTGCCAAGTGCTGAATAGTCTTACGGATAAATTCCATAGTTACTTCTTTGGTCACATCAAGATCAATCTGCTCCTCACCAAAGGTATTCCACAAATGTTCCACTGACCCATCTTCAAAAACAATCTCTTGCTTTGGTGCACGATCCTTACGCTTGTATATTAAATCTACATCAGACTGTGTCGGACGGTTTTCTGGCCAAAACTTATCCCAGTTTAAAAAGAGATCTTTAAATTCACTGGCTTCATGTTTTTCTTGATAGTCCTTATAATACTTAGATTGACGAGAAATATGATTAATCATAAAATCAAACATAAGATAATATTTCTCACCTAAACGCTTAACATCCTCCCAATCACCAAAAGCTGAGTCCACTTCGTCGTAGTCAACTGGCGCAAATCCACGATCACCTGTTGATGGGAAAAATGGTAGAAGGTGAACTCCTCCAATAGCATCTCCAAAATGCTCTTCCAAATTATCATATAGGTCTTTAAGATTATTTCCAAGACTATCTGAATAGGTAATCAACATAGTTTTATTCTGAATTGGCATCATTACTCTCCTTTTTCTAATTGAAGCCAAGTCTCATATGACTTGGCTTTTATGAGTTTATGTATTTTAAGAATTGCTTCATAGGGTACGATTGAAATCAACAAGCTGAATCGTCCCTTCGTATACGGAATTGAACACGGGACTAATTTCTTAGGAAAAAAGATAAATCTTCTTGTGTGCAAGCACACTACGTCAATTTCCTATTTTTCTACAGAAATTTTCAGCAAGCTGAATCGTCCCTTTGTATCTTATTTCACCGCTCCGTTGCTCATTCCTGAAATAATATGTTTTTGGAAGATGAGGTAGACGACAGTAATTGTTAAAATTCCCACAATATAGGATGCAAAGCTTGGCCCATAGTCATTAAAATACTGACCTTGGTAGTTGTACTGGAAGAGAGGCAAAGTCCACATCTTGGAATCCTTATTCAAAATTAACAATGGCAACATAAAGTCATTCCAGAACCATAATGCATTGATAATCAAGGTTGTAGCATGCATGGGCTTCAGCATTGGAAAGATAATTCGACGGTAAGTTGTAAATCGATCAGCCCCATCAATTTCTGCAGCTTCATCTAAACTATCTGGTACACTGATTTTAATATAACCAACATACAAGAAGAGGGTCTGTGGAATTGCATAAGTTAGATAAAGTAGTACCAACCCCCACATATTTGCCAGGCCGAGTTTGCTCATCATAACTGTGATAGGAATCATAATCACCTGAAATGGAACAAATATCCCTAAGATCAAGAGC
Source organism: Streptococcus mitis (assembly GCF_000960005.1). GTDB lineage: Bacteria > Bacillota > Bacilli > Lactobacillales > Streptococcaceae > Streptococcus > Streptococcus mitis_CK. Next base: position 14,169 of record NZ_JYGP01000002.1, on the reverse strand, counting down.
GAATACATAATTGCAAAGGCTTTTTTCTTGGACATATTTCGAGCAATGGAATAGGCTGCAGCTGGTATAAAGAAGGCTACTACAATCAATGATAACACCGTAATAACAGCTGAATTCCAGAAATAGCCTCCAATCCCATCCGAAACCAATCGTTCATAATTGCTTAATGTAAAAGGATTGGGCAAACCAAAGAAATGATTCATGATATCCTTGGTTGTCTTGAAGGAACTAAAAACCGTTACCAACAAAGGAACAAGTATGAGAATACCACCTACTATCAAGAGGACATACTTCCAAAACTGATTCAATTTTTCTTCTTTTTTCATGTGTAGGACTCCCCAATTAGATTTCAAATTTCTTTGATAGTTTGATTTGGATAAGAGAAACAATTCCAATAATTAAGAATAAAATCAAGGCAATTGCATTCGCATATCCATATTGATTACTCTTGAAGGCATAGTTGTAGACTAAAAGACCAAGAGACGTTGTAGCATTATTTGGACCACCACTCGTCAAGGCAAAAATTTGGTCAAAGGCAGTCAAACCAGACTTAAGAGCTAGGATAAAAACCATAGAAATCGTTGGTAGCAAATATGGTAATTCAATCTTCCAAAAAGTTTGTTTGCTTGTTGCACCATCAATTGATGCTGCCTCCAAAATATCACTTGGAATACTCTGAAGACCAGCAAGAAAGAGAATAATTGGCATTGCTACTCCTTGCCATAGAAGAACAAAAATAGTTGCCACTACCGCTCCAATTGGTGTTCCTAATAGACTTTCTTGTAAAAAACTAATCCCTAAAATTTTTCCAATCGTTGGAAGACCATAGTTGAAGAATTGTTTAAAAATCAAGGAAACTGTCAAACCAGACAAAACCGCCGGGAAAAAGAACCATGCTCTAAAGAAGGTCTGCCCTTTCATCTTAGAATTTAAGGCTCGAGCGACAACCATCCCAATTGTAATCTCTCCAATAATCAATGCCAGGGTTAAAATCAAAGTAAAAGCAATGGCTGTGAAGAATTTCCCATCAATCATCAGCAATTTGTAGTTATTCAGACCAACAAATTTATAATTATAGGTCAATCCAGTCCAGTTAGTCAAACTATAGAAAGCACCTTGTACCATCGGAAAGTAAAAGAAGATAGCTTGTAATGCAAGCGGGATGAGCAAAAAAGTCCAACCCCAGTATTTATTTAAAAATTTTCGAATAGCCATATCATCTTAACTCCTATTCTAGTCCAAATCTGCCTTCATTGGATTAAAGAAAGCATTGAGATTGTTTGCCATATTTTTCAGATTTTTATCCATCAAGTAACCTGCACTTAGATTGAAAAAATCTTCTTCAGAATTCCAGTGTTGGCCCAACCAAACATAATGTTTATCCGTAAATGCTAGTTTAGAAATCTCTGCAAGTGCTGAATCTTCTTTTTCCTGTACACCTTTCACTGCAACTGGTGATCCATCCACATCATAATATGCTTGCATAGCTTTTGAACTAGTCATATAGCTGATAAATTCTTCGGTTTCTTTAGGATGTTTGGTAGTAGCTGAAGTTGATAATGCCATGTCCCCTGCACCAACAGTGACTTCTTTTCCTACTTCTTCTCCTGGGAAGGCAAACATCCCCACATCAAATTTTGGATCCTGTTGATTAATTGCCGCTAATGCCCATGATCCTTGTGGCATCATCAAGGCTTTTTCATTCGAGAATGCTACCACCGCATCATTATAAGAGGCACCACGCCATCCATCTTGAGCATTATCCGCCAACAAATCTAGTCGTTCTGCATCTGCTTTTAAAATAGCATCATCTACAGAAATAGCATTTGGTTTTGAAAAGCGAAGATAGTTATTAGCTGCGTCTCCACTGCCTGTAATGGTAATGAGAGAAAGTTGGTGATAACCGTTTAATGTCCATCCTTCATTGCCTGCAACTGCAAACGGAGAATTCCCACTATCTTTTATCTTTTTAACAATCTCTTGAAACTCTTTAAAAGTCTTTGGTTCCTCAAGTCCTAATTCTTTAAACTTTGTTTTATTGTAATAAATTCCATAAAGGTTAGCAGTTAAAGGCACACTATAAATCTTGTTATTGATTGCATACTTTTCTGCATAGTCATTCTTAATGTTCTCAAGATAAGATTTCCCTGTCATATCTGCAAAGTAACCTGCTTTTGCCCACTCCTGAAAATCCATATTTTGAGGATAAATATTAACAATATCTGGAACATCTCCTGATAAAATCCGAGTCTTCAGAACAATTCCAGCTGCCGGAACAGTCGTCAGTTTTACATCAATAGTAGGATGATCCTTTTCAAAATTATCTACAATTTTTTGCAAAGTATCCGCCATTTCGGTCTTCTGGTTAAAAAATTCAATCGTTACCTTTCCATCAGTAGATTGATCATTCTGACTACAAGCTGCTAGGCCTAGTAAACTAGCCCCAGCTACTAAAAGAAAACCTGCTTTCTTATACCATTTCATTGGAAAGCCTCCTTTATAAATTTATACACCTTTATTATAGTCTTCTAAAAATATACTGTTTACTCAAAAAATCTCCCTGGGATAAGATAACAGTTAAACCTGCATACATGAGTTCTGCACCTGAGTAAACTACTCCATTTTCCTGTAATTCATACAGTCCCTCTTCAACCAAATTTTTTAATTTTAAAGTTGTTTCCATGGTCTCTACAACTGATAAAACGCGTACATAGGTTACAACCGTTTGATTTTTGTAATTAAATTGTACAGCTGCTTCATTGGATGCAGTATCAGGATTAATTAGTCTATACTGTTGTCCTAACTGAACTACTGGTCGTAATTCTTTATACAAGTTCACCTGATTAGCAATCTCAGCTTTCTCTTCATCTGATAAACTTGTCAAATCAAGCTCATATCCCAAATTTCCCATCATTGCTACATGGCCACGTGTTTCTAATGGTGTCGTTCGCCCCATCTGATGATTCGGTACTGCTGACACATGAGCCCCCATAGAAATGGTTGGATAGAGATAGGATGAACCGTATTGAATTGGCAAACGTGCAATAGCATCAGTATTATCACTAGCCCAGACTTGTGGGAAATAACGCATCATACCAAGATCATTTCGTCCACCACCACCAGAGCAGGACTCAAAGAGAATATAGCTGTGCTTCTCTGTCAGATAAGAAACGAGTTCGTAAAGCCCCAGCATGTACTGATGAGATTGCATCTGTGTCTCTAGATAGTTAGATCCATTCCCTAGCTTAGTAATATTACGATTCATATCCCATTTGATGTAGTCAATCTCATGATAAGATAGGAGTTGATCTAAGACATTTTTCAAGTATTCTACTACCTGAGTATTGGCAAGATTAAGTACTAATTGATTTCTAGAATAGGTATGTTCATATCCTGGAACCTGAATAGCCCAGTCAGGATGTTTACGATACAAATCGCTATCTACAGAAATCATCTCAGGTTCTAACCAAAGCCCAAACTGCAAACCTCTTTCATGGATAGCTGAAATCAGACTTTCTAGACTTCCACCCAGTTTTTTCTCATTAACAACCCAATCACCTAAAGCACGATTATCATCAAAACGATTGCCAAACCAACCATCATCTAATACAAAAAGTTCAATGCCAACTTTCTTAGCTTCATCTGCTAACTCTAACAGTTTTTCTCTCTGAAAATCAAAGTAAGTAGCTTCCCAGTTATTAATTAGAATTGGGCGTTCTTTTGTAAAAAATTTACTTGGCATAATGTGCTTCAGTATAAAATTCTGACTTTCATGGCTAACACCAGTTAATCCCTTATCTGAATAGGTCATTAAAGCTACTGGTGTTTCGAAGTTTCCCTCAGGGTCTAACTTCCAAGAAAAATTTTCCGGATTAATTCCAATAGCCAGCCGAACTTCATTCAATTGATTCTTTTGAACAAAAGCTTCAAAGTTTCCACTATACATTAGTTGAATAGCAAACACATTTCCAGCATCCTCTGTGACTCCTTGATCACATAAGAGAAGAGCTGGTGTTTGAGCATGCCCAGAAGCCCCACGGTTCGAACTAATCGAAAAGATTCCTTGTTCTACCTGTTGACGTCTGACAGTCTTTTCACGAGCATAAGCACCCTGCAGAGTTACGATTTCGTAATCTGCAGCTGGAACATCAGCCATAAAAGAAAAATCTTTATGGATGACAACTTCCTGATTACTATTATTTTCCAATTTACTGTAGCTAGCAATTGTCGAATCATTATTAAAAGCAGTATAATACAAATTCAGACTAAGTTGAGCCTTAGAATCTTCTAACATTAAGACAAGAGTCTCTGTATCGTCCATGCTATGTGGAGACGGTAAGCCCTGTGGACCATTCTGACCTTTTAAAATCTTTGCTTCTACAAATCGAAAGTCTGTTACTTCAGTTGCATCATGCTGAACCTGTAAAGTTGGTTTTCTAAAGTCACCCAAACCATGTTGTCCAAAAATTTGACGTTGAGTATCTAAACTAAAGGTTCGATTAGTAGCCGTTGGATTTCCTGAAAAGGCATGGTCTCGTTCATAAACACTGTTGGAACCTTTATAGTTCTTAATAGTCTTTCCTAAATGTTTCAAAAGTAAGTAGCCATTTCGATTTTCAATAATCAAACTTAGATTTTTACTCTCAACATAAAATAGATTATTCTCTATCCTAACTCCCATTTACTTCACCTCATCACTTTATTGACTATATTTTATCATCTGTAATCGCTTTCTAAAATAGAAAAATGTCTCAAGAATATGGTAAAATGTTAGGTAGGAGGTGGCACATGCTAGTTTTTTCAGAATACCAGACTGGAACAATTGACCTTTCCCTAAGCTTTTATGGATATGAGGAATGCAAACCTAATTACTCTTTTGGTCCAGCAATTCGAGATACATACGTCCTACATTACATTACCAAAGGACAAGGAAAATTTCATTACAAAGGTAAAATTGTTGATTTAAAAGAAGGAGATTTCTTTCTATTAAAACCAGAGGAACTAACCTTTTATCAAGCAGATAGTAAAGAACCTTGGGCCTACTACTGGTTAGGAATCACTGGAGGGAAAGCTCCTGACTATTTTGCTCTTTCTCAAATTTCTGATCAATCCTATCTCATCCAATCTGAAACTTGTCATACCCAGACCACTGCAAAACTCATCTCAGACATTGTCCGCTTCGCTCAGATTACCAAATCAAATGAATTAGCTCAACTCCATATCATGGGACAACTCCATGAACTGATGTTTCATCTGGGAACTATTGCTCCCAATCAGAAAAAAAAGAATATTTCATCAACCTACCAACTCTATCTTGAATGCAAAAGATTAATTGATAGTCACTATCCTCAATCACTTACAATTCAAGATTTAGCAAAAGAACTATCCGTTCACAGAAGCTACTTATCAAGCGTATTCAAAGAATTTAATACCTTATCACCCAAAGAATACTTACTCTATGTTCGAATGCACCGAGCTAAACAGCTTCTCGAAAATACCCAAGAGTCTATCAAAGTAATTGCATATTCGGTAGGTTTTTCAGATCCACTCCATTTTTCAAAAGCTTATAAACAATACTTCAATCAGACTCCAAGTCATACAAGAAAAGAATATTCTCAATACCAACTAGTAAGAAAGGAAACACTATGAAATCCTACCAAGCTGTCTACCAGATTCTGACAAAAGAAACCGACTATATCAGCGGAGAAAAAATTGCTGAAGAACTATCCTTAAGCCGAACATCAATTTGGAAAGCCATCAAGCGGCTAGAACAAGAAGGTATTGAAATTGATAGCATAAAAAATAGGGGCTATAAACTATTGAATGGAGATCTTCTCCTGCCAGACCTTATACAAGAAAATCTCCCAATTACCGTTAATTTTAAGTCAGAAACTAAATCTACCCAAATTGATGCAAAAGAAGCAATAGATAGAGGATATGAAACAAACACCCTCTATCTAGCTTCCTATCAAACAGCAGGCCGAGGTCGATTTCAACGTTCTTTCTACTCACCACAAGGTGGCATTTATATGACCCTCCATCTTAAACCAAATCTTCCCTATGACAAATTACCATCCTACACACTACTTGTAGCAGGAGCTGTCTACAAAGCCATTAAGAACCTAACTTTAATAGATGTCGACATAAAATGGGTCAATGATATCTACCTAAACAATCATAAAATTGGAGGAATCCTTACTGAGGCAATGACGTCTGTAGAAACAGGCCTAGTCACAGATATCATTATTGGAGTAGGGATCAACTTTACTATTAAAGACTTCCCTCAAGAATTAAAAGAAAAAGCTGCTAGTTTATTCAAAGCTCCAGCACCTATTACCAGAAATGAATTAATCATTGAAATATGGCGTGCTTTCTTCGAAACACCTGCAGAAGAGCTATTATACCTTTACAAAAAACAGTCATTCGTTCTAGGAAAAGAAGTTACTTTCACACTAGATCAAAAAGACCACAAGGGACTTGCTAAAGACATCTCTGAAAGTGGTAAACTTTTAGTTCAATGTGATAACGGAAAAGAAATTTGGCTAAATAGCGGAGAAATTTCACTCAAGGGTTGGAAGTAATAATAAACTAGCACAACCATAAAATCGACAATATATAAAGATTTTAGCTTTTCTTCAACCCACTACAGTTGACAAAGAGCGCAAAAAAACTTCAGATAAGTAATCCAATTAAGTTTTACAAATCTAAAGTTTTTATTCTACTATTCTTAAAAATACAAAAAAAGAGAGTTATAAACCCTCATTCAAACGGAGAATAAGGGATTCGAACCCTTGCGCCAGTTACCCGACCTAACGATTTAGCAAACCGTCCTCTTCAGCCTCTTGAGTAATTCTCCAATTAATGGGCACGAGTGGACTCGAACCACCGACCTCACGCTTATCAGGCGTGCGCTCTAACCACCTGAGCTACGCGCCCAAGTTAAAAACTTGGTAATTTGAACAAAGTTCAAAGCGGGTGACGAGAATCGAACTCGCGACAACAGCTTGGAAGGCTGTAGTTTTACCACTAAACTACACCCGCATACATACTATTAATAAAAATGGCGCGAGACGGAATCGAACCGCCGACACATGGAGCTTCAATCCATTGCTCTACCAACTGAGCTACCGAGCCTTATTGCGGGAGCAGGATTTGAACCTACGACCTTCGGGTTATGAGCCCGACGAGCTACCGAGCTGCTCCATCCCGCGTTAATACAAAAGGAGGATGTGGGATTCGAACCCACGCACGCTTTTACACGCCTGACGGTTTTCAAGACCGTTCCCTTCAGCCGGACTTGGGTAATCCTCCATATTATTCAAATGGACCTTGTAGGACTTGAACCTACGACCACTCGGTTATGAGCCGAGAGCTCTAACCAGCTGAGCTAAAGGTCCAACAAGATCTTTATAGCGGCGAAGGGGATCGAACCCCCGACCTCCCGGGTATGAACCGGACGCTCTAGCCAGCTGAGCTACACCGCCATATATCGGGAAGACAGGATTCGAACCTGCGACACCTTGGTCCCAAACCAAGTACTCTACCAAGCTGAGCTACTTCCCGAGTTAAATAGAAAAATGCACCCTAGAGGAGTCGAACCTCTAACCGCCTGATTCGTAGTCAGGTACTCTATCCAGTTGAGCTAAGGGTGCTCATTATATTATGCCGAGGACCGGAATCGAACCGGTACGATCGTTACCAATCGCAGGATTTTAAGTCCTGTGCGTCTGCCAGTTCCGCCACCCCGGCCTCTCTAAGCGAACGACGGGATTCGAACCCGCGACCCCCACCTTGGCAAGGTGGTGTTCTACCACTGAACTACGTTCGCACTGTTTTCTTCTATCTAAAAATGCCGGCTACATGACTTGAACACGCGACCCTCTGATTACAAATCAGATGCTCTACCAACTGAGCTAAGCCGGCTCATTTATTATATCTTAATGCGGGTTAAGGGACTTGAACCCCCACGCCGTTAAGCGCCAGATCCTAAATCTGGTGCGTCTGCCAATTCCGCCAAACCCGCATATATGACCCGTACTGGGCTCGAACCAGTGACCCATTGATTAAAAGTCAATTGCTCTACCAACTGAGCTAACGAGTCTAAAATAACTTACGTTATTCTAACGGTCCCGACGGGAATCGAACCCGCGATCTTCGCCGTGACAGGGCGACGTGATAACCGCTACACTACGGGACCTATGGGAGTTAACGGGATCGAACCGCTGACCCTCTGCTTGTAAGGCAGATGCTCTCCCAGCTGAGCTAAACTCCCTAGAGCTAAGCGACTTCCATATCTCACAGGGGGCAACCCCCAACTACTTCCGGCGTTCTAGGGCTTAACTTCTGTGTTCGGCATGGGTACAGGTGTATCTCCTAGGCTATCGTCACTTAACTCTGAGTAATACCTACTCAAAATTGAATATCTATTCAAACCAAGAAAACCGTTCGCTTTCATATTCTCAGTTACTTTGGATAAGTCCTCGAGCTATTAGTATTAGTCCGCTACATGTGTCGCCACACTTCCACTTCTAACCTATCTACCTGATCATCTCTCAGGGCTCTTACTGATATAAAATCATGGGAAATCTCATCTTGAGGTGGGTTTCACACTTAGATGCTTTCAGCGTTTATCCCTTCCCTACATAGCTACCCAGCGATGCCTTTGGCAAGACAACTGGTACACCAGCGGTAAGTCCACTCTGGTCCTCTCGTACTAGGAGCAGATCCTCTCAAATTTCCTACGCCCGCGACGGATAGGGACCGAACTGTCTCACGACGTTCTGAACCCAGCTCGCGTGCCGCTTTAATGGGCGAACAGCCCAACCCTTGGGACCGACTACAGCCCCAGGATGCGACGAGCCGACATCGAGGTGCCAAACCTCCCCGTCGATGTGAACTCTTGGGGGAGATAAGCCTGTTATCCCCAGGGTAGCTTTTATCCGTTGAGCGATGGCCCTTCCATACGGAACCACCGGATCACTAAGCCCGACTTTCGTCCCTGCTCGAGTTGTAGCTCTCGCAGTCAAGCTCCCTTATACCTTTACACTCTGCGAATGATTTCCAACCATTCTGAGGGAACCTTTGGGCGCCTCCGTTACCTTTTAGGAGGCGACCGCCCCAGTCAAACTGCCCGTCAGACACTGTCTCCGATAGGGATCACCTATCTGGGTTAGAGTGGCCATAACACAAGGGTAGTATCCCAACAACGTCTCCTTCGAAACTGGCGTCCCGATCTCATAGACTCCTACCTATCCTGTACATGTGGTACAGACACTCAATATCAAACTGCAGTAAAGCTCCATGGGGTCTTTCCGTCCTGTCGCGGGTAACCTGCATCTTCACAGGTACTAAAATTTCACCGAGTCTCTCGTTGAGACAGTGCCCAAATCATTACGCCTTTCGTGCGGGTCGGAACTTACCCGACAAGGAATTTCGCTACCTTAGGACCGTTATAGTTACGGCCGCCGTTTACTGGGGCTTCAATTCATACCTTCGCTTGCGCTAAGCACTCCTCTTAACCTTCCAGCACCGGGCAGGCGTCACCCCCTATACATCATCTTACGATTTAGCAGAGAGCTGTGTTTTTGATAAACAGTTGCTTGGGCCTATTCACTGCGGCTGACGTAAAGTCAGCACCCCTTCTCCCGAAGTTACGGGGTCATTTTGCCGAGTTCCTTAACGAGAGTTCTCTCGCTCACCTGAGGCTACTCGCCTCGACTACCTGTGTCGGTTTGCGGTACGGGTAGAGTATGTTTAAACGCTAGAAGCTTTTCTTGGCAGTGTGACGTCACTAACTTCGCTACTAAACTTCGCTCCCCATCACAGCTCAATGTTATAGAACTAAGCATTTGACTCAGTTCACACCTCACTGCTTAGACAGACTCTTCCAATCGTCTGCTTTAGTTAGCCTACTGCGTCCCTCCATCACTACATACTCTAGTACAGGAATATCAACCTGTTGTCCATCGGATACACCTTTCGGTCTCTCCTTAGGTCCCGACTAACCCAGGGCGGACGAGCCTTCCCCTGGAAACCTTAGTCTTACGGTGGACAGGATTCTCACCTGTCTTTCGCTACTCATACCGGCATTCTCACTTCTATGCGTTCCAGCACTCCTCACGGTATACCTTCATCACACATAGAACGCTCTCCTACCATACCTATAAAGGTATCCACAGCTTCGGTAAATTGTTTTAGCCCCGGTACATTTTCGGCGCAGGGTCACTCGACTAGTGAGCTATTACGCACTCTTTGAATGAATAGCTGCTTCTAAGCTAACATCCTAGTTGTCTGTGCAACCCCACATCCTTTTCCACTTAACAATTATTTTGGGACCTTAGCTGGTGGTCTGGGCTGTTTCCCTTTCGACTACGGATCTTAGCACTCGCAGTCTGACTGCCGACCATAATTCATTGGCATTCGGAGTTTATCTGAGATTGGTAATCCGGGATGGACCCCTCACCCAAACAGTGCTCTACCTCCAAGAATCTTTATGTCGACGCTAGCCCTAAAGCTATTTCGGAGAGAACCAGCTATCTCCAAGTTCGTTTGGAATTTCTCCGCTACCCACAAGTCATCCAAGCACTTTTCAACGTGCCCTGGTTCGGTCCTCCAGTGCGTCTTACCGCACCTTCAACCTGCTCATGGGTAGGTCACATGGTTTCGGGTCTACGTCATAATACTAATTCGCCCTATTCAGACTCGGTTTCCCTACGGCTCCGTCTCTTCAACTTAACCTCGCATCATAACGTAACTCGCCGGTTCATTCTACAAAAGGCACGCTCTCACCCATTAACGGGCTCGAACTTGTTGTAGGCACACGGTTTCAGGTTCTATTTCACTCCCCTCCCGGGGTGCTTTTCACCTTTCCCTCACGGTACTGGTTCACTATCGGTCACTAGGGAGTATTTAGGGTTGGGAGATGGTCCTCCCAGATTCCGACGGGATTTCACGTGTCCCGCCGTACTCAGGATACTGCTAGGTACAAAGACTATTTTAAATACGAGGCTATTACTCTCTTTGGCTGATCTTCCCAAATCATTCTTCTATAATCTTTGAGTCCACATTGCAGTCCTACAACCCCGAAGAGTAAACTCTTCGGTTTGCCCTCCTGCCGTTTCGCTCGCCGCTACTAAGGCAATCGCTTTTGCTTTCTCTTCCTGCAGCTACTTAGATGTTTCAGTTCACTGCGTCTTCCTCCTCACATCCTTAACAGATGCGGGTAACAGGTAGTACCTGTTGGGTTCCCCCATTCGGAAATCCCTGGATCATCGCTTACTTACAGCTACCCAAGGCATATCGTCGTTTGTCACGTCCTTCTTCGGCTCCTAGTGCCAAGGCATCCACCGTGCGCCCTTATTAACTTAACCTTATTTTTCTGACCTTTCAGTCATAAACTCTTATTAATACTACAGCGTTTTCGGTTTATTTTCTTGTTACTATTTGATATAGATATTCAATTTTCAATGTGCATTACTTGGTGATCTCTCACCAATGGAGCCTAGCGGGATCGAACCGCTGACCTCCTGCGTGCAAAGCAGGCGCTCTCCCAGCTGAGCTAAGGCCCCACAAGACCTCTCAAGACTAAACAAGACCAATGCGCAGTTCCTTTTCCTTAGAAAGGAGGTGATCCAGCCGCACCTTCCGATACGGCTACCTTGTTACGACTTCACCCCAATCATCTATCCCACCTTAGGCGGCTGGCTCCTTACGGTTACCTCACCGACTTCGGGTGTTACAAACTCTCGTGGTGTGACGGGCGGTGTGTACAAGGCCCGGGAACGTATTCACCGCGGCGTGCTGATCCGCGATTACTAGCGATTCCGACTTCATGTAGGCGAGTTGCAGCCTACAATCCGAACTGAGACTGGCTTTAAGAGATTAGCTTGCCGTCACCGGCTTGCGACTCGTTGTACCAGCCATTGTAGCACGTGTGTAGCCCAGGTCATAAGGGGCATGATGATTTGACGTCATCCCCACCTTCCTCCGGTTTATTACCGGCAGTCTCGCTAGAGTGCCCAACTGAATGATGGCAACTAACAATAGGGGTTGCGCTCGTTGCGGGACTTAACCCAACATCTCACGACACGAGCTGACGACAACCATGCACCACCTGTCACCTCTGTCCCGAAGGAAAGCTCTATCTCTAGAGCGGTCAGAGGGATGTCAAGACCTGGTAAGGTTCTTCGCGTTGCTTCGAATTAAACCACATGCTCCACCGCTTGTGCGGGCCCCCGTCAATTCCTTTGAGTTTCAACCTTGCGGTCGTACTCCCCAGGCGGAGTGCTTAATGCGTTAGCTACGGCACTAAACCCCGGAAAGGGTCTAACACCTAGCACTCATCGTTTACGGCGTGGACTACCAGGGTATCTAATCCTGTTTGCTCCCCACGCTTTCGAGCCTCAGCGTCAGTTACAAGCCAGAGAGCCGCTTTCGCCACCGGTGTTCCTCCATATATCTACGCATTTCACCGCTACACATGGAATTCCACTCTCCCCTCTTGCACTCAAGTTAAACAGTTTCCAAAGCGTACTATGGTTAAGCCACAGCCTTTAACTTCAGACTTATCTAACCGCCTGCGCTCGCTTTACGCCCAATAAATCCGGACAACGCTCGGGACCTACGTATTACCGCGGCTGCTGGCACGTAGTTAGCCGTCCCTTTCTGGTAAGATACCGTCACAGTGTGAACTTTCCACTCTCACACTCGTTCTTCTCTTACAACAGAGCTTTACGATCCGAAAACCTTCTTCACTCACGCGGCGTTGCTCGGTCAGACTTCCGTCCATTGCCGAAGATTCCCTACTGCTGCCTCCCGTAGGAGTCTGGGCCGTGTCTCAGTCCCAGTGTGGCCGATCACCCTCTCAGGTCGGCTATGTATCGTCGCCTTGGTGAGCCGTTACCCCACCAACTAGCTAATACAACGCAGGTCCATCTGGTAGTGATGCAATTGCACCTTTTAAGCAAATGTCATGCAACATCTACTATTATGCGGTATTAGCTATCGTTTCCAATAGTTATCCCCCGCTACCAGGCAGGTTACCTACGCGTTACTCACCCGTTCGCAACTCATCCAGAAGAGCAAGCTCCTCCTTCAGCGTTCTACTTGCATGTATTAGGCACGCCGCCAGCGTTCGTCCTGAGCCAGGATCAAACTCTCATTAAAAGTTTGAGTTCTCACTCATTTCTGTCACTGACAGATTTATTGTTTTTTCATTGTTCAGTACTACAACCTTAGTTGTAGTGCCCTGCACATTGGTTCGTCTTGTTCAGTTTTCAAAGGTCTTTGTCACTCGCTTCTCTCAAGCGACAACTATATTAGTATATCACAGTCGCTTTCGCTTGTCAACACTTTTTTGAAACTTTTTTAATCTTTTTTCATCAAGTGCCACAACCACAACATACCATAGTCCGTACGGGATTCGAACCCGTGTTACCGCCGTGAAAAGGCGGTGTCTTAACCCCTTGACCAACGGACCAGAGTTATTTTCAACTCTTACTATTATACCGACTTTTCATACTTTGTCAACTACTTTTTTAAACTTTTTATCTTTTTTGTATGACTTCCTATTGAGTACGGATGTCAAACTCTTTAAACACAATACGTAAGTCTCTTAACACTTTTTGACGTCCTCGAAAGCGTTCATTTCTTAAGACGCGTTCTAACTCTTCTTGTTTGTCTTTACTTTGTTTGTTTCTATAATCTCTTAGTGTCTCATGAAAGAGATAATAATCATCTAGACACAGACCTCCCTCACTGATACGATGACTAATCTCACCTACTTCTTCATAAGGTTCTTTATCATATCTACGCTTCTGGCTTTCTTGTTTACGGATATGGTCTAAAATTCGATTACGGAACTTTGTTTTGAAGTATTTACGTAAACGAGGAATATCTTCTGCCAGCTCTTCTTCTCTACTAATCAATTCATGTAAGCAAATCATCCCCTCTTGGTCCCAATCCGATAGATCCCATAAATGAAGGTAATATTCATTTCTACACTTATATACAATCCCCTGGACTTCTTCATATAATTCTTTAAACATAACGTCCCCTTTTCTAGATACAGTCTAACAGATTCAGAAACACTTTTGTCCCATTTCCCCCATTCTGTTCCCTACACCGTCTCAACTGCACAAAAAAGAGAGGACATGCCTCTCTGGGGGTTAT